>JAERTJ010000108.1 GCA_016844945.1 Fidelibacterota bacterium | reverse complement strand
GATAATCTTTCAAATGAACAAATTGATCAGGCTAGTTCTGCCGGCTCTTTGGCGCATATCGGAACGTTGACCCTCATCGCCAACGACTTTGAACGGTTCGACAAGGCCATGTTGTTCTTGGAAGACCATAACACCGACATCCTAAGTGCTGAAAGATTGGCATTTGGTGCTGCCCATCCTGATATCGGCGCCTATCTGTTGGGATTGTGGGGCTTTACGGACCCCATCGTTGAAGCAGTCGCCTATCATCATACACCCAGTACGGTCAATTCCGTATCCAACGTTTCCGTACTGTGCTGCGTCCACGTAGCGCAGGCGCTGATAACCCCGAAGTCAGATACAGACGAAAAAACAGATAACGCACACCGTCTGGACATGGATTTTTTAGAGACTGTTGGCGTATCCCATCGCCTGGATGCATGGCACGAAATTTTTGATGGGTTTGTTTCGGACTTGCAAGAGGGGGAATTCGATCATGCTGTCTAAGGTTCTATTTGTCGATGATGATGAAAATTTACTTCAGGCGATAAGTCGGAGTTTTGACGGCAGGTATGACCTAACCACCGCAATTGGAGGTGACGCTGCATTGCAGTCATTATCGGAAAACGAATTTAGCGTCGCGATTGTCGATATGCGAATGCCTGGCATGACGGGCCTTGAACTTCTGAAAATTATCAAAGAGAAATTTGCCGACACTGTTCGCATCATGTTGACGGGAAATGCGGACCAGCAAACAGCACTTGACGCCATCAATGAAGGCAATATTTTCCGGTTCTTCAACAAACCCTGTACTCCTGAAGAGCTCGCCGTTGGCATCGACGCGGCAATAGCGCAACACAACCTGATCACGGCGGAACGCCAGTTGCTGGAAAATACCTTAGCTGGCAGCGTCAAGGTTTTGGTCGATATTCTTTCGATTGCCGATCCAATCGCTTACGGGCGGGGCAACCGCTTGCTAAAATGGGCCGAGGTAATTGCCAAGGAGCTTCAACTCCATCAGGTGTGGACAATGAGAATGTCCGCAATGTTGGCGCCGATCATAAACATCTCCATTCCAGATGAGATTGTGGAAAAAAGGGTTTCGGGAAGCCAATTGTCAGAAAGCGAGTTAGAGCTCCTTAATGCCGCGCCAGGCATCGCCAAGGAGCTGATCGGCAACATTCCCCGCCTTAATACCGTAGCGGACATTGTTTACCTTCAACACAAAGGGCTGGACGGTTCCGGTATACCCACGGACCTGCAGGATGACGTCGAGCTGCCGGTCGAAGCTAAAATTTTGAAAATCCTAAATGACTTGGATGAGGTCTTAAGTGGCGGTCTGTCTTATATGGCTGCTTTTGAAAAGCTATATGATCATGCCGAACGCTACGACTCCGAACTCCTGAATACCGTTAGGAAAACGCTGGAACGGGAGTTCGGCTCGAAGCTCCAACAAGGCTCCACTAAGCATGAACTTTCTATCTTCCTGTTGCGGGCTGGAGACTATCTGATCGATGACCTAAAACTGGAAGAAGAAGACCGGCTGATCCTGGCAAAGGGACAGTACTTATCCGACAATCATATTCATCGCTTAAAGGCGTTAAGCAAAGCCTACAAGTTCGACAAGCCCGTTCCAGTTCTTAGAAAAACATGAAGCATACCCTCAAGCGAAATTTATCTTTTTGGGTCAGAAGCAGAACATATGACCACCATTAATAATGTCCGCTTCATACCGAATACCTGCCATCTAAAAAGGATCAAAAGTCCGTTATGGAGCTGACAACAAACGTATTGACGGTGTGCCCCAGAACAGCCTCGATTATCGATAACTTACTCATTTTGAATGTTCTCAAATGGAGATTTCGTGATAGATCGCACGAAGTAAGACTTGGAAACGTTAAACCTCTAATGAGAACAACTTACGGGCTACCAACGAATCATGAAATTTGGCCTAAGTCAATAAAATGGTAAACCTGCTTATTATTGATGATGACCAGAATTTTCTCGATAGCCTGCGTCGATCACTTCCCTGTGTCAAACCTGCATGGCATTTCTACTTTGCAAATAGTGTTAAGGCCGCAATCGGCATCCTGGAAGGTCGGGCTAATAACATTGAAAACCTGACAAATGAGGGCCTGGAAAATAAACCAGACATCATCATCTGTGACGTCATCATGCCGGATATGAATGGATTTGCTTTTCTGGAATACTTCCGCCACCAATATTCCCAGTCTTGGGATATCCCGTTTATTTTCCTGACGGGAAATTATTTCAAAGATGAAGTCATCAAGGGACAGCAGGCAGGTGTCGACGATTACCTGACCAAGCCCATTGATCGGGATGTTCTTGTTTCAAAAATTGAAATGCATTTGGCGCGGATCGAGCGACTACGCAAGGCTGAAGGCATCCGAAATATCTACAACATGGAGCGACAAAGAGCGACCCATGACGAAAATCTCCAAAATTTACTTTCTGCCGGGCTGAAAAATGACGAATTCAAGGTCTTATACCAACCAAAAATTAATTCAACAGGACAGACAGTCGGGGCGGAGGCGCTTGTTCGCTGGATGCCAGACAGTACGACTATGATCCCGCCATCCATCTTCATTGGTGCCGCTGAAAAATCTCACTTAATTCTTCCATTGACAGAACGGGTACAGGAAATTGTCATCCGGGATGTTTCGGGGTGGAAACAGCAGGGACATGAAAATATCAGGGTAGCCATCAACACCTCATCTTTACATTACCAGACATCCGGATTTAATGAACTTGTCGACAGACTTCCTGACAACATGACATCAAACATTTCCTATGAGATTACCGAAAGAGAGGTGGTGGGTAACCTTGACCAGGTTAGAAGCCAAATCAACAATGCTCGTGATAAGGGAATCATGATTTACATAGATGATTTCGGTATTGGACAATCTTCACTTTCATACCTAAAAAACCTTCCCGTAACAGGGATCAAGATAGATAAGACATTTGTCGATGATTCGGAAAATTCCCAAACGGGACGGCTGCTCCTGGAAAACATCATTCAACTTGGCAAAATTTTCGAACTCAATGTGGTGGCAGAGGGTGCGGAAAAGAAGGAGCAGGTGGAAATGCTTTTCGATCTAGGCTGCAATGAAATCCAGGGGTTTTATTTCAGTAAGCCGCTTCACAAGAACGATTTCACGGCTTTCATTAAGGATCATAAAAAATTTTGATGTAAGCTTTCAAGTTTATCAACGAATGCTGGATTCTCACGCCAAGTGCAACACCTGAGGTCTTCATGGACCTCCGTATTGCGATCAAGGCTTGGGTGATGGAACAGGGCTTGAAGCGTCCAGATGTTGCCGACAAGTCGCTCAAACGAAAATTGGAGGGGCTTGGTTGCAAAGTTTCAAAAGTGAAGGGTTATCAGACGTTATTTGGCTTGGCGTTTAAAGAAGCGCAATAATGTGAAGTAGTTCCGACTTAATCTGACACCGCTCCCTTGAAAGGGTGAGGGTTACCGGTTTTGATAGTGGTGCTTAACCACACCATCAAAACCATATTGGAGGTAACCCTCATGCTACAGAGTAATCAAAAAATCATTCGTCATAAAGTCGGCCTTTTGAATCTGGCCGAAGAACTTGGCAACGTGTCGAAGGCTTGTCAGATGATGGGACTGTCGCGAGACACGTTTTACCGCTATCGCGACGCCGTCGAGGAAGGCGGTGTCGAAGCGCTGCTGGAGAGGCCCCGGCGCTCGCCAAGCCTGGGGCGAGATCGAGACCTCACACCCCGGATACCTTGGCTCTCAGGATACTTTCTATGTCGGCACCCTGAAGGGCGTCGGGCGGGTGTATCAGCAAACCTATATCGACACCTACGCCAAGGTCGCCCAGGCCAAGCTGTACACCACCAAAACCCCGATCACGGCGGCAGATATGTTGAACGACAAAGTTCTGCCATTCTACGAAGAGAAAGTTCTGCCATTCTACGAAGAGCATGACCTGCCTGTGCTGCGGATCCTGACGGACCGGGGAACGGAATATTGTGGCCGGGCGGATCGTCACGATTACCAGTTGTTCCTGGCCATCAACGACATCGAGCATACCAAAACCAAGGTCAAGTCACCTCAGACAAACGGCATCTGCGAGCGCTTCCACAAAACCATTTTGCAGGAGTTCTATCAGGTGACGTTCCGCAAGAAAATCTATGAAGACATAGATCAGTTGCAAAATGATCTGGACCTTTGGATCGATCACTACAACAATGAGCGCACCCATCAGGGTAAAGTCTGCGAAGGCAGAACGCCCCTGCAGACCCTGGAGGACGGAAAACAAATCTGGAAGGAAAAGTTCGTAGGTTGAATTTAACCTGACAGACACCGCGTCAAAATCGGCAACTGTCAGATAAGGTCGCGACTACTACAAATAATGCTTTCGAAATCGCTAGCTATCACTACCCATTGTTTCTGTGATTTGTGACAAAAGGGTCGAGCTTGGGACGGGCCGGTGCCTTCTTGCGGCGATACCCAGGAGGAGTTGAAAACGCCAACATCTTGTCAACCGTGCGCCGGTCAACGCCAAACAACCGTGCCGCTTCCCGGCGGCTCATACCTTGAATTATTACCGCATACCGTACGCGCCCGTAGAGTTCCACTTGCTTCATCCCCGCCCTCTGCAAAAGCAGAAAGCTTACCACTGGCGGATTTTTACTCCGGCCAACAACCAGACATTCTGGCCGCTTCAGTGGTGGATTATTGCTCCGGCGTTCTCCGTCTGTTATTGCTCTTTTAAGTGCTCCACCTTTCCTAATCACAATGGTGAACTTATTTCCCTATTGCGCCTGCTTGATATACTCCTGATTGGCGTACTTGATTGAGTCATCTAAATCGGGATGAACATCATAGGATTGCGTGGTCTTGATGTAGTTGCCCAAGGATTTCAGGTCTACCGGCACCATATCCAAGGCACCGATTGTCACGTCATTTGTCAGGGGCAGTGGCCAGGCAAGGGGCTAAACATAGGGTCAGGGTTTCTGCGGATGTTCAGGCGTTGCAAATGTCCGTCATCTCAGAATGGTCGCTGGGGTCGTCACTCATTTTTTAGGGGAAATGGATTTGTTGGTGTATTTTTCTGGTCAAGTATTTCTCCCCTTGGCAGGATAATCGTTGCCGTTGTGCCAACACCTTCCTCACTGTCGAACTCCAATCTTCCCCCGTGCATTTCAATAAGGTTGCGGGTAATCGATAAACCAATACCTGTTCCCTCGTGAAACCTCTGTGTCTTGTTCCGTTCGATCTGCGTGAACGGTTGCGCCAACTTGTCCATATCCTCCTTGGCAATGCCAATCCCCGTGTCAGTCACGGATAGAAAAAACCACTGGGGATGGGCTGATGCGGATATTGTAATCGTTCCTTGTTTCGGTGTGAACTTAACTGCATTGGAAAGAAGATTAATCAGGCATTGCTTGACGGCATGATAATCACCGTGATTCGATGGGATGTCGCTTGCTACATCATTGGTTAGATATATCTCACAAATCGCAGCCTCGTCCTTGATAAGGATAATGGAGTCATTAATCAGGTCATTAACATCAAAAGAAACAATTTTCAGACTCTTCTGGCCGCTTTCAACCTTTGCCATATACAGAATATCGTTAATCAAGGAAAGCAGGTGCGAACCGCTGGAATGAATGTCACTGGCGTAGGTCTTGTATTGTTCTGAACCAAGTGCGCCAAAAGCCTCCATTTTTATTAACTCAGAAAATCCAAGAATAGCATTTAGCGGCGTTAGCAACTCGTGACTCATTATTGCCAGAAACTCCGATTTGGCGATGCTGGCATCCTCTGCGGCTGTCTTCGCTGTGATAAGCGCACTTTCAGTCAGTTGGCGCTTGGTGATTTCTGCGGCAAGTGCCACCGCTTTGTTGGTCAACTCGTCATTGCGCCTTTTAAGTCGCCCAACAAGGGAAAGAAACATCGTAAAAATGTATAATGTGGCAGCAAGATATGCGGCTAGGCGCAAGATATGCCAGAGCCACCACGGTGTATCCCATAGTTCAGAAAACTCAAACAGCAAACCGGCTATTCCGAACAAGAAGGACAGGGTTGAAAAAATAACCTGTTCAATGCCCTTGGGGCTTGATGGGGCAAAGATGAAATATGCGGCGGCGATTAAAAAACCTATGCCGCCCAAAATATTCAGCACCCGTGCGGCAGGCGTAAACTGCCCATTGTCTATCATTGTAGGGAAATAAGCGGAACTCAATATGGATGCTGTCCCGATTATGATCGCTGCAAATGCGACGATATATGGAAACCATTCCTTTAATCGGCTAGATCGCTTCCCTTGTGGAAACCACACCAAAGCAAATAAAGTGCCGCCAACAAAGGTCGCTAAACTATGTGTCCACACAAAACTCTCACCTACATCCAGCGCTGCGTGAATGCCATCCAGTATACCCATCCCGAGTAATCCGCAAGCAACTCCGTGATTAATGGGTTGGGAAAAATCAACCTTCTTTATTACTAAAAGCAATATCGCAACGGTAATGGCGGCAAAGGCACCTAAGCCTTCAATAACGGCGTGGAAAGTGTGATTGTTCAATCGCCAGTCTGGAAGGGTTTCCTCCAGCATCATTCCGCCAAGGATTAGCACGGCCCCACCTAAAAAAGGCATTATGATAATGGGCAGGGTTTTGGATTTAGGAATCATTGGATATTGTCTATTTCTCGCTTTATTAAGTTGCGCTTTTTCTATTGGCTCAGATTATTCAGAAACCACTTCAAACCCCATCATCCGTTCAAGCACAACTAATGCATCCAAGTAAGTCTGCTTTTGTTCGCTTTTCAGATTTTTGCCACCCGCCTCAATAGCCTGCTCAAAAGCAACCCGCCCCATTTTCATATGGACTCTGTTCAGCCCCTTCATTTTGTGCTTGTCGCCAAGCATTTGCAGATAGTCAGATAATATTTCGTCGTTGGCGTGATTGCGGTCAATGAATTGCAAGATTAATAAAAACATTTCCCTTTGATGCGTGTTGTCCGCAAATCTTTCTTTAATGCTTGGGATTTGCTCAAACAATACTTCGTAGAACCTGTCGGTTGCCGTCGCAAAATCCAGATGAACGCCCATAATAACCCTAGATAAATTATGGCTTTAAAATAGCAACCTCTCACAATCGAAAAAGTGAGTCCAGCACAATATACACGGAATGGGGGGGGTAGAATTGAATGATAATCAATCAAAGGTAATGTAAAAAAGCACGTCAAACGCTTTTTCAAGAGCGTTTCTCTACATCCAGAATGTGCCAGCCTACAAACCCATGCTTCACGCCATCACATCTCAAGAGTAATCATTCTATAATCGCAATGTTGTTATTCTTTTTGCTGCATTGCCTTCCTGGGGCCCCATGCCCTTTGATGGGAGTCTTAAATCAGATCAGGTGCGACACGCGCTAAATCAAGTTAATTAAACCAGCCTCAATCAGGTTCGCTGAAAGCAGATGATAACCCTTTTATGATGGGATTCGTCAGATAAGTGATGATGCGTTTTTCACCGACTTTCATATCTGCGCTGGCCAACATTCCCGGCGTCAGGTGGAAGTCTGGCGGCAGGGAGGAAAGTTGTGCAACGGGCATATCGACCTGCCCTCGATAAAAGGCTCCTTTTTCGCCGGACAGGGACTCGTTGTAGGTGTCTTCTGAAATGTAGACCAGTCGTCCCTTCAGATCCCCATATTGCTGGAAAGGCAGGGCGTCGAGTTTGACCGAAACGGGAATATCCATTTTGATATCGCTGATGTTCTTTGGATCAACATCAACCTCAAGAGTCAGGGGCTGATTTACCAAGACAAGAGTGATCAGGCTGTCACCTTCTCGGACGATGGATCCTTCCGAAACCGTCGGGACGTTCAGGACGATACCACTGGCGGTAGCTCTCACTTCGACGTTTTTGACGTTTTGATCCAGCTTCATACCTTGTTGCCGAAGTTGGCCAAGGGCCTCTTCTTCCTTGGCCATATTCTCACCCAACCCGCTCGCCCATTTGGCGATGAATTCATTTTTGTCTGCCTGCAAGGTTCCCCGGTCGGATGTCTTGGCCGTCATGGCGGCGATTTTTCCTTCAACGGCATTGACCGAATCGAAATGGGCTCGCCTGGAAGCCAGCGTCGCGTCGCGCGCCTGAAGGTAATTCAAAAGAGAACCATGTTTGCTATCATATAGCTTTTTGCGCGCCGCTTCTATTTGCTCTTTAAGCCGGAATTGTTCCTGGGTGATGAGGACCGTTTCCCGGGCCGAGGAGACTTCTGTTTTTGCGGTGGAAATCTCCTTGTTGATTTTCCGAATTTTGGAGGCAAAAGAATTCATCTTTGAGCGGTATTGTTCCAGCCGCTTACTAAGAATGTCCAGGTTAAGAACGTCGATGCCGTGGTTGGTTGGAATTGATTTCCGGGACTTGATCAGTTCCTGTTCCATTTTCAGGCGCTTGAGACGACCAATGACCGCCGACAGCTTCTCGGTGTTTCCCTTCAGGTCTGCCTTTGCAACAGTACTGTCCAAAAGGACAACCAGTTGGCCTTTTTCGATGATGTCTCCACGTTTGACTAGAAGCTTGCGGACGACGGCGCTTGATGAGGCCTGAATTTCAACATTCGGCACTTTCGTGGTGAATTTTCCTCGTGATGAAACGGTGGTATCGACAACAGCCTGATATGAAAAGAGAAATGCTACAACGAACATCAGCACCAGCGCAACACCTGTGAACATCAAAGGCCTGGACGGGGGGGTGTCGTAAATGGCGTCCGTGTCGTCGCTGTCCTGGGGCATATGTTCGGAGTCTATGCTGATCCCGACATGGCAGGTATTGCCTTCATCGTCAGCCTTGCCGACAAGCGAGGCTGTCTTGTTGGCCTTTCTAATCTCCGTTGACAGCTTTTTCATGATGTTTATGGCGGCTGTCGGGTTTTGCTGGACGTATGCAAGAAAATCCGATTGGGAAACTTCGGTGATTTTGGTATCGATAGCGGCGCGGGCACCGGCGCTGCGGGGTTCTCCGTCAATCAGCGCCATCTCTCCAAACAGGGTGCTTGGGACATCGAGAACTGCAAGGACAACATCGCCGTCTATGCCCGTTTTCACGATTTCGATGCTTCCACCATTCAGGACGTAGGCATAATCCGCGCTTTCTCCTTCGCGAAAAATAAACTCACCCTTGGGATAAAATCTTTCAGTAGCCATCGATCCCTATCCTTCCGCCTGTGGAATGGAACCGTCAATCTGCTTCTCCAGCCGCCATAATTCGGCATAAAGGGGACAATTGGACAGAAGCTCATCGTGTTTTCCCTGGCCAATCACCTTTCCCTTGTCGAGCACGATGATCCAGTCATAATCGGGGACAAACCGCATGTCATGGGTGGTTGTTACCAGCGTTCGACCTTGGGCAATTTGGTTCAGGTTCTTCTTGAGGTGCACCAGCACGCGCTTGTCGAGGCTGTTAAAAGTTTCGTCCAGCAACAACAGATTGGGTGCGCTGGCCAGCGCGCGGGCAAGGCCAACGACAATTTTATGGGCTTGCGACAGGTTGGAAGCTGTTTGATCGATGGTTGAGCTCAGGCCTTCGGGAAGGTTTTCGCTTAACAAACCCAGCCCAGATGTTTCAATAATAACTTCGAGTTCCCGAGCGCTGATGTTCGGGCGGACCCGGCGAAGGTTCTCATCAATCGCTCCGGCGAAAAAGCTCGGGTATCGATCGACCAGTGCTACCTGGCTGCGGTAAAATGACAGGTCCACACTGGCGAGATTGACGCCGTCGACTTCAATCATTCCTTCCGAAGGTTTTAACAACCCCTGCAAGAGCCGCAACAGCGTCGATTTACCACTTCCCGAAGGTCCGACGATGACAACCTTGCCGCGGGTTGGGATGTCGAGGCTGATTTTGTCGAGAACCGCGTGATCATCAAACTTGACGGTGACGTCGCGGATTTGGAAGCCGCCCTGAATCACCTGCTGGCTGCCACTGCCCGTCCTTTCCGGATTAGCATTCCAAATGGATGAAATTTGCGCCATGGCGCTGTTGATGATGTGGGTGTTGGCAAAAAAGGTTATCAAACCCTTGATAGGTGAGACAACTTTGGCACCCAGCATATTGCACGAGATGATGGCTCCGGCAGAAAGACTGCCAGCGAAAACAAGGTTAATACCGGTGAAAACGATAGCCACCGTCATCAGGCTCATCAACGTGGCGTTGATGCTACCGGTCAGGTTTGTCAGCGATGACATTTCTGTGTTGCGACGAATGATTGAAGCGGCTGCGTTTCGCCATTCCCGGCGCTGAATGGGCTCCTGTGAGAGGGTCTTGACGGTATCGATACCGCCAATGGTTTCCCTTAGTGTACGGATCCGCGACATATTCGCTTCACCTACTTTACCGCCTATGGCTCTTTGGCGGTATTTTGATGCCAGGTCAATGCCGCCCTGCGCGATGGAGAACAAAATCACCACCAGAGCTAAAACCGGACTGTAGCCGAACAGGATGGGGACAAAGACGAGTATACCGGTGGCGTCATATAAATTGGTCAGGACTTGCCGTGCGAGGAACATTCGAACGGCGACGACAGACTGAACCTTGCCTTCCATATCAGCCGGGCTGGTCGTGTGAAAGGTTTGCGCGGGCAGGTTCAGCATTTTGTCGAAGATATCGCCAGTCAGGCGGGCCTCAATGGTGGTGCAGATATGATTGATGACGTAATCGCGCCCATAGCTCAGGATGCCATTGAATATCAGTGCCAAAGTAACGGCGGCAGTGAGCACGTACAGGGTCGCCGTCGCCTCGTATCCGAGAACCTTGTCCAGGGATATCTGAATATAAATGATTGGCGTGATCCCAAGAGCGTGCAACAGCAGGGAAATCACGAATGTGAGCGCCATAACCCCTTTGAAACGATAGAGTTCTGGCAGGAACCATTGCCAGTCGAAGGGGCGATCGGTTGATGGGTTGCCGGAACTTTTGGAGACGAGGACAATTTGCCCGGCCCAGTCATTGACGAATTGAGGCAGTTCGATTCTTACAGGCTGGGCCGTCGGGTCCATCGGATCGATGGCGATGACTTTGGTCTTGTCGGGTCCCCTTGAAGTGTCGGCCCCGGCAAGGATGAACGACCGCCCATCCTTCATAATGGCGACACAAGGATAAATGTATGCTTTGGAAACCAGTTCTTCGGGTTTCAGTTTACGTGCTTTGACCTGTATGCCTTGAGTGAAAAAGTAGGCAGCGAATTCTTTTGAATTTGAGAGTGTGCCAGCGTTGATCGCTTCTTCAATCGCGTCAGTATTAACACGCACGCCAAACTGGCGAGCGATAAAGGTGACCCCAATGGCGGATGATCGAAAGGCTCTGGTGGTCACTTTTGGTTATGCCCGTAGCTAGCATTGCTTGAGAAAAAAAGGAACTCCACCAGTTGAAGGCAGGTGGAGTTCCAGATTTTTGCCATCGGGGACTAGGCTATTCCAGCCGTGGGATCATCGGCGGGATCCGTTCCGGCATCTTCCGGCATATCCATACCTTCGGGCATGCCGCCCATGGGATCGGGTCCGGGCATGCCGTCAGCAGGAGCCGGGCCACCCTGTGCCATGGCTCCGTCCATCGCAGAGCCGATTGCCGCATCAGCCGCCGCACCAGGATCCATAGGCATCGGCCCATCTGCGGGGGCACCGCCCAAGGCTCCACCCAAGGCGTCAGCAGCGCCACCGTCAATCGGAGCGGGTCCGCCAGCCGCAGGGCCACCGTCCATTGTGTTGTTCATATCTTGTGGGTTCTTCTCAGCCATTATATAGTCCTCTTAATTGCCTCGAGTTTCAACCTGTATTGTTGCAAGTACGCCTGTATATTTTTTTAAATAGCCTCCGGAACAAACTGTGGCTTTAACCATTCTCGTGTGATCCATTACCTATCTATCATGCACAATAAGTAAATTATAAATGTCCCCATTTGGGGACTCCCACAGACAATTTTATTCAGTAAGTTATGGCAGGAAGAGCGACATTAATAAAAATGATGGAAGCGGTTGAGGCTGCGGGGTGGGGCTTGACTTGTTATTCGGCTTTCAGGTCTTTGAGGGGATTCAATGCTTTTTTCAAAATGTGGAAAATCAGGCACCGGCACGATAGTGGCAACATTGGTCGTGGTCCTGTCCATTCTGCATCCTTCTTTGACGACCGCCGAGAAGGGCAAACCCTACGCGACGGTCAGCAAACTGGACTCCAATGGCGACGGTAAGGTGGACCTTGAAGAATGGCCAAAGTCAGAGATAATTTTTAACAAGATTGATAAAGACGGGGACGGCTTCCTGAGCCCGCTGGACTTCGCGACCCATCGGGGCATTCTGCTGCCATTCAGGACGGCTTGAACATCTATAATTATGAAATACAGAATAACCGTTCGTTGGGAGTTAACCAATTTTTTTGAAAACTTGACCGTCATTAGCCAACAATTTCAGGCCAAAATATAGTGAAACGCCGCTCCCATATTTTTCTTCTCCTCAGCATTTCCATTGCGGTTATCGATGGTGTGTTTGTATTTACCAACCATCTATTTTCCACTGAAGCTTTCGAAAGAAACATCGAAGCGGAGGGGCGGCGTATCAATTCGAGTTTTGACACTCTCTTATCCCAGACCTTTGCCAATATGTTGACGATGGCGACCTTAATTGCGAATGATAGAGAAGTTCAAAATATTTTTCTGGCAGGAAAAAAGGCCGTGGAGATAGAGGGTGGGGGAAAAGGTGGCCCACTAGCGACTGCGGCGCGAAAAGAATTACTTGATAAAGTTGGACCAAACTGGAAAGAAGTTCAGAAAGAGTTTCAAGTTCGCCAACTTCATTTTCATCTCGGCCCGGGATCAACCAGTTTCCTCAGAGTTCATCGCCCAGATAAATTTGGAGACAACATGGACGATGTTCGTTTTACAATCGTCGATACAAACGCCGAACACACATCTAGGTCGGGCTTTGAAACGGGCCGTGTTTATTCGGGTCTTCGAGGGGTGGTTCCAGTATCAGCATGGGATAAACAAAAGGGTAGTCCTGTTCACGTTGGCGTACTAGAAGTAGGCACATCCTTCGATATTATATTCAAAATTCTTGACAATAGGACTGGCCATGGTGGCGGTGTATTGTTGACGCGAGAACACATCGAATCAGCGATGTGGCCTGATTTTATAATGAGAAAATTTGGCGACGGCCTGAAAGTCTGTGACTGTGTGTTTGAAGCTTCTTCTCGAAAGAATATGAAGAACATCGTTCAACAAGGGCTAGAAAAAGGTATTAACTTCCGAGATATTGGAGCCAGCATACTAAAACTAGAAGATACGTACTACGCAATTTCTCATTTTCCACTTCGGGACTACATAGGAACAAAGAACCCTGAACGAAAAAATGTGGGGTCGGTTGTATTTTGGCGGAATGCTGATAATGAAATGGCAGCGTTTCAAAAATCACAACTTTTCAATGTTGGCTACGGGATACTTGGATTTTTTTTAATAGAGATTCTTCTATTTTTAGGCTTCAGAGTTGCTACACGTCGTCTTGAAACAGAGGTAGCTGATAGGACTGTTGAGATTAGCTCAGCCAAAGCAGATTTGGAACGCCAAGCCGCTGGACTTGTTGAACTAGCTGAAAAAGAAGCGGCGTTGGTTGAAGAGTTGAAATATGAATCAAGAGTCAAAGATAGATTCTTCTCAATAATTTCTCATGACCTAAAAAGCCCTTTCACCTCCCTTCTCGGCATGACTCAAATGATGTCACAAATGGCGGATAGTTTCAGCAAGGAAAAACTTGTCGAATATTCCAATAATGTCAACGATTCCGCCAACAAGGTATTTGATCTATTACAAAATCTACTCGAGTGGTCACGCCTACAGATGGAAGGGGCAACCTTTGAGCCAACAATCAACCCGTTGAACGAACTCGTTGATGAAAGTTTTGAAACCCTTCTGCCAGTAGCACTAGACAAAAGCATTGCGTTAGAAAACAAAATCAAAAAATCAAGTGTATATGCTGATCCCAACATGACCCAGACAGTGATTAGAAACCTTGTTGCCAACGCTTTGAAATTTACTCCATCCGGCGGGACCATTGATGTTACGGCCAGTAAGGACGGTGGCATGGTGCGTTTAACGGTCAAAGATTCGGGTGTTGGCATGACGAGAGAACATGCTGAAAAGGTATTTTCACTTGACCAGAAGACATCAACGAAAGGAACCGAAGGAGAACCCGGAACCGGTTTAGGCCTTCCACTGTGCAAGGAAATGGTAGAGAAAAATGGTGGTGAGATATGGGTTGAAAGCAACCCTGGTGAAGGATCGCGGTTCCATTTCACTTTGCCAGCAGGCTCAAATAGGGAGTAGCTCGATACAAAAATGGGTATGTTCTACAGCATTCATTCAGTTCATCTCTTCCTTACCAAATAAATACCCGTACCAAGACCACCACGGGGAGCCGACAATGCGAGCCTACGAATTCCTACTTGAGAACCGGGAACCACCACCCAAGCCAATTACTCTCCGCGCACTTCATAAATTGAAGCTGGAACAAAAACGTCACCAAGAATCAGAACAAGAACGTCGGATCCTCATGCAGGTTATGTATTCGGACCCAGTATCCGAGCAAGAGCAGATCGACCTCGAACGTCAACGCCTCGAACTGGAACAATTACGTACCGAGATAACTGCTACAAAAGCAGAAACCAAAAACAAGTCCGCCATGGCTCTCCACCAAAATGCCAGGTCCGGTATCAAGGCGGAACGGACACAGCGCCAAAAGGTAACCAAAATGGCTAATTCAGGCTTGGGGCGTGACCTGAAGGCTTAATT
>JAERTJ010000107.1 GCA_016844945.1 Fidelibacterota bacterium | reverse complement strand
CTGTTTGTGCAGTACTGTCCCAAGTGCTGCCGACTTTATCCCTTATCAGTTCGTCACCATCATTGCAATAATACTGAAAACCATATGTGTGCCAGGAAACATGAATCCTATTTGAAGACAATGCGATGTGAGGGCTACCATAAACCCCACCATCATCTGACACATTTTCATAGTTTGACCACCCGCTAGAAGTCAATAATCTATAGTGTGCATCTCCATCATCAGTATAAACCACATGCAAACCAGAGCCGTCAAATGCAAGATCAATACCTACACAATCATTACCAGATAGAGAGAGATCATCATAATCTAACCAAGTACTTCCGTTGTTTGAGCTTTCCATAACGAATAGTGAATCATTGTCGAAATAGGCAAGATATAGATCATCATCATCTCCAATGATATTCGGAAATTCACCACCACTGGCAATTGTGGTGGTTGATTGGATTGTGCCAGAAGTGTTGTACCTCCTGTACTTTATGCCATCATCGTCCTGTACAAGTAAATGCAGACCATTTGCATTGGCAAATAAGTCCAGCTCCACATGTTCCTCAAAAGAGCATAGTCCTGTATCTGGGTCTATAGTGGCACTCGTTGTAACGATTGAGTTCCAATCTGTCGCCCATAGTACGGCTGACAACAAGGTTAAAGTGATAAATATAATTAACAATTTCTGCACTAGTTGCATGTCCCCTCCAATTTTTCTACTTTAAGAGTGTAAGTTTAATAACCTGGCCTACCGACTCACCAGAGAGTCTAGCTAGGTAAACCCCTGATTGGACCTCCTCCCCTTGATTGTTTGTTGCATTCCAGATAACAGATCCACCCGAATGATATCCATCTGGGTGCAGTGTTATTGTTTTTATTAATTGACCAGTTATACTGTAGATTTCAATCATATTTAATCCAAATTTCAAACCACTCCACTCAACCTGAACACATGCATTGAAGGGATTGGGGAATGCTGTTGCTAGAGAATGTGACTCGGGCATTCTGGGTGAATCAGTCGAGAGTAATGGTCCTGCAGGTCGAAATAGTTTGGTGAATAATTTGTAGTCATCTCTGGTAATACCTCTAGACATTGACAACAACAATTCTGGGTACCCGTCTCCATTAAGGTCCTTACTGGAAACAGATTTATAAGCATAATAGGGAGGTTCATATGCAAACGTATTTTTCTTTGCATACACTATTTCCGTAGGCATCGAGCCTGTGCCATCTAAAATAAAAACGTGATCTGCAACCCAGATCATTAGTTCATCGGTTCCATCCTGATTGACATCAGATGCTGCTATCCCCTGGTATACAAATGAAAAAACATTGGGCATCTCGATTTCAAAGATGATCTCGTAGGAGTTGTCCCCATTGGCCTCAAGACAGTAAATGTTGGTAAGTGATTCTAATCCACCTTTTGTACGATCTCCACCCATCCATAACTCTGGTTTACCATTCCAGTTCATGTCATTGGTAGTTGCTGTCATATACATATTCAGAGTATTTAGAGTGTCCTCCCAAATCAGATCATAAGTATCATCTCCCACTGCCTCCCAGATGTACAGCTCTCCATCAAGCCCACCTGTTGCAAACTCTAATTGTCCGTCAAGGTCCCAGTCCGCGATTGAGTAACCTGCTGTATAAAAGGCTGGTTGCTGATAGCAGAACTTTTCGATGAAAGAGTTTGTCGCTTTGTCGTATTCGGCAACATGGGTTGCTGCTGGACAGGGTTCTACATCTGCAACTCCGCCATCCAAGTAGTAGAGCATGTCAAGCTCACCATCTTTATCAAGATCAAGGATTTCAACATCGTTCGGTTGCGTAAGACGAGTAAGAGGAATATCGAAGTTATGCTCAATAGCCAGGCTAGATGGTGAAGAACTCTCATAGTTCTGCAGTATCTGACCATGAGAATTGAATTGTTCGTAAATGACGTTTTTTTTCACGATAACCTCCATGTGCCCATCATCGTCTAGATCACCTGACCACCAAGGGATGCTTGTTGAGTCAGGGTAATTATGTACGAGTTGGAATATGCCCTCATGATCTATCTCGTATAATATGTCATGGAATATGGGTTCACCGGGTGGACTGTAACTGAAGGCATAACTTCTGAATCCGATGAGCTCTGTCCTTCCATCCTGATCAGTATCAGTAACAAGCATCTCTTGTGGATCCCAAATATGAACGTCTTGCCAAAACGTGTAACGATCAATGAAGTATTCATAATCAATTGTGTTTACATCCAGGGTGAACTTTGGGACATCAAGCGATTCTGTCCTGATACCGCCATCAGATGTCCGCTTATAGATCTTCTGCCCTGTTTCAGGAATAGTGATTTCTACCAGACCTACTTCAATCTCTTCAACTTCGAAATCTCCGCTCGATGAAATTGTTGCGGAATCAATCGCAAGTAGAGCCGCAGGGTATAGATGAGGAAGCAAGAATATTCCAGCCCACAAAACACGAATTTTTAACTTTGTTAAATACATTTTGGACCCCCAATTGGAATTGTAAATGTTTGATACCGATTTAGTACGACCTTCTACGTTGGATTGGGCTCTGGGTTCCAATATGTAATGATAGTTCACTGACGTGAGAATCCCCCCTCAACATGGCATATTCACTAATTATAATCGCATTATATTACATAATAATATATAATATTTTTTAATAGAATGTTATAATTGATTTTCACCAGAGCAAGTGCACTAAAGATAGCCCACCCAAAATCGCATTCTTTGGGGGAACTGTGGTGAGCTAGGCACCCTCGTTTTTCGCAAAAAAGGGGTTATCAGAAATTTGACATCTCTATTTCCAGTCATTCTGCACTATTACAGGATATGCTACCGAATCGTGTTCTTTGGTATTGACTAAGATTCTCCTCTCAATACAGAGCTATTCAAACAAGGCCTAAAAAGAAAAAGCCCCAAAACTGGGGCTTCTTCAGCTAGTTAGTTTCCAGTAAAGTTTATTTAAGCAACATCACTTTCTGTGTTGTTTGGATCTGTGTGGCACCTTCATAACCATCTCTTTCTTCAACCCCCAGGGCCTGCATCTTAATAATGTAAAGCCCACTTGGGACTGACATCCCTTGGTTAGTCCTGCCATTCCAAGTAAACTCATATTTCCCTGCCAGCTGATTAGCAGTCTGATGCTCAGAGATAAGATGTCCACCAACATCGAAAACCTGAATACTCACACTTGACGCCAGTGGAAGTGAATAACTGATTGTAGTGCTGGGGTTAAATGGATTTGGATATGCTGCGGACAAGTAGTACTCCTCAGGAAGTTGGGTAGCAGTGATTTTTGCACCCATCCCAGGAGCACCAGCTATAGATACTGTTGAGGAATACGATGAGTAATTATTCCCCACGTCTTTTGCCTTGATTTTGTAATACGCTACTGAAATTAGGCCACCCACCTGGAAGTTAGGATCTGTCCAGCTGGTGTTTGAGGTGCTGGTCTGGTATTGCCACCCTGTTTGGGTATATCTGTCCCAGACGACATTTCTGTACACATAGTAGGTTGACATATCGGTTTCAGGGTTGGCATTCCACGATACTGTCGGATTCTGCCCCGAGCTTCCGCTCACACTAACCCCAGTCGGCTTCGTTGGCACTGCATCGTATTGTCTATATTCGATTGTATCGACGTTAGCCCCACCCGATTTCGCCCAGAACACATACACGTCGTTTGAATTGGCTGTCATCGCATGCCATTCTCGTGTGGTTCCACTCGTAATCTCCGAACCTGCACTCCATGATGAGCCATCATACGTAAAATGATCCAATTCATCCTCATCTTCTGATGCAATCAAATGGAGGGTGCCATCAGTTGTGAAATCAGCTACTTCAAATGTAGCGCTACCAACCAGGTCTGTTGATCCTATTGCTGTTTCAGAGGACCAGATGGTGGAACTCACACTGTCAGCGGGCACTTGAAAATGCCCCAGTTGTGGGCACTTCATAATGCCCCACCCCAGAGAGTTTAGTTTAGCTTGTCTTAGAAGTCTTTTCTAGTTCTTTTTTCTCGATATTCATTTCTCCTTTCTTAATGTTTCTAAG
>JAERTJ010000106.1 GCA_016844945.1 Fidelibacterota bacterium | reverse complement strand
GGAAGCGTCCCCTCGTTGGCTGAGGTTATCCCTCCAGAAGCAAAAGTGGCAACAACAAACACGGTTGTAACAATCAACACGATCAGTGTCAGGGTCTGTAGCTGTGAACCTTTAATGGAATGATACATCATTACACAGATTGTAATTAATGCGGCTAGAGCTAGAAACTTATGTAGAGCCAGCATTAGTTTTCCATAGGGGATACCTAGTAAGTGAAGCCAATATCCTGAAATAAAGACAATAAACACTGAAAGTATAAGAAATATGCCCTGCATTTTTTAAGGCCTTTCGATTAATAGTTCCTGGTTTTGATCAATTCTTTTGAATTCGACTATCTGGTAAAATATCCACCTTTGTGTACAGCAAACTTGAAACCACTACAATTACGACGATAGTAATAAGTGAGTTTTCAACGCCAAATTCACCTCCTGTAAGTAGCTCGTGCCCCTCCAGGCGAGCCGTAAGGAAAGCAGGGAAATCATCGTTTCCCGATACAGAAATCCCCAGTGATGCCATCGACCAGTTCCAGCCGGTGTGAACGGCTATGGGCAGCCACAGCCGTTTTTTTAGACTGTAAATCAAACCCAAAAGAAGCCCACCTGATGCAACGGAAATAATACTCAGAAGGTTTGCATGGTCATTAAACATATGGGCAGCACCAAACAATACTGCCGATAATGCCAACGCAGCATGGGTCCCCAGACTTTCTTCAATAATGCGATAGATAATTCCCCTGAAAATTACTTCTTCAAGCGCAGCTGCAGTGATGAAGAAGAACAGCGCCATAAACAAGGCTGAAACCGAGCCCATAGAATCAACCTTATAATTCCCTAAAAGGAAAAGAATGAAAATGATTGAAGAGACTGCGGCTACACCCATGAGAAAACCCCAGAGGGACTCTTTTACACAGCTACCCCAGGCTAATTCAGTTACTTCTCGTTGTTCATATATCCGGAATAGATAATAATAGGTGACAAACAACACTGATGTAGATAACACCCAACGTATGACCCGGGGAATATCACCTTCTGTACCGGGAATGAGCTTGAGCAGGTTATTGGTCAATAACATTGCCATACCACAGATTAGAATCCCCACAAATATGCGTGTAAGTGGAAAATGGAAAATCCGAAACATCAGGCTTTTTTCTTTAGTGTTATCCGACATATCGCCCCCTTAAACGGTGGTGCTTCTACAAGGTGATTTTATTTCTCTGGATTTCGTTTGACGTACTTGAGCCTAGATTTGAACAGCGTATAGATATGCATTCCATCTTTCAGAAAATCTTGAAGTTGTTCGGGTGAGACTTTTTTTGAATCGCGAAAGAACAGGAGTTGTGACCCTGATCCCTCAGTACTCAGCCCGGGACGTTGCTGATAATAGTCCAATATTTTTGCATCGAAGACTTCTCGACAGAATTCCTCTTCAGATGATTTGAGTAGATATTTGTCTGAAAATTCTGGATGGGTGTCAAAATTGATGTCCTGATAGCCAAACGCTTTTCCAATTTTATGAAAAATGTTTTCAGGACTCAGTTTAAATGATGGCAAGTCCAATCTATCTGCTTTGAACAGGATAACTGTCTGGTGGTGGGTGTGGGAGTTTTTTCCTGCTCCTGTCGTATAGCGATAGTCAAAAATTTTGATATCGACCTCTTTGACTGTTCCGTGCATCAGGTTGCTTGTTTTTTTTGAGTGTCCGCGGGAAAAAAGCGGGGATTTGCCTAGAGATGACAAAAATGATGATTCAGGACGGCTCGTAAACTCCAGGTCCATCAAGGTGGCGATTTCCTGAAGGGCTTCCCTTCGCACTTTCTCATAATGTTTTACAATGAAAATAATCCCAGCAATGAGGAGGGAACTCCCTAAAACGATAAGAGCAACGAGCAGTGGTTCATCCATATGAAGATTTTCCCTTTCCCGACTTAACCTGTGAACAGAGCTTGAATTTAGTCTTCCGGCTAAAGTTTAAAAGGAAGGATTAAAGGTGTGGTTAAAGTGATGTAGATAAATCCAGTGGCGGAATATTCAGATTCTGATCTTCTAAATAGTCTTGCTTTAATTTCATGTTGCGGTAGATGGCGGCACGATAACCAGAAAGAACATTGGCATAATGAAAAAGGGCTGTTGTGCCAATGGTTATGCTTGTGAGACCAAGACCTACATCATCGTTTTTGTATGCCTGATAGGCTACTGTTGAATAAATAAACCCAGCACTTACAACCAAAAATGATTGAGCTGCATCTACAGTATGTTCAGCATATAATTGTCCTAATCCCGGTATGAGAAGCGACAATAAACGTGCCCGATTGGGTTTTTTCAATGTCCTGGCAAACTCGTTAAAGGATTCAATTTCTTCGGAATTGAAGATTTCGTCGCTAAGCGCATTAGGTCTTTCGGCGGTGAGAATAAAGAAGCGCTTTTTAACGGGTAGGATATGATCATTTTCTCTGGTACTAAAGATCCCATAAGCACTGGCAAATTCATTTAGTTCCATCAATGAGTAACATAGATTGGTGTTGATGCTATCGATAAAACTTGCTGATAGTTCTCCTGATTTCCGTAGAGCTTTACGATATAGCTTTTTTGCCCTGTGATGATTGTCCTGGAGCTGGTAGGAATAGGCAATAACCGCAATGGCTTTCGGGTCAGAGAGGCTATCCCCCTGGCCATATTGTTTGTACAGTTCCAGGCGTGCCAACTCGAACTCTGAATCCCTGAAAAGCAGGTTGATGAGTTCTTGTCCCTGAAGGGGCAGGCTAATACTTATAAAGATAAGTAATGAGACTATCCGGTATGTCATCTCTATAAACCGTTCGATTGTTACGGGCTATTGCTTCATAATTCTTTGTAATGTCAATATTTTCGCGATAGAAGTATCTATCCAGGAATAGAGCCGTACCTTTGATTTTTCCGTGATGTTCTATAGATAGGATTAAAAATTTGCTACAGGAGGTTTCGAAAGGGCAGCGATGAATGGTTTTGCTTCCAATATACGACACCATTAATTATGTCAAACACGGACGATCTAAACCGAATCCCCCGAATTTTTCTTTTAATACATTGCTCAAATTTAGAACTGTAATTCCTTTTTGAAAGGTATGTTTATTACTACCTCGAATTTTTTGAAGCTTTTAGACGATTTGTAGCGGAGGAACTCTATATCAACAGGCTTTCCTCGTGTCAGATGCTTGAAACTGCCTATCACAGCCTCAAACATCACATATTTGCTTTTGTCTTGTTTTGTGAATTATTTCACAAACTGGCATGAAATCTGCACACCTGTGTGAATATGATTAAATCTGGCAAAGATATTCCCGACAAGACACTGGAGCGGATGGTTAAATACCGACGCATCCTGGACAATTTCGAAGCTGAAGGCAAAGCCATTATCTATAGTCACGAGATGGCTAAACTGGCTGGAAACACACCTTCACAAATGCGCCGCGACCTCATGTCCTGCGGCTGTGCTGGTTCAACCCGAGCGGGTTATAACGTGAAGGAAATGCAACACAAAATTAAAGAAGTTTTGGGGTTCTCTGATACCAAACACACCATTCTTGTGGGTGTTGGTAACCTGGGAAAAGCCATTTTATCCTACTTCAGCTTCCGGGTTCCACGTGTTCAGGTCGTTGCTGCTTTTGATATCATGCCCCAACGCATCGGTCGAGTCATCAGTGGTACCCGTTGCCATGATATCCATGAGATGGAAACCATTATCAAGGAAAAGAATGTCACCCTGGGCATTATCACCGTACCCAGAGAAGAAGCCCAGGCCCTGGCCGACCGTCTGGTAGCTGCTGGAATTACAGGCATCCTGAACTTTGCACCGGTCACCCTTGATTTGCCTGAAAATGTGTATGTGGAAAACATGGACATCACCATGAAAATCGAAAAAATCGCCTTTTACAGTGGAGAAAACTAGCCGTGGAACATTTGATTATCCCTGACCTTGATCCCATTCTCAAACGCTATCCCGATCCCAGTCGTGAACATTTAATTCCCCTTCTTCAAGACGTACAGGAAGAACAGGGTTATCTCAGCAAGGAATCTATCGGCGTGATCAGTCAACATCTCCATGTGGCTCCAGCCAAGATTTATGGTGTTGCCACATTTTATAATCAATTCCGATTTACCCCTCTGGGTCAATTTCACATCATGGTCTGCCGGGGAACAGCCTGCCACGTGAAAGGTTCAGCCAATGTGCTGGCAGCACTTTGCCAGGATTTGAAAATTCAGCCGGGTCAAACCACAAGAGACGGTCAATTCTCCCTTGAGGTGGTTGCCTGTATCGGAGCCTGCGGTCTTGCCCCCTTGATTTCTATAAATGGTGAGTACCACGCTGGTGTGACGCCCGCCAAAATTAAGAAAATTCTAAATACCTATCGCAACCGTGAGGAGATACACGCCAATGGTTGATCCTGCTGACACCTATTATCCTGAGGTGATTCACCCAAAAGTGGCTCACCTTATGCCCGAAGCCTTTCAGGCTCAACACCACTTCCAGCCTGACCCCCCCTCTGACATTGACGCCTCAACACCCACCATATTAATTGGTGCCGGAACGTGTGGACTCAGTGCAGGCGCTCCTGAAACCCGCAAAGCAGTTGAAGCCTATTTCTCAGACAGCATACTTAAACCCCATCTGGTAGATGTTGGTTGTATTGGGCTATGCTCTGAAGAACCCATCATGGAAATTCAACTTCCTGGAAAAAACCGTCTCATGTTTGGGAAAGTGACTGCAAAAAAGGTTGCCCGAATTCTGAAAAACGTGAGTGCTGGTGAGATAAACACCAAGGATTGTCTCGGTCAACACAGAAAATCAGGCGAAAAAGCCTGGGTAGATGTGCCTTACATCGATGAGCACCCCTTTTTCAAACCCCAGACCCGCCTGGTTCTCGAGCATTGCGGCGTCATTGACCCTGACAACATCGATGAGTACCTCTCTCGGGATGGCTATATGGCTCTTGCCAAAGCCCTTCACACAATCACCCCAGGTGAATTGTGCGAGGAGGTAGAACTTTCTGGTCTACGTGGACGAGGTGGCGGTGGCTTCCTATCCGGTAAGAAGTGGACGTTTGCTCTTAACACCCCTGCCGATCACAAATACATGATCTGTAATGCTGATGAGGGTGATCCTGGTGCTTTTATGGATCGTGCAGTTATCGAAGGTGACCCCCATCGACTCATCGAAGGATTAATTCTCGCCTCATACGCCATTGGGGCTGAAACAGCCTATATCTATATAAGAGCTGAATACCCGCTAGCTATCACACGCTTGAAGACTGCACTGGCACAAGCCACTGAATACGGTCTACTGGGTGATGATATCCTGGGAAGTGGCTTTAATCTAAATATTAAAATAAAAAAAGGTGCTGGAGCCTTCGTCTGCGGTGAAGAAACTGCACTGGTCCACTCCATTGAAGGCAAACGAGGCATGCCCCGCCCACGCCCTCCTTTTCCTGCAGTTAGCGGGTTGAATGCCTCTCCCAGCGTCATCAACAACGTGGAAACGCTGGCGAATATTCCCTACATCGTCAGGGAGGGAGCCTCAGCATTCAACAAATTTGGAACCGATACCAGCAAAGGGACCAAAGTCTTCGCTCTGTCAGGCAAAATCAGCCGTACGGGTCTGGTAGAAATCGCCATGGGTACCCCCCTCAGGGAAATCATCAATGATATTGGTGGCGGCATTCCCAACGGCAAGCAATATAAAGCTGTCCAAATTGGTGGACCTTCTGGCGGCTGTATTCCCACTCAACATCTTGACATCAAGGTGGATTATGAAACCTTGAAAACCGTTGGAGCCATGATGGGTTCAGGGGGACTGGTTGTGATGGATGAAGACACCTGCATGGTGGATGTTGCTACCTTCTTTATGGATTTTATTCAACGTGAATCCTGCGGAAAGTGTATCCCCTGTCGTGAAGGTACCCGTACCATGCTGGGGATTCTTCAAGACATCACCAGGGGTCGTAAATCCGAAGCAGGTGTGGATGCCCTGGATCGCTTCAAGGGAATCATGTATATGGATCGCCTGGCGAAAGTAATCAAAGACACCAGCCTGTGTGGCCTGGGGCAATCTGCCCCAAATCCTGTATTGAGTACGCTTCGCTGGTTTCGTGATGAATATGAAGCCCACGTATTTGACCGTAAATGTCCCGCTGGAGTTTGTCCTGAGTTGGTGACCTACAGCATCCTTGAAGACAAGTGTAATGGATGTTCTGCCTGTGCTACGCAGTGTCCTTCAGATGCCATTGTGGGCACCCGAAAAAATGTACACCATATCATCCCTGAAAAATGTCTTGCCTGTGGCGCCTGTATCGCCGTCTGTACCAAACAGGCTGTGATAAAGGAATAACGAAATGGCTGAAATTACAATCAACGACCAGGTCTTTCCCACCAAAGCGGGTCAGACTATCCTGGACGTCTGTGAACAGAATGGCATTGAAATCCCCACTCTCTGCCACATCAAGGATTTGCTCCCAAGTGGTGCCTGCCGAATGTGTGTTGTAGAAGTTGAAGGCGCTCCTAATCTCGTTCCTTCTTGTAGTTATCCTGCCCATGATGGCCTGGTAATTAAGACCCACTCATCACGTGCTCTGCAATCTCGAAAAACCATTATTGAGCTGCTACAAACCAACCATCCTGATGATTGTCTGTACTGTGTGCGTAGTGGCTCCTGCGACCTGCAAACTCTGTCACAGGATTATGGTGTCCGTCAACGCCGTTTTAGCATCCATACGCCTGAACAGCACCTGGATGTCTCCAGCCCGGCGATTGAGCGTGACCCGGCTAAGTGTATCCTGTGTGGAAAATGTGTTCGGGTCTGTGAAGAGGTCATGGGGGTTTCTGCCATAGATTTTGCTGGTCGCGGGAGCAATGCGACTGTGAGCACACCCTTTAACATGGGTCTTAATGTCTCCAACTGTATTACCTGTGGACAATGTATCTCGGTTTGCCCGACAGGAGCACTTCGGGAAAGCAGTGCATTAAAACCCGTAACCAATGCCCTCAAGGATCCAGAAAAAACTGTTGTTGTCCAGCATGCCCCTGCCGTTTCAGTGAGTCTTGCAGAAGAGTTCGGTCTTAAACCAGGTACAGATGTGAATGGCTTGTTGGTTGCGGCTTTCCGTCGGCTGGGGTTCAAATATGTTTTCGATACCTCCTTCTCTGCTGATCTCACCATTATGGAAGAAGCTTCTGAGTTGGTGCACCGGGTTCAAAACAATGGGGACCTCCCCATGTTCACAAGCTGTTCACCGGGTTGGATCAAATATATGGAACAATCTCACCCTGATATGCTGGGACATTTATCCTCCTGTAAATCACCCCAGCAGATGATGGGTGCTCTTATTAAAAATGTCTTCGCTGAATCCAGGGGTCTGGCGCCTAAAAACATTTATAGTGTTTCAGTCATGCCCTGTACAGCCAAGAAATTCGAAGCACAGCGACCTGAAATGGGCAATGGTGCTGGTCCAGATATAGATGCAGTACTGACCACCCGAGAGCTGGCTCGTCTCATCCGTGCCCACGGGATTGCCTTTGACAAATTGAAACCAGAAGTAGCTGACGCACCTTTTGGTGAACGCAGTGGTGCGGGTAAAATTTTTGGCAGTAGCGGTGGTGTCATGGAAGCGGCTCTGCGAACCGCTCACTTCCTTATCACAGGTAAAGAGCTTGATGATCCAAACTTGAAAATGTTGCGTGGCTCCGAAGGTATTCGGGAAGCCGTGGTTGATGTCAATGGACTACCTGTTGGTGTGGCTGTTGTCAGTGGTGTAAAACACGCAGAACAATTGATCCAGGAAGTACGTGATGGTCGTAAAGACCTTCATTTGATAGAGGTCATGACCTGCCCCGGTGGCTGTATCAATGGTGGTGGTCAACCGCTCCACCATAATCCTGAGCGGGTTAAAGCCAGAACTGCTGCTTTGTATAAGATTGATGAAGGTGCCCCGGTTCGTGTGTCTCATGCCAACAATGAAGTACAAGAACTGTATCGGGACTACCTGGGCGAACCACTTGGAGAGCTTTCTCACCGCTTGCTACATACGCATTATGATATCAGGGAAACACCTTTCTAAAGCATGAGTATCCTTGCCCCAGAAATCGAAACTGATGTCACCAACCCTGTCATCAGAACTGTTAAAGAACGCTGTCGGGTTTGTTACACCTGTGTCAGGGATTGCCCGGCTAAGGCTATTCGCATCAGTGGAGGACAAGCAGAAGTTGTTCACTCTCGGTGTATTGGATGTGGAAACTGTGTTATGGTTTGCAGCCAGGGCGCTAAAGAAATCTGGTCTTCCGTAGATGTTGCCAGAGATATCCTCGACAATAAAGACAACAAGGTAGCTGCGATCATCGCTCCCAGCTTTCCAGCTGAATATGAAGGTATTGATTCCGGAACTTTATGTGGACAGCTTAAAGCCATCGGCTTTGACCATGTCAGCCAGGTTGCTGCAGGTGCAGACCTGGTGGCGAAAGAATATGCCGCACTCTTGGAGGAGCAGCCGGAAAAGCGATGGATCGCATCGAGCTGTCCCGCCATCGTTACTTATGTAGAGAAGTATCATCCTGCTCTCAGTGAGTCTCTGGCACCCATTGTATCACCCATGGTTGCTACGGCTCGCATGGTTCATGAAACCTATGGTGCTAATACAAAAATCATTTTCCTGGGTCCCTGTCCTGCCAAAAAATTGGAGTCCGTTCGTGAAGAGGTAGCGGGTGATGTGGACCTGGTCTTGACCTTCAAAGAGCTAAACGAACTGCTTGCTGAAAAACAAATTGATGACCTGAGCATTATCCCTCAGGATTTTGACGCTCCTTATCCACATCTTGGTGGGCTTTTTCCACTGGTTCGTGGTCTGCTACAAACGGCAGGACTTAAAGAGGATTTACTGGTAGGTGATGTCGTCTCTGCTGATGGAAAAAACAATTTTGCCCAGGCTATTCACGAGTTTGAGACAGGCTCTCTGGATACCAAGCTCTTAGATATTTTATGCTGCAAGGGTTGCATTATGGGTGCTGGAATGACTTGCGACGCCCCCTCTTTCCGTCGTCAGGCAAAAATCAGTGCTTTTGTTCGGGGTCAGGTCGACCAATATGCCGACAAACCTGAGCATCAATTTAGCGTAGATCTGAGTACCGGTTTTTGTGTAGATGATACCCGGGTACCCTTGCCTACTCAGACAGAGATAGACTCAATCCTTCGAAACATGGGTAAACTCAAACCAGAAGATGAACTGGATTGTGGCACCTGTGGCTATAAAACCTGTCGTGAACATGCCATTGCCATTCACAAAGGTCTCGCTGAGACTGAAATGTGCCTGCCCTACACCATTGACCGACTGAAATCTTCTCTCAAAGAGCTAAACCAGTCCAATGATCAATTGGCTGATACTAAAATAGCCCTGGTAAATGCCGAAAAACTCGCCAGCATGGGACAACTCTCAGCAGGTATTGCCCATGAGATCAATAACCCATTGGGTGTGATTCTACTTTATGCACAACTCATGCTTGAAGACCTGGAATCTGAATCAGCTCTGGCTCAGGATCTATCCACCATTGTGGACCAGGCTGAACGCTGTAAGAGCATTGTTTCCGGTTTATTGAATTTTGCCCGGAAGAATGAAGTGGTACGCATCCCCACAAACCTCCAGGATATCATTGATCAATGTGTCCATGTGACCAAAGTGCCTGAAAAAGTAAGGGTTCTTACAAACTTCACCATGGAGGACCCCATTGCAGAATTCGATGGAGACCAGATCATTCAAGTATTGACTAATCTGATTAATAATGCCGTGGAAGCCATGTCTGGTAAAGGAACAATTCGCATCCGCACGTTTGGACGCAAACTGGATGTAGGTTTCGAGCTCCACGATTCAGGTCCTGGAATTCCCGAAGGAAACATGAAAAAAATATTTGAGCCCTTCTTCACAACCAAAGCCATTGGTAAAGGAACTGGGCTCGGACTGGCTGTCACATACGGAATCATCAAAATGCACCAGGGTCGCATCTCGGTGCGATCAAACACCAATCCTGAACTGGCAGCAACTGGAACAACTTTTATCGTAACGCTACCCCGTCAAATGGAGTAATCAATGAACGCACCTTTGAAAAATCAAAAATTAAGTGGAACTGTCTTTGTCGCTGATGATGATCCCGACATTTTGGAGCAACTCAGGATGATCCTGGAAAGCATGGGGTTGGAAGTTATCACCTCAGAAACCCAGGAAAAAGCAGAGGAATTGATTGCCTCAAGGCGTCCTGATCTGGTGATCTTTGATTTGATGATGGAGAATATGGATAGCGGCTTTATCCTCTGCCACCGTATGAAACAAGCCTATCCAGATGTTCCCATCATCATGGTCAGCGCAGTGGCTCAAGATGCAGGAATGCGCTTCGACACCAAATCCTCTGAAATGAAAAACTGGATTAAAGCTGATGCTTTTCTGGACAAACAAATTAGACCTGAACAGATCAAAGCAGAAGTAACGAGGCTGCTTAATGAAAACTGATCAAGCCCTGCGATTGCTTGTAGTCGATGATGAAGAAGGGATGCGCCTGGGAATTGAACGTGGTCTGAAGTCCTATCTGTTCGATCTTCCTGAATATGAGACGACGGTCAACTATGAGATTACCCTGGCTGCGGATGGTGAAACTGCTGTAGAAATTCTCAAACAGGATAGTTTTGACCTGATTCTTCTTGATTATATGCTACCCGGTATAAATGGTCTTGATGTCCTGCTTTTTATCCAACAGGAACATCCTGAAACCACGGTCATCATGGTAACCGCATTTGCTTCATTGGAGGTTGCTGTCTCTGCTACAAAGCATGGTGCATACGACTTTTTAGCCAAGCCCTTCTCCCCGACAGAATTGCGTAATGTGGTGTCCAAGGCCACCAAGCACATAATGACACTGAGAGAAGCCCGGCGTCTTGCAGATGAGAAAAGACATATCCGTTTTGAGTTTTTATCTGTCCTTGCTCATGAGCTCAAATCACCTCTGGCAGCAGTTGAAAACTATCTCCAGCTTATGGATCAACGCATCAGTGGTAATGATCTGGAGACCTATGACCATTCGATAAAACGTTCCCTCATTCGCCTCGGAGGGATGCGTAAAATGATTCTGGATTTACTGGATCTCACCCGTCTAGAATCCGGACAGTTTGAAAGACATCCAGAATGGGTTGACGTCAAGCAGGTTGTTGAAACCTCACTGGAAACACTTTCAACCCTGGCTGAAGATCTGAACATCCGTTTAAGTGGTGATTATAACGGTCCCTGTAAGCTTTTTGGAGTCTCCGCTGAAATTGAAATTCTCCTGAACAACTTTATCTCAAATGCCATCAAATACAATCGAGAGAATGGTTCAGTTGATGTGAAAGTGGTTTCAGATAGTGAAAACATCAGGATTGAAGTGGCTGACACGGGAATTGGGATGACCGAAGAAGAAGCCAGCCGTCTATTTGGAGAATTTGTTCGCATCCACAACGAGAAAACGCGCAATATTCAAGGCAGCGGGTTGGGTCTATCAATCGTGAACAAGATCGTCCGTAATTTGGATGGCAGTATTAAAGTCACCAGCACACCTGATGTAGGCTCTACATTTACCGTCGATATTCCTGTCAATAAAGTGGCAGCCCAGATGCTGACCACAGAAACAGGACCTGCTAACGCCTGACATGCCTATTCACCCCTTTATTCATCGTCCTGATACACTCATGCGCTGGACCCAGGAAACTGATCCCCAACAGCTTCAGTCTTTGTGGAATATCGCTGATAAAGTCCGTCGCGACACCCATGGTTCAGGCGTTCATCTACGAGGCATAATTGAATTCTCAAATCGTTGCATACGCTGCTGTTCCTACTGTGGGATTAATGCTGAAAATGACCGGATCAACCGGTATGTCATATCTGCCAAAGCTCTACTTATAAATATTAAATCCATAGCACAGGCAGGTTGTCAAACTGTTGTGCTTCAATCTGGGGAAGACCCTGATCTGGATGAAGCGTGGATGGCGGACCTGATTCGTTTTATCAAAAACAATTACAATATGGCAGTAACACTGAGCCTGGGTGAAAAATCACCCTCAACACTTGAGAAGTGGAAGCAAGCTGGAGCTGACCGTTACCTCCTCAAAATTGAAACATCAAACCCTGAACTTTTTAGACAACACCACCCCTCAGGAAAACAGGGTTTTGAGCATCGTATAAACATGCTTCGTACACTTCAGAGTCTTGGCTATGAAACGGGTAGCGGTACCATTATAGGTCTTCCCGGTCAGACCTTTATTGATCTGGTACATGACCTGCAATTCCTGAAGGACCTCGGGTTGGATATGATTGCCATGGGTCCCTACCAACCATTGAAAAAATCAGCTCCATGCAGGGATGGAAACCATACTCAGAACCAGGTCCCGAATTCGGCACTTTTAACCCATATTTGTATTGCCCTGGCGAGAGTCATGAATCCTTCGGTTCACATTCCAGCAACTGCGGCGCTGGCTGCTGATCAACAACGGGATACACGTTGGTCTTCCCTTTCTCGGGGAGCCAATGTTATTATGCCCAATTTTACACCACAAAAATATCGCGAGATGTATGCAATTTACCCATCAGACCTTCGCAACAACGCCCTCAGGGGAGAAGATCTGGTACAGAACATCAAAGAGCACTTAATGGAAATGGATCGCTACGCCATCCTTAATCATTCTGAAACTGTACCTGCCACAGCAGATGAATTTGCATCTGCAGGAGCCTGATCATGAACGACACTATCACCCTACCGACTGCACCTAAAACCAAACGAATGCCATCAAAAACACTTTCTGAAAATGGTGTAGACTTTATCGATGAAGATGTTCTGAATGGTCACCTCAATGTGGAACTTGGCAATGACCCAGTCCGCTTACGTGAGATTATCGATAAATCGCAATCCAAAACGCCGTTGAGTCTAAGTGAAACCGCTTTTCTTCTGAAGACAGACCGGCCAGAACTGGTGGAAGAGATCTTTACCGCAGCCCGTCAATTAAAGCGAGATGTGTATGGTCGCCGTATCGTTCTTTTTGCACCCCTATATGTAGGGAACCGCTGTATCAACGACTGTAGCTACTGCTCGTTTAGACGATCCAACCCAGATGCCACCAGGCGAACCCTGTCAGAGCAAGAGTTGAAACATCAGGTGTCGAGTTTGCTGGATGAAGGTCATAAGCGTCTCATTATGGTCTATGGTGAGCATACGAATTATGATGCAGATTACATCGCTGAGACGGTGCGCCAGGCATATACCGTTCAAAAAGGGTTGGATAGTATCCGGCGGATAAACATTAATGCTGCACCCCTTGATAAAGAAGGTTTCAAAAAGGTCCATGATGCTGGTATCGGAACATATCAAATCTTTATGGAAACCTATCACCATGAGACCTACAATAAGGTTCACCCCACGAACACGCGCAAGGGTGACTACCTCTATCGTCTGGATGCCTTAAATCGTGCGTATGAAGCCGGGTGTGATGATGTAGGTATCGGTGCCTTATTTGGACTCTATGACTGGCGCTTTGAAGTCATGGGTCTGGTGAAACATGCCCTCTTTCTTCAGGAGAAATATGGATGTGGACCCCACACCATTTCATTTCCGCGCTTGCGTCCAGCCAGTGGTGCTGAGACCGAGAGTGAATATGCTGTCAATGATTATGATTTTAAGCGTCTGGTTGCCATCCTTCGTCTTGCAGTCCCATATACAGGTATGATTCTCACAGCCAGGGAGCCAGCTGAACTACGGAAGGAAATCCTGGAGTTTGGTGTGAGTCAAATCGATGCTGGCAGCAAAATTGAGATTGGTGGTTATACTGAGATCAGTTCTGCCCAAACCATGGAGCGTGGACAATTTGAATTAGGGGATCATCGTTCGCTGGATATGGTTGTAGGCGATCTATTAGAGCAAGGAGATATCCCCAGTTTTTGCACCGCTTGTTATCGTGTGGGTCGTACAGGCGAACAATTTATGGAGTTTGCCATTCCTGGCTTTATCGAAAAGTTTTGTACACCTAATGCCCTCCTCTCACTCACCGAATACCTCCATGATCACGCCTGTCCTGAGACATTGAAACATGGACAGAAGCTCATCGAGAAGGAACTGGAGACCATTGAAAACAAGGTTCTCCGCCGCAAACTCATCGATTGGGTTGATCGTATAGAGACATCAAAAGAGCGCGATTTTTATTTGTAAGGATTTCACCTAATGCAAAAAACACCTGAAAGCCTGCGCATTCATATCGGTTTCTTCGGTCGTCGTAATGTGGGTAAATCATCTCTCCTCAATGTTTTGGCAAACCAGAAGATTTCCATCGTCAGCGATGTTCCGGGTACCACCACTGATCCGGTCAAAAAAGCCATGGAGTTAATTCCTCTGGGGCCCGTATTATTCATCGACACAGCCGGGCTGGATGATGTGGGTGATCTGGGTGCTGAGCGTGTGAGACGTAGTGAATCCACCCTGCAAAGAGTGGATGCAGCTATCGTGGTCACAACCGAGAAGACTTTTGGTGACTACGAGCGTCAACTCATCGTAGATCTGGAAACACGTAAAATCCCAACAATCGTTGCTGTCAATCAATCTGATCTGGAATACCCCTCCACAGAATTTGTTGGTAAATTAGCCAGCAGCAAACATCCTGTGATTATCACCAGTGCTACTGAGAAAACAGGGGTCTCAGATCTAAAACAAGCCCTGGTCCGTTCCATTCCTGAAAAACTACAACCTGAGTTACCTGTTTTAGCTGATCTGATTGCCCCTGGCGACACCCTGCTCCTGGTAACCCCTATTGATGCTGAAGCACCCAAGGGTCGGATCATTATGCCTCAAGTACAGGCTTTAAGGGATGCTCTTGACAATAATATCATCTCAATCGTGGTTCAGGAGTCAGAACTGGCAGCAACCCTTAATCTACTCAAGACACCGCCTGCCCTTGTAGTGACTGACTCTCAGGCATTTGAGGAGGTGTCCGCCATTGTTCCAGAAGATGTGCCCTTGACTTCTTTCTCTATCATTTTCTCAAGATTCAAAGGTGATCTGAATGTCTTCGCAGCAGGTGCACAAAAACTGAATGCACTTACTCCAGACAGCAAGGTTCTCATTGCTGAAGCCTGCACCCATAATCCGGTTGAAGGTGATATTGGCCGCGAAAAGATTCCCCGATGGTTGCGTGAAAAGATCGGTGAGGGGTTAACCTTCGATTTTGTCAAGGGTCAAGATTTTTACAACGCCGAGCACCTTAAAGACTATGACCTCATAATCCATTGTGGCGGTTGCACGCTAAACCGCAAGGGCCTGTTGGCAAGAATTGACGAAGCTGATGATGCGGGTATAGCCATCACTAATTATGGACTGGTCATTGCCTGGGTTCATGGTATTCTTGATCGGGTTCTAGCGCCGTTCTAATCCATGATAAGCTTGGGCTTCTAAAAATATCCAATCCTCATGGTGAACGCATGGGTTTCGACCAGCCTACGCCATCATCTACATCCTGGTAGACAAATTCAGCTAGCAAACAAATTCTTATCATCTGGTTTATGGGCGAAAACAACAGCTCGTGAATTGGATTAGGGGTTATTGGAAGCTGATATTTTCTCGGCTTGGTGTTTTGTTTCCAGAAACGCGTCTTCAATACTGCTTTTACTTATAGTCTTCACAATTCGTCCCAGTCCAAACGGAACAGGGCCAGGGTCTGTATAGACATAGTAGTAGACGAGCGCGCTTTCTGGTGATCTCTCCATGATTAGCCAGAAGCCCTGTGTATCTCGAATGGTTTCGAGTTCAGTAAGACCTGGCCACTCAACCAATTCCCACTGAATCTTCCGTGACGTTTCTGTGTGCTGAGTAGCAGTTATATCAACACGGTGCTGTTTAACAATCCCCAAAAAAGCTTTCAAATAATAACTGATTGTTGAAAGCTCTCCAGCAACCCATTCTACATTCACTGAGTCAACTGCACTCATATAGTCTGGATATGCTTTATAATCGGACAGCAGTTGAAAAATGGTTTCAACGGGGGCGTGCATTATCCCAATCACTTCGAAGGTCATGCCTTCAGGTTTCTGGGGTTGCACTTCCCGAATAACGAAATCACCTGATTCAAGAAGTTTATGCTCATCCGCGGTCAAAACTGGTGTATCGACAACAACAGACGCATAGACAGAGGATAGCAATCCTATGAAGACAAAGATGTCAACGACCAGTCTATGAATCAATTTCGTTCTCGTCATTTCTTAGCTCCAGATGCTTTATTGAACCTATTGCTCCTCAATAGACTTTTTTAATGACCGATTTTCAGGGAATGTTTGCCTGCATCCAATTGATGAACAAACTGCCCCTGTGGATGATTGATATTCAAGGAGAATGCCTTTTCGCAATTGACTTCCAGGATTGCTGGTTCTTGTTGTGAGGACCGAGCACCACAAATAACACTCACCGTTTTGTCTCCAACTTTTAAGCCTGTCACACCATGCCTGTCCAGTCGTCGCAAGTTCCAGGTCAGAATATTTGCCACTCCATTGATTTGGAGTCCCATCACGTTTTCGAATAATAGTTGTATGGGTCCGCAACCGGTCCAGCCCACAAAATCAGCCTTCGAGGGCTGCCCGGGTTCTTGATGATC
>JAERTJ010000105.1 GCA_016844945.1 Fidelibacterota bacterium | reverse complement strand
CGTTATACGCTTCCCCGGGAATATTGGTTCAAATGAGTGAAAGGAACATACTATGATTAAAGTCTATACTTATATCATCCTATTGTTAGGGTTGTTTGGGTTTTCGTATGCACAACTACCACATACCTTTACAAGAGTTGCCAGTAATGCGAATTGTGGTTTCCCTAGAAATGTTGCCGTGGGTATGGACGGGACAATTTTCCTTGCCAATGATATCGGGGGGCTCAGAGCGTATAGCTATGATGGCACCAATTTTACTCAAACCGGTCACATCGATGATGGTGGCGCAGCAAACAGTGTAGCTGTTGACTCTGATGGGACCATCTTCCTCGCTAACAGAGGAGATGGTTTGCGAGCATATAGTTATGATGGATACTCGTTCCTAAATACCGCACACATTAATGATGGTGGTGACGCAGTAAGTGTGAAGGTCGGTCCGAATGGGACAATATTTTTAGCCAATTGGCATGATGGTTTGAGGGCATACAACTATACTGGTTCTTCTTTTATCAATTCTGCCCACACTAACGATGGTGGAAGTGCTAAGGATGTTGCCATAAGATCAGATGGGACAATATTTTTAGCCAATTGGTTTGATGGTTTGAGAGCATATACATATGATGGTTCTACCTTTACGAATACTGCTCATATTCAGGATTATCCCGGTGCAAGCGGCGTGGGTATAGGTTCAGACAACACTATTTATCTCGCTAATTCAAGTATGGGTTTATTGGCATATACCTATGACGGGTCTTCTTTTACCAATATTACCCGAATCGATGATGGTGGCTTTGCAGATAAGGTCACTGTTGGAGAAGATGGTACTCTGTTTTTGGCAAATCAGCAGGATGGTCTCCGAACGTACACCTACAATGGAACATCTTTTACGAACACTGCTCATGTTGATGTAGATGGAAGTGCTTCTGGTGTAGCTTTAGGGCCAAATGGTACAGTATTTCTCGCCATCGATGGAGACGGTTTAAGGGCTTATAATTATGATGGGATCTCTCTTACAAATTCTGCTCACACTGTTGAAGGAGGTTTTGCAGTGGGAGTAGCAATAGCTCCCGACGGCAGTGTTTTTCTGGCAAATGATTATGATGGCTTGCGGGCGTACTCTTTCGATGGGTTCTCTCTAGCCAATACGGCCCATGTAAATGACGTTTATAATGCAACCAATACTGCCGTAGCACCAGATGGAACTGTATTTCTCGCAAATTGGAATGATGGTTTGAGAGTGTACGATTATGATGGGAGCTCATTTACTCATACTACGCATATTGGGGTGGAAAACATCGTTGATGTGACTATTGATCCAGAGGGGAACCTGTTTTTGGCGGACCTTTTTGATGGATTGTTAGCATTTACATATGATGGCACATCTTTTACGAATACTGCAATCATAAATGATGGTGGAAATGCGCAAAGTATAGCTATTGGATTAGATGGAACTGTATTTCTCGCAAATTCAAGTGATGGATTACGAGCCTATTCATATGATGAATCATCATTTACCCTTAATGCCCACGTATATGATGCAGGATCTGCGAAGGGTGTTGCTGTGGGGTTAGACGGAACAGTTTTTCTAGCCAATGACGATGATGGTCTTCGAGCCTATTCCTATGAAGGATCATCATTTACTCTTGCCGCTCATCGCGATGATGGTGGCTCTGCTCAGAGAATAGCCATAGCAACGGACGGGACGCTGATTCTAGCGAATGATCGAGATGGAATTAGGGCTTACACCTACAATGGAACAACATTTACTCCAACCGCCCACGTAGATGATGGTGGCTCTGCACTAGATGTTGCCATTGGAATAGATGGGTCAATATTTTTGGCAAATGAGGAGGAGGGACTTTTTGTGTATTCTTACTCAGGGTACCTCGGAACTCAGGATGATTTTGTTCAAGCTCCCGTAGAATATCACTTAGGTGATAACTATCCTAACCCCTTCAATCCTTCAACGGTCATTGACTACTCAATAGATCGAGGGGCTTTTGTCAGTATAAAGATCTTTGATGTCCAAGGCAAATATTTAGAATCGATAATAAATAAATATCAAACTGCTAATGATTATAGCATCAATTATTATGCTTCAAACTTAACTAGTGGAATTTACTACTATCAACTGAATATTGATACCGAGATAAGTGAATCCAAGAAGATGCTCTTACTAAAATAGAGCGTATAACAAAAGCTTAGAGCTGACACACACGCAAGGGGGATGGAAATCTAGTATGAAGTGGATGGATAAACGGAACCTCTCAAGCGAGACTGTTTTGGGAAGCAGCTCAAGCTTGAGGCGTTAGGGAGACCTCAATGAAATCGCTAACAAATACATATTTATCTCTAACCTTCATTGGCTTACTAATGGTGGCTTGTTCACTTCAGGATGAAACCAGCCTGGTACCAAAATCAGATTTGATAATAGATCAAATAAGCCATAGTGAGATAGCACATGATGATACATCCTGGAGTGGTGAATATCGAAGGTATATGTTTAATGTTACAATTGTTAACATCGGTGAAGCCGAAACCGATTCAAGTTTCTTCATCCTCGCGTTTAAAACCGAAATTGATTTAGAAAGAGGGGGAGGTGTTGGCCAAATTGTAAACCGTAATCACGAGGTCATCGGAATCGATTCAAGCATCCTGGATTCTATGATCTTTAGCTTTCCGGATACAACAGAACGAGTAATATTCAAAATATCTGATCCAGATGATCCGATTAAACATCCAGAAAGAGACCTGCCGAATGCAGATGAATCAGACTATGAGAACAACACTTTTATTTTGTGGCTCTAGCCACGTAGAACGGATTTTGCGACGGTAAACTGCTCCCTAACAAAGGCTTAGAGCGGACACAAAAACAAAGAAGTGCAAGGGGAAAGAGATGTGGAGGGCTAGAATGATCTTATCAAGCGAGTCTGTTTTGGAAAGCAGCTCAAGCCTAAAGCGTTATATGTATTATAATTATGAAGGGGGTAAACGATGAGTAAGAAACCTACAAAATTGATCGGGATGAAGATTGACGAATTCGAATCTCTAATAAGTGAGGGTGAAGAAATTCATGTCCAGATAGCTAGATTGATACCTTTCTACAAGCCTGGAGATGAGATGGCATTAACATCAATATTTCTATCAGCCATCAGACTTGTTAGTGAGTTCAGAGCTCAGATATTTAAGGCAATAAGTTTAAGCCGTAGCAAATACTTGAGAGTATATACTGAGGTCGAGTTTGTTTTGTTTGACAGGTTGAGGGTTGATGGAATGATCCTTGTGTTACGTGGAAATAAGATTGTTGATGCGCTTTTACTTGAAGTGAAGAACAAAAATATTGAGCTTAAGCAAGATCAAATCCAAAGTTACATAGGCATCGCAAAAGCATATGGAATTCCTAATATGTTGACTATATCCAATCAATTTGTTTCCTTCCCAACTCAATCTCCTATTCAAGTAAAAGTTCCCAAAAGCGTTTCAACCTTTCATTTGTCGTGGTCCTATTTACTCACAATTGCCCACATTCTTCTTGCTGAGAATGATAATAACATCGCGGATGAAGATCAGGTAGAAATCATGAGAGAGGTAGTAGAATATTTCGAATCACCAACTTCAGGAATTTTAGGATTCACTCAAATGAAACCTGGGTGGGTTGAGCTCACTCAAAAGGCGAATACCGGAAGTTCATTGAAACTTTCAGATCCATGTGTTGAGGATACGGTTTCAAGTTGGCTTCAAGAAGAACGTGATATGGCATTAATATTAAGTCGGGAACTTGGATTATTGGTCAAATCAGGTAAATCTAAGTTCAAAACTGATTTATCAGCTCGAGATAAACATGAGCGAAAAGAATTGATTTCAAACAGAGCATTAAGTTCATCACTCTTAGTAGAGGGGGCTGCTGCACCCCTTGACATTACTGCTCATTTTGACCGAAAAAATGTTTCTATGTCGAGCACGTTACTTCCACCATTGGATAAGAAAACAAGAGGTCAAATATCCTGGATTCGAAACCAATTGCGACAATCTGAAAAGAAGAATCCAGAACTATTTGAAATGTTGTTACCAGATCTACTGGTTGAAATAAACCTTAAATTTGTTAAGGAACCAATTAGACTTCCTTTCAAAGAGCTCGATGATGCGCCAGATCAAATTGGTTCAAGAGAAATAAAATCTTTCAGTGTTCTTTACTTAAGATATTTGGGCAGAAAATTTGAAAGCCGAAAGGGTATTGTCAAAACTATTGAGGACATGCTTCTGGCATATTATCAGGGGATAATGCAACACTTGAAGAAATGGGAAAAGCCAGCGCCTCAAATCAAGAAATCTACAGATTTGGAAAACATATAACAAAGGCTTAGAGCGGACTCACACGCAGAGAAGTGCAGAGGGGGAATAAATGTGGATGGATAAACGGAAATTGGTAATTGATGCTTTCTTGGAAAGCAGCTCAAGCCTAAAGCGTTATACGCACAGCTGAAGAGTCCAGTGGGGATATGGTAAAATACTATTTGCGAGGACTGCGCCAATGGCGTATATTGAATTATGATAATTGTTGAGACCCCAATATTCACAAAGCGAGTTATATCTATTTTGGGTCTCGAGGATTATAGGCTTTTACAAAAAGAGTTAGTCCTTAGACCAGAATCTGGAAAAATAATTCCAGGAAGTGGTGGTCTCAGAAAACTGAGATGGGCTGGATCTGGGCGTGGTAAACGAGGAGGTAGTAGACTCATATACTACTACATGCAGGATGACAAAGTTATTCTCATGTTGTTTATTTATGCCAAAAATGAGACAGAAGACTTGACGAAGGATCAAATAAAAGTTTTGAGATCAATAGTCGAAGAGGAGTTGAAATGAGAGAAGAAATGTTTGATGAATTGAAGAATAGTATTAAGCAAGGTGGTGCTATACTTCGCGGTGAAATGACTCCTGGACGTTCCTTTGATATTGATAATCCGGATGTGAAGGCAATACGAGAACAGTATGGTCTTTCACAAGATAAATTCGCCCAAATGTTGGGTATTAGCGCTGCTACTCTCAGAAATTGGGAACAGGGTAGAAGGCATCCTGAAGGTCCTGCTAGAATTCTGTTATCGGTAGCAGCAAAACACCCAGAGGCAATATTAGATACTGTACATCAATGATTTGATGACATGAAACTTGGCGTATAACAAAGGCTTAGAGCTGACTCACTAACGATCTGGGGGGATTCAAAAATTAAGTGGAAGAACACAAGGCTGCATGATTGTTTTGACTGTTTCTCAGGAAGCAGCTCAAGCCTAAGGCGTTAGGCACATAATAAAAGGAAGTGAAATGACTCGAGATCCATATATCGAATTCGCCAATAGTTATGACCAATTTCATGGTGAATTTGGAGTCTATGACGATCTGGAAGTAGCATTCTATAAAAAATTATTTCTGGATCATAACATTACAAGTGTCCTTGATTGTGCCTGTGGGACAGGTCAACATTTGCCATTATTTGACTCACTTGGTTGTGAAGTCGTTGGATCCGATGTTTCCGCGGCAATGCTAAAGCAAGCTCAGATAAATCTTGAACGAATTGGAAAAAAGATTGATGTGTTGGAGATCGATTACAGAAATCTTTCTTCATACTTTAACACAAAATTTGATGCAGTAGTTTGTCTCACAAGTTCAATCCTTCACATGCCAAATGAATCAGAATTTGTACGAGCTATTAAAAGCATGGGAACTGTTCTAAAGCCGGGCGGGCTTCTTATACTTACTCAGGGGACAACTGATAAGCAGTGGAAGGAGAAGCCACGGTTCATTCTAGGCGCAAATAATGAGAAACTCTCTAGGGTGTTTGTAATTGACTACAACGGTGAGGGCGCAACATACAACATCATAGATATCAATCACTCAAAAGAACAGAATGAGTTACAAACCTGGAGTGTTGAGTACAATAAAATCTATTTAAAAGATGATCATGATGAATTGCTCAAAGAAAGTGGATTTAGCGATAATCAATTTTTTGGAGACTATGATTTCACGACCTACGATAAGCGTAAAAGTAGAAGGTTAATTTCGATTGCTAAAAAATGATAGGTCGATTATGCGGGAATTATTTAGTGCCTAACAAAGGCTTAGAGCTGACTCACAGTCACTTACGGGGATTTTGAATGATAATTGGACGGACACAAGGTTACATAACTATTTTGAATGTTTCACAGGAAGCAGCTCAAGCCTAGTGCGTTATATACACTTGGAGGTTGAATGAAGAACTTAGTGGTTAGAGCAATGATTCTGAGCGTACTGCTTAGCTGTAGCTCTGAAGTTGAGTTACGTGATTCCCATGTGTTGATGAAGCTCGTTGAGGCAGATCAGAATGACAGGATGAATGATTCTGATGAGCCGATTGCACCAAAAGATGATTTAAGAAGAATGAAAGTAATCGAACTCCTAGCGAATGGATCAGTTGTTACCCCACAAGATAAGTATAATGCAGCGCTTATTCTTCAACACACAGGAATGGTGTTTTCTGATGGAACTTTAAAAAGTAAAAGCGTAGAAAATCATTATTTAGCATATCAGTTAGCAAAAGCAGCATACGAGTCTGGACTTGAAGAAGCACGTTACTTTGTGGCTGTGACCTATGATAGATATTTATGGATGTCGAAAGGATTCCAGAAGTATGGGACTCAATCAACATTTGTTGATGATCGAGAGATTTGGGTTGAGATAGATACGCTGACAACTGATGAGGAACGAGCCGAATACTTGGTGAAACCATTGTCAGAATTGTTGGAGTTGAAGCCAGGCAAATAGGTATATAACAAAGGCTTAGAGCGGACACAAAAGCAAAGAAGTGCAAGGGGGCAGTAGATGTGGAGGGCTAGAATGATCTTATCAAGCGAGTCTGTTTCAGAGAGCAGCTCAAGCCTAATACGTTAGGCTCACGGAGAAATGTGTTGCAATTCAATAGGGTATGACATATAATCATACTGGAGGTGAAAATATGAGCGCATCAAAAATTGCAATAACAATCGATTCCACTTTAGTCGAAGAACTCGATAGGTTAGTTGTTGAGAACAAATTTCCAAGTCGTAGTAGAGCTATTCAAACGGCCGTAGCTGAGAAATTAAAGAAAATTCACGCAACCCGCTTAGCAGTTGAATGTTCTAAACTTGACCCCGAGTTTGAGCAATCATTAGCTGATGAAGGTTTAAATGAGGAGTTAGAATCTTGGCCAGAATATTAAGGGGTGAGGTTAGATGGGCTAATCTTCAACCCACAATTGGGCATGAACAAGCTGGAAGAAGACCTGTTTTGATACTTAGCGAAAACGTGTTCAATCAGAGGTCAGGTACTGTAATTGGGGTAGCATTGACAAGTCAATCACCATCAGCAGGTTTTCCTCTAACGTTAGAGCTTGGTTCTGAAAAACTTCCCAAGAAATCATGGGTCAAAATCAGCCAGATTAGAACACTTTCGACCAAGCGGATAGGAAAGAAACTTGGTGCAGTGAAACCTGAAGAAATAGCTGAAGTATTAGACGGATTGAACGAAATACT
>JAERTJ010000104.1 GCA_016844945.1 Fidelibacterota bacterium | reverse complement strand
CCATAGAGGACATCACCCTCAGCCCCGCCCCGGAGAAAATCATCACCCTGACCACCATACAACTCATCCCATCCATCATCGCCCATGATGATGTCATTATCCCGACCTCCATCGAGTATATCGTTACCCAAGCTGCCTGAGAGACTGTCATTTCCATCACCGCCTAGAAGCGTGTCTTCTCCTTCACCACCATAGAGGTTATCGTTACCGGAAGCTCCATTTAGTTTATTGTTGCCGGCAATGCCCCACAGATCATCGTCGTCGTCACCACCATTTAAGTTGTCATCTCCTCCATTACCAATGATGATGTCGTTGCCAGCGCCACCGAATATAGTGTCATCTCCGTCATAACCAAGAAAATAATCATCACCATCAGTCGGTTGAAAAACTAACTGTTTTATCTGATCAAGATTATAAACTTTACCATCACTGAAATGGGCTTCATCCACCGTATAGGTATCATCATATATATAACTACCGGAATAATTGTTATAACGCCTAAAAAAAGCAGTGATAGTCAGTTTATCACCGCCATCTACATCGATGAAGAGGTGATTGAGATTTTCCTGAGAGCGGTAGAACCGAACTTCATCTGAAGTGATATCTGTGAATTCTATAATATCTTTTCGACCAGCAATACCATTTAGATAATGATGCATATCATAATTGATTATTGTGTCGTTTCCAAAACCCTTGGCAAATGTGTATGTGTCGTTGCCTGCACCACCTATAAGTTGGTCATCACCAGTACCACCCAGTAATATATCATTACCGCCATCACCATTGAGATAATCATCTCCAGCTCCACCATCGAGAAAATCATCACCAGCATAGCCCCAGAGAAAATCATTGCCATTGGTGGATTGAAGTACTAATTCTTTTATCTGATCAATATTGACAACCGTTGCACCACTGGTTGCAGTGTTAAATTGGATCTCGTTTATCGGATACCAGCTGACAGATCCATTATAAGAATCAAAATAATGATCTATGGCCAGTTTATTGCCACCATCTACATCAATGATCAGTTGATGGGAGGAACGTGTAAATCGAACTTCACTTTCACCGATATCAGTAAACTCAATAATATCGTAGAAACTGCCACTTCCATTACCTCCAGAATAGAAAATGGAATCAGTACCAAAACCCCTGTTGAATATAAACCTGTCATTACCATCACCACTATTCATTTTATCATTGCCGATGCCACCAATCAAAATATCATCTCCACCATTACCCGCGAGATAATCATTTCCGGCACCGCCATCCAGAATATCATTGCTTCCATACCCGGTGAGATAATCATCGCCCTCTGTTGGCTGGAGGACTAATTGTTTGATCTGATCAACATCAATAACCGTTGTATCACTGAAGTGGATCTCGTCTACTATATAGCGATAATCTGGTTCGATGGCACTGAAGAAAGAAGAAATGGTCAGACTGTCGCCACCATCCACATCAATGACCAGACTGGAGTATGTACTATTTGGGCGGTAAAATCTCACCTCGCTTAAGATTATATCAGTAAATTGGATAATATCAGTCCTTCCAGAGCTTGTGTCACCATTATTAATGATATCACTACCAAACCCCTTGGAAAATAAATAGGTGTCGTCACCTGCGCCACCGCTTAAATAATCATTTCCTGCCCCGCCATTTAGAATGTCATCACCATCATAACCAAACAGGCGATCATTTCCCAGACCACCTTCAATCGTATCATTACCGCCATTCCCTCTTAGGACATTGATTCCATCATTACCACTGAGCAAATCGTTAAATTCTGAGCCATGGATATTTTCAATGGAAACGAGCTCATCACCCTCAGCTTCACCACCGCTACCAGTACCGGATGTCAGGTCAACTGTAACACATGAGGACGAATCACGATAATCGGCTGTATCGTAACCGGTTCCTCCATCTAAATTATCGGCTCCAGCCCCGCCATTTAGGATATCGTCACCGCCTCTTCCCATAAGCGAATCGACCCCACCATATCCACTGAGGTAATTTATTCCGTCATTACCGCTGAGCAAATCGTCAAATTCAGAGCCTTGGATATCTTCAATGGAAATGAGTTCATCACCCTCAGCATCGCCACCACTGCCGGTACCGGATGCCAGATCAACCATAACACCTAAGAATGAATAACGATAATCGGCTGTATCGTTGCCGGCTCCTCCATCCAAAATATCGGCTCCGGCCCCGCCATTCAGTACATCATTGCCGCCTATTCCCTTAAGCGAATCCGCCCCACCGTACCCATTTAGGATATTGATTCCATCATTACCAAAGATTGAATCGTTAAATTCTGAGCCATAGATATCTTCAATGGAAATGAGTTCATCACCCTCAGCATCACCACCACTACCTGTGCCAGATGCCAGGTCAACTGTAACACCTGATGATGAAGCACGATAATCTGATGTGTCTCTGCCGCTACCACCATCTAAAATATCGTCTCCGGCACCACCGGTTAAAACATCGTCGCCCCCTCCACCGAACAAATTATCATTTAAAGTGCCTCCTGCAATGACATCGTTGTTGTAAGAGCCATTTACTGAAACACTTACGGCAGCAAGAAACGATTCGTAGGTGTACTCCTGATTCCCTACCAGGAAGGTGTAGATTGAATTAAATCTAGCATCTGCAATAAAAACTTTATCTAGTGCTGAGTAAAATATGTATAAATTACTATCTGTTAAATTATAACGAACTTCAATCTCACCTAAATATACATTATTAAATTCAACTATGTTCTCTCCTGTTTCTCCAATAATGGTATCACCACTGCCGACATTTCCATCACCTAAATTAAAGACATATTTATCTATACCAGCACCTCCAACCAGGTAATCACTACCGGTTCCGCCATGTAAGATATCGTTGCCACTCAAGCCATATAAATTGTCGCTACCCGAGCCACCGTAGAGTTCATCGTCACCACCTTGTCCTTCCAACTGGTCGTTTCCTGCGCCACCATCCAAAATATCATTGCCAAAACCTGTGCCATCAACATTATCACCATAAAGATAGTCAGTTTCGTCCCCACCAAAAAGTGTGTCATCCCCCTCGTTGCCTACAAGGTTGTCCACTCCCTGGTCACCGTATATATGGTCATTTCCGGTACCACCATGCACCTCGTCATTGTCACTGCCGCCATAAAGTTTATCGTTGCCACCTAGACCATATAAGAGATCATTGCCACTGCCTCCATACAGCGTGTCATTTCCTTCCCCGGTCAGATCTCCATTATCTCCGATCAACCAATCACCGTCACTACCTCCCTCAAGGGTATCGTCTCCTATCCCACCTATTAAGGTATCTTCACCCTGTCCACCCATGAGATTGTCGTTTCCTCCACCACCTTCGAGATAGTCTCTGCCGAGACCACCATCTAGGATATCATTTCCTGCCTCAGGCGAATCATTGTGGATGGCGAAGTTGAAGGAATTGTATCCAAGTGAAAATCCTGCCGATGCATAACTGAATAGCAGATAATGCTGATCAAGGTTA
>JAERTJ010000103.1 GCA_016844945.1 Fidelibacterota bacterium | reverse complement strand
CAAGTCACTCTGCTTGAGTTTTCTTGCCCGACCGTTTCTAGAGGCGGCTTCTGTCGCAGCATTCTGAATGATGATCTTTATCTGCCCGCCGGAGAGGATATATCTCGCGGCTAGATCTCTGATATTTACATCATCTGATCTTGGGATTGTAGGTGGTAAATGCAATTCCCATAACTTTTCGCGTTCAGTGGTCTCAGGCAAAGGCAACTCCAGTTTGAGATGAAAGCGTCTGGAAAAAGCAGAATCCATGTTCTCCTGCAGATTGGTAGTGGCAATCATGACACCCCTTAGCCTTTCAAAACCTTCCAGAAAAATATTCTGCAAGGCGTTATTCATCTGATCCACACTTCCCTTAGTTTCAGTCATCCGAGAGGCTAGAAACTGATCAGCCTCATTTAATAATAGAACAGGCGGATTTTCTACTCGTCGGACAATTCGCTCAAAAATGGTGAAAAGGCGCTTCACATTCTTTTCACTTTCTCCCACCCACATGGACTGCAATCTGGAGATATCTGTGATAAGTAATTTTTTACCCAAATGCCTGGCAATAGATCCGGAAGCGAAGGTCTTCCCCGTACCGGATGGACCATGTAGAAGCATGAGCAACCCGGGTTCTGTTTTCTTTTTGACCTGCCCCACAACATCCATGCGACCGTCATACAAGCTCCAGGACGCAAGGATGGAGTCGACATTCTGATTGTATCGACCGATAGCTGTAACAATTGTATCTTTTAACTCAGGTTGCAGGATAAGGTCATCCATGGTGTAGTTTGGATCAATGAGAGTAAAGATCTCATTCCCTTTAAGAATCTGATTCAAACGCTCCTCATCGTTGATAGGTGTATCCAGGATGATCTGTTTCATGATATCAGGAGTCACCCGTACTTCACTGCCTCGACTTCTCATAAAGATATTGTCAGTCAATTCTACCAACCCTCGTTTGACAAGAGTTGCATCTGCTGAGAGATAATGGCGATTGTTATAGAGAGCATGCGGGTCGGCACTCACTAATTTAAGGAGTTCGTCTGTGTCGACGTTTGAGCCAGCAAGATCCTCCTTTACCAGGTAGATCAACATGGTTTCCTCGTTGTCATCAAGAGCATATTCTTCTGCAATGTCCTGAAGAGGAAAGATTTCATCGGTGATATGAATACGCTTTTCAATGCGACTTTGCCAGTGCATTACTTCAAGAAAATCGTTTGCTGTTGAACCTTCAATATCTTCATCAAAACGAATATCCTTAAAATCATAATAGTTTCGGAGGTCATACAGCTTTTCAACATAGGTGAACCAATCCGCTAGATAGTCCTTATTCCCAAGATAGGGTTGCTTGTCTTTTTTGTCATCGCGGATTGATTCACCCACTATATCAGCAAGGAATTTGTTGTTCAGCGAAATGTGCTCTTCAAGTAGATTGACCTTTGAGTAGCGAATGCGTTTGACAGGCTCTCTCGTCTCAATCCTGTGTACGATGCGTTTTTTGCTGGTATATAAAACCTGCCTGTCCAGAAGCCGAATGATATCATCCAGTCTTTTGATCAGGTCTTCCTGCTCTCCATATATATCTTTGAGTATTTCCAGGGAGGAAAAATAACAGTGATCGTTGTCAAGAACCTTTCCCCAAAGATGGAGAATGGGCAGGAGGTCACTTTCGGTAAGACAATATTTTTTGCCAATCGCTGAATCAAGGAACTTTGTTATCAGGTTTTTGACAGTCTTCGATCCTTTCACAAATGCAGCAACGGTAACATTCTCGTCTCTCTTCAAGATAAGAGTCGTAAGTCTTTGAATAATCTGATGTGGTTTTAATCGCATGGAATCATCTCCCCTATAGTTTCAGGACATGATATATACTTTAATGCGACATTTCATGACGCAGGCGGTCGGGAAGGTTGATCCTTTTGGTGTACTGGATGGTCTTTTTGTAGCTTTTGGTAGATGTCATTTGTTAAAACGTTTTTAAGACAACGGACTATCGAACCTGGACCCAAACCACCTCTCCACCATTGCCAGATAGCTGGACACGCCTGGAGAATGATCAAGTTCAGGTTATGATCAACATATGGTATGGGTTGCCACAACGATATTGGCGTCGTTATCGGTAACGCTTCCAGAACCATCTTGTTCTCTTTCACCATATCCTCATTCCGCAGCGAGTCCAAGGTATGGTTAGGATTCATCCTGAAAAGTTTATCATCGATATTGATTGGGAAGAGGCCTGCATGGTACAAGGCTGACTCAGCCTTTGATACCTGACAGGGATTTGTAACACACAGCATAGGCAGAGATTCTCTCTCATTGATTTGTCCAAGGTTATGCCTGTTGAGTAGGTCTTGCTGCTCATTCTGATCACTATTAAAAGAAAATGAGATCACAAGATCTACAGGCGAGTCAGGTTCACGGATCGCTGGGGTTTGCGGGTTCCCCAGGAAGATTACATAGCTTGGCCAGGCATATATTAAGGGTGAGTTCGTATCAACTAAGTAAAGGGGGTCTTTTATATGCATAGGCTCTCCAATTCAATGGTTAGAGATACCATGCAAAACGTCAAACTATGTCGCTGGGTATAATTTGCTTAACTTTTTGATTTTCTGTGATATTCGATCGATAAGCTCGGGTGGTTCTAAAACTATAGCATACTCATTCCAGCTGAAAATCCAACTGGTGAGCTCTGGACTGAGTCCAACATCCATTCCAAGAATCAGTGAACCTTTTTTGCCTTCGGAAAAGGTTTGGGATGGATGCCAGTGTCGCCCCTCAATATGCATTCTGGCCGAAGCAGAAAACTCGATGTTCACATGATGGGGATCAGCACTGAATAAGCCAAACTTGTTTTTCCAGAACAGTGCAGGGTCAAAATTGGGCTTATCTGGATGTCCTTCATCCAAAACCTCAAAATGTTTGATTCGCTGAATAGCCAGCATTCTGAATTTTTCGAATCTTCTGATGTAAATGATCACATACAGCCCACCCCTGAAATACACCATCCGCCGCGGCTCGACATAGAAATTTTTGGTCACATCCTCATACACACTGTAATAGGAAACCAGGCATTTCCTCTGGTGCAGAATCCCATTAATGATTTGCGAGATGGTTTCATCATAGCCAGAATAGTCAAACAGTCCTGCGGTATAGTTCTCAAAGAGATTCTCGGGGTCTGATTCCTCGGTTTCAAGAAAGACATCCTCCGGTACGATCTGCTCGATTTTCTCCAGCAAAGAATCAATCTCATCTGAGAATTCAGTATTACGGAATATCTTAAGGTTCTCCTTGAGCATATGGGCTGCCAGATATTCATTTAAACCCAACGTCTGGGGAATAAAGGATCGGAAGTCAGAATCAAGATACCATTCATTCTCATTGGAACGGGTCTTTCTGGAGCGAACAGGAATCCCCGAACTGGCGATCTTGTTCAGGTCCCGTTGCAGGGTTCTGATGGGTACGCGCTCATCAAATCGTCTGACGAGAGAGGCTGTAGTTAGGCAGGTTCCTGAACTGAGGATCTGGATAATCCGCAGGATGCGTTCGATCTGTGTGTATTCAGACATTCCAAAGAATATAAGGTAAAAAGTCATAATATGACGTATTGATATCGATCTTTTAAGAATGAACAAAGACCTACAGTTTATCCAGAGCCTGAACAAGGTGGAAATAAACCTTCATCCCAAATCATGGAGGATTAGTTTATGAGTAATCATTCAAGCGTTAAAAAGAACAGGGGGGGAATAGAAGTGATCCAGGATCGAGTTGTTCGATGAAACCACGCTATTTAACCAAATCCCGTTTCAAAGCAGCCTTAGAATGTCCCACTAAGCTGTACTATTACGGCAAATCTGAATATGCCAACCTCATGAATGATGATGACTTCATGCAGGCTTTGTGTGAAGGTGGCTATCAGGTGGGTGAGTTGGCGAAGTATTATTTCCCAGGTGGTCATGATATCAAATCTCTAGGCTATGAAGAATCTATTGACGAGACTAATGAACTCCTGAAACAGGAGAATGTCATCATCTATGAAGCCGCCATTCGGTTTGAACACACCTTCATCCGTGTCGATGTTCTGAAGAAAGAAGGTAAACGGATCGAGCTCATTGAGGTCAAGGCCAAGTCATTCAAGAAGAGAGATGAGTTTTCCAATGCCAGTGGTGAGTATATCGACAAAAAATGGTATCCCTATCTGGCGGATGTGGCTTTCCAGACCTGGGTTATGGAGAGAGCCCTGCCTGGGCATGAAATAGTTCCTTTTCTTATGCTCACGGATAAAAACAAGAAAGCCACAGTGGATGGCCTGAATCAGCTGTTCAGAATAAAACGGGATGCCCGGGCCAGGATTGAAGTTTTTCCAGCTGCGGAAATTACTGCTGATAACATGGGTGAGCCTATTCTGGCTCAGATCAATGTGTCTGAATGGGTTCAGAAGATCTTTCGTGGAGATGAATTTGATCCGCGGAAAAAATCCAGGGAAGAGCAGAAGGACTTTGAATCTCGTATTCAGGAATATGGAAGGTTCTACTCCCGGGATGAAAAATATCCGATGGCTGTGGGGGCAAGGTGTAAGCATTGTGAATATCAGAACACCAAGCATCCGGATAAACTAAGTGGGATCGAGGAATGTTGGCGGGCACAGTTTGGTGAGGATTATGATCCCAATGCCCCGCATATCTTCGATATCTGGAATTTCCGGAAAGCAGAGAAACTCATCGAAAAGAAGATCATTTCTTTTGCAGACCTGTATGACCTGCTGGACCCTTCCGTTTATCTGAATGAACGTCAATTGCTGCAGGTGCTCAAGATTCATACCCAGGATCCCACTGAATCTATTAAACCAGAATTACGCAATGAAATGAACAGCTGGACCTTTCCCCTGCATTTTATTGATTTTGAAACTTCCATGGTTGCTTTACCTTTCACTAAAGGCCGGAAACCCTATGAACAGACTGCATTTCAGTTCTCTGCCCATACCCTCCATAAAGATGGACGAATCAAGCACTATGAATGGATCGATGCTAACCAGGGGATCTTCCCAAACTTTGAGTTTGTGAAACAGCTTAAGGCCGTATTGGACAAGGATGAAGGGACTATTTTCCGCTATGCGGCACACGAGAATACGGTTTTAAATCAGATCAAACATCAAATGATAGATGATGATGAGTCCCGTTATGGTGATCTGATCGAGTGGATAGAGACCATCACGGAATGGAACGATGGGAAAACCAGGGTGGCAGGGCCACGCAATATGGTTGATATGCTGGAGCTGGTACGGAAATTCTATTATCACCCCCTGATGAAGGGCTCTAATTCCATCAAGGCTGTGCTGCCAGCTGTCATGTCAGCCGGGGACTCTATTCGGGAGAAGTATTCCAAGCCCCTGGTATTTGGCACCTACCTGAAGGATCGTGTTTTGTATGAGTTGGATACTAGAACAGGGAAACCGGTGAACCCATACTACCTGCTTCCCAGTCAATATGGGGATCTGGATCTCAACGAGGATGATATCGTTTTCCAGGAAGCTGAAGTTCAGCAGGGTGGTGCTGCCCTGATCGCCTATGGGAAACTCCAATTCACCGATATGATGGATGAAGAGCGACAAGCGTTAACCAGGGCCCTGCTCCAGTATTGCGAGCTAGATACACTGGCCATGGTGATGATTTATGAACATTGGAAGGGGGTATTGCTATAAACTCAAAAGTCACAGCGGAAATAGATTTTCAGGTCCTGCTTGAATCATGCGGAGTGTTACCCCTTGATAACTGGAACCGGTTCCAGTTCTTCCATGAAAAGCCGATGGATCAAATCGAAGAAGAA
>JAERTJ010000102.1 GCA_016844945.1 Fidelibacterota bacterium | reverse complement strand
ATAATTTTGGTGGCAGTATCCTTACTTACTCCTGCTTTTTTCCAAACTGCATTGATACTACATCCTTTTTCAATGAAGAGATCAAAAATACGTCTATCATTTTTTCCAGTAAAAATGGTCTCCACATCAGCGTCCATATCTACCTCATCATCATTAATAAGAGACTGTAAATCCTTAGGGGTCTGGGCGGTGTGTTTATAAATTGCAACGATTCGATGTATGTGGCTATCAAGCTGGCGGACATTTCTTGGCCAAGATTTTTCAGATAGTAGTAGAAAACTATCGGGGGATAATCCTGATGGAACTTTAACGTTTTCTGATTTTGCATGTTTTTTAAATAAGACCTCGGCTAATAAAGGCACATCATCTGAGCGATCATCAAGCGGTGTCAGTTCAACTGTGATTCCATTTATTCGACTATATAGATCTTCCCTGAATAATCCATCACTGACTTGACTTTCAAGGTCAACATGGGTAGCAGAGATTATTCTAGCATTTACTTCAACCTCACCCTGTCCTCCAACAGGAGTAAACTTATTAGATTCTACTGCCCTTAAGAGCTTCGCTTGCTGTTCTATCGGCAAGTCACCGATCTCATCAAGAAACAGAGTCCCGCTATCAGCAAGTTCAAACGCTCCCTTCTTATCTGCAATTGCTCCAGTAAAAGCTCCTTTGACATGCCCGAAGATTTCTGATTCAAATAAGGAGCCCGTGATACTGGCGCAATTGATTGCAACAAACTTACCCTTGCGCCCCGACATCTCATGGATAGCATTTGCAAGGACATCTTTACCTGTACCAGTTTCTCCAGAGATCAAGATTTTTATTTTTGAGTCAATCACAGGTTGTATCAACACAAGTGAGGCAAGAAGAGGTTTGTTCCTCGTAATGAAAGGTGCATTAAGTTTTGCAAGCTTGAGAGCCAGAGAACTTTCTCTGGTATTTAGGACTTCTGTTTCATCCTCAACTTCCGAATTAAGATTGTCTGGAGGGGAAATTGGTACACCGGATTCTTGAATAAAATATTGGCCTGGTGTATTAAGTAATGGGTAACCTTCTTGCCGAAGTCTGCTAAGCACTAATTGCGGAATGTCCGTGACTCTATCCTCAAGAACTAGATCATTAACTATCCTTAAAGGCACTAGCTCACGACCTGCAATAGAATAGAGAGTTTCACGCTTTAACTGATCAGAGTGGATAATTAGATCGAATTGCTCGAACCCCTCGAGTCTTTGACTGTTTCCCATGATAATGATTGAGTTGTAAATGTTTTGCAACAGGCCAAGCATGTCATAATGAGGTTTCCCGTGCTGGAAGAGCTTCAACAGAGTTAGGAGCTTCTCATGTTTCTCATCAGTCCTATTTATGCAAATATCTCGAAGCAAATTCCATGAATTATAAATAATCTGAGAAGCTTCTCTTAAGTTGGTAAGTGAGAGCACAACAGGTCCAAACCTTTTAACTTCCTGATATTTGGGTAAAGTAAGGATGGATCCCATTCGTTTCTTTATCAATGATACTATGAACTCTGGAATAGTATCCACTAGGTCCATAAATATTTTTTCATCAAAAACTTCATGACCTTTGAATGGATAGTCTAGTGAATAGAATTTTTCTACCTTACTCGGTTTTGCATTAAAAAACAGATCTCGATCATTTTCGAAAATAGAAATGTCCTGGTAGTACTTGAGGACTATATCATCTTTAATGTGGAAAGAATGTTCACGACATATCTCAAACTCCTGAAGTAAAGTTTGAGTCAGAATATCATTCATGTTTTCTTGGTCTCCAGCGCGAGCCAATGGATGTTTACGAAATAGATTTTAGATGTCCGCCAAGTTCTTACAACAATATCAGCTCCATCCTCTGTAATGTTTTCAGCCCAGACGTGTAGAGTACTCTCCGGTGAATCCTCAAAGCTGAACGCATCAATAGTTGGTAATAAAGTGGGGATACTTTCAAAAGGTTTTGCAAACTTTATGGGTGTAATAACCCGTTTGTCTGTATAGCCATCTTGCAATAGGGTTGGATGGTTTTCTAATTCAAAGGAGCCCTCCTCAGATAAGTGAGAAAGTTGCTTTTCAAGGCCCTCCAGTCTAGACTCTAGCTCCTTACACCAACCAATGACATCAAGTACAGATTTTCGCTCATTGCCCACAAGTTCCTCCGAATTGATACGAGTAGTCTAGAAATATATTCAATAACACTTAATTGCATTCAACTTAACAACGCTTATCTATCCTATCCACAGACTTTTCTAACAAACTTCTCTTAGTTAAAGAAAAGGACCAGGATTGATCCATTTCTTTTAAGCTTATAGCCTTTCAACTGCTGCATCGATCTCTTCATCGAGTACTTGTGCGTATACCGTTGTTGTTTGAGGGCTTGCGTGACCGCATTGCATTTGTACTAAGCGGAGGTTCTTTGAGATTTTCAAGAGCACGGTGGCGTAATAGTGTCTGCATGAGTGGATGCTATAGCGACTAGGTAAACCAGCCTTCTTAGCCCACTTCTTAAACACTTTCTGTATGGCATTTGAACTCATGTAGTCTTGACGTTCACTTGGGAAGAGGTACTCTAAGTCTCTGTTGCGATACTCAATGTATTCAAGAATCAAGTTTTTGAGCTTAGAGCTGAACTTCACAACACGTTGCTTACCGCCTTTGCCATGACGGACTATCAATGCGTTGCCACCTCGCTTCAGATCGATGTCTTCGAGTTTGAGCTGGCTAATCTCACTTACACGAAGACCAGTACCAAGGGCGAGTTCAATAATGCACTGATCACGAACCGGTCCTTGCCTTGCTTTTGACTTCGCAATGATCGCACCAGCCGCA
>JAERTJ010000101.1 GCA_016844945.1 Fidelibacterota bacterium | reverse complement strand
TTGCGGTTAGAAAAAATAAGCGGACTCATTCATGATTGAAATTGCCATCGGGCTGGGCATCATTCTGAGTTTATGGCTAACAGAATGGCTGGGAGTAACTGCCGGTGGGATCATTGTACCTGGCTATATCGCCATGTATCTCCATGACCCAATGCGTGTTATCGCCACATTTACCATCTCTATACTCGTCTTTCTGATTGTAAAGGGGCTCTCTCAATTTTTGCTCATTTACGGCAAGCGTCGTTTGGTGCTTTCACTGCTCCTGGGATTTTTCTTTGGCTATATCTCACGTAATTATCTGGCCGTTGAATTCCAGGCAATGGGCTGGGACTTTTATACCATCGGTTATATTATTCCCGGACTCATCGCTTCCTGGATGGATCGCCAGGGGGTGGTGCGAACCACGAGTGTGATTTTAATTACCGCCAGTATAGTTCAATTGGCTGTCATGCTTATCAGTGGGGGGGTAATCAATGTTTAGGCCAGCCATCCAGCGAGTTGAAGTGTTAGTGGCTATGGCCATTGTATCGTTGCTGGTCTTTTATACAGCCAGTTCCCTTACCGTGGAAACTCGGGAGGCAGCCTATGATGTGAAAGTGGCTGCTGCTGAAAGAATGACTCGCGCCATGCAGGTATTAAAAGACAGTCGCATGGCAGAAGCTGTTTTTATGGACAACATTAATGACCCCAATGAAACTGGTTTGATCGGGCGACAATTTACCTATATCACCACAGATGAGGGTGATCTGAATGCCAAGATTTCTGTGCTGGATCCCAATGTAGCTGCCATGGTCGTTGACTATCTGACCAGAGCTGGTGTTCAACGTGGTGACCCAGTTGCCATGACTGTAACTGGCTCCATGCCTGGTGGAAATCTCGCAGTTGTTTGTGCTCTGGAGGAGATGGGGGTCATTCCAACCATACTGTCTTCTGTAGGTGCGTCGCAATGGGGAGCAAATATTGAAGACTTTACCTGGCTTGATATGGAGCGGGTTCTTGTGGATTCAGGAATCATCAGTTTTAGTTCCCGTGCAGCCAGTCTGGGAGGTGGCTCAGATATTGGGCGGCGCCTCAGTCCGCGTGGCAGAGACCTTATTCGTGAAGCTATCACCCGCAACGACATTGATTTGATCAAGAGCGAAAACCTGGATGATGCCATTAAACGCAGGATGGATCTTTTTAGTCAGGATCGTGAGCTGGGAGAGTATAAGGCATTTTTAAATGTCGGTGGAGGTGCCGCCGTGCTCGGTGATGCCGCTTATGCCCGTCTGGTGAAACCCGGTTTGACCACTCGCATGCAATTCGAATCAATGCGCAATGGTGGTGTTATGGCAAAATTTGGACGCGAGACCGTCCCCATTATTCACGTTTTGAATATTCGAGATATGTTCGCAGAATTTAATTATCCTTATGCCGCTACACCGACTCCAGAACTGGGTGTTGGTTCATTTTACGCCAGTGAGCGCTATAATCCCTGGACCACCGCCATCGCACTGATCCTTTTGCTTTCCATGGTTGTAACGGTTGGATTAAATAGCAAGCGGAAGATCAAACACCATCTGGAAAAATATGAACCGGATTCCTATGTATAAACTGCATATTTTATATTCTGGAATCTTTTACAACGAATTTTACGAATGAAACGAAACAAAATTAGTTCAACCATCCAGATTTCCTGCCTGCCCGGCAGTGTTTACAATAGCAGTGCTGTTCGTAATATTCGTTTAATTCGTTGTGAGAAAAAGTTAATGAATAATGCTAAAAGCAAGTCAGAGGGAAAATGAATCGATCTGCAGTATATAAAATTTTATTGAGCCTGGTTCTCATATCAAGTGTTGTAGTAGCTGGTGTTATCAAACCTGAAGACGCCAAGAAATATAGGGATATTCTCAATGTCTCTGGAAATCGTAGCTCATACTATAAGCTGAATGATGAAGCCCTGGTCTATAAGATTAAGGGTCCTCAACGGATAAAGATCTATTCACGTGCTATCCTCTCACGTAAAAGTTCAAAATCAAAATCCTATGGCTTTGAAATTCAGCTCAATGGAAATATGCCTCTGCAAGTCAATCACCAGCAGAAAAGAACCAGTAAGGTCAAATCACCCCAGCATCCAAATCATTACTACACAAAATCAGCCATCGACTATATCAATGTCCCCGCCGGAATTAATGAGGTCATTTTAAGGCCCAAAAAAACATCTACTCCAGTCCTGGTGCGCGTATTGGAAGATAAAAAACCACCAATTGGTAAGAAGAAGCGTGTGGAGCCTTTATCTGAAGAAGCTCCAGTGAAGCTGATCTCAAACGGCAAAGCATTGAGCTATTATTCTCTCCGTCGAGACCATCCGCTTTTTGTTACCATGGAAGGTCCCCTGAATCTGGAAATTACCAGCCGCCTGGGATTCGATCCCCAGATGGGCAGGGAAGAAGACTATCGACTCCAGGTCCTGGACAACGGAAAAGTCGTTGGAACCTACTATTTCTCGTCTGATAGATCGGAAGAAACTGAGGTTGCCGGTCAAAACAACGTGGTTCCTGGAAGGTGGCGAAGTTGTGATGTGAAGCTGGGCAAGGGCATGCATGAGATCAAATTGCGACTCTTGGATAAAGATCGTCAGATATTTGTGAAATTAAATCAGATCATTGGGGATTAGTGAAACGCCTGCTCATATTGGTACTGCT
>JAERTJ010000100.1 GCA_016844945.1 Fidelibacterota bacterium | reverse complement strand
CAATAATAGTATTTTCTGCGGCGTCATTTTCACGCGGAGAAAATAGCTTCTTTATCCCGCATGACTATCCAATTGTTTCAGGGAACCAATATTAATATTTACTTCTCATCTTCGTTCCAAAGCTTTTCCACAACTGGGAATCGAGGGGTAATTTTTGATTTTTTCGTCCAGACGAATCCTTTGTTTAAAGGTTTAAACTGGATTTGCTGCTGCTTTCTGAATTTGTTTTTGAGCCAATGAACACTTTGATAATACGCCGCACAAAAAGTGGGACTAATTTTATCTTTATTTTCTGAACGCTTGACAACACAGGGATAGATGCGTTTCGCAACTATTACATGTTACTATCAACTTATTTTAGTAAACACTATTCATAATATTTGCTATTAATAATTCTCATTCATGCTGGCATACATCTAGCAAAGCTAGATTATGGAATATAGAATTGTTATGACAGCATCAGACATACACGACCGCCTAACAGACAAAACCAGACCGGTATTTACCATTGGTGTGGCTGCTGAATTGGTAGGCGTCTCTGTGCACACTTTAAGAATGTATGAGAATGAAGGTCTCATCATTCCCGAGCGCACTGAATCTCAACGGCGTCTTTACTCACAGATAGATATCGAACGACTTCAATGTATCCGTGTGATGATTGAAGAACGTGGGTTCAACCTGGCTGGAATACGTGGCATGATGTCAATGGCCCCCTGCTGGGAAATCAAGGGTTGTAGCGAATCAGATCGTTCAGCCTGTGAGGCCTATCAGTCTGCTCTGGAACCATGCTGGATGGTCAAAGTGAAATCACAAGCCTGTCAAGATGATGACTGCGCTGAGTGCCCGGTCTATAAAGAAGTAACAACCTGTAGTAATATGAAATCCTTCTTAAAAGAACATTGGAAGAACGCATGAGTACTAGCATGAATCGCCGCGATTTTATTAAAGTCGCCGGAATGGGTGCTGGAAGCCTGGCTTTCGCAACCCCATTATTTGATTTCTCTAAAGGAGAAGTCCTCGCACCAGATGCCCATCCTGGGATGTATGCCAAAAGAACCCCCACCTACTGTGAAATTTGTTTCTGGAAGTGTGCGGGTTGGGCACACACGAATGAGAAAGGTGAAATCTGGAAGGTCACAGGTCATGATGATGATCCCCATTCCAACGGTCGTCTTTGTCCACGCGGTACAGGCGGTGTAGGAATGTATAATGATACAGACAGATTGAAGCACCCCTGGATCAGAAGAAATAAAAATGGGAAACAGACGTTTGAGAAGGCTAGCTGGGATGAAGCGTTCACCTACATTGCAGAAAAATTAAAAAAGATCGGTGATGAACATGGTCCTGAATGTACAGCCCTGTTCTCCCACGGTTCCGGTGGCAAATATTTTGGCGACCTGCTAAAAGCATTTGGTTCCAATAGTATCACCGCGCCTTCTTATGCACAATGTCGTGGGCCCAGAGAAGTTGGATTCTTCGCGACCTATGGTGAAGGTGTCGGTTCTCCTGAACGCGTTGATATCCGTGACACCCGCTGTCTGGTTCTCATCGGTTCACACTTTGGCGAAAACATGCACAATGGTCCAGTTCAGGAAATTGCTCAAGCCACTGAAAAAGGTGCCTCAATTATCACCGTTGATCCTCGTTTTTCAACCATTGCAAGTAAATCCAAATTCTGGCTGCCCATAAAACCAGCCACTGATATGGCTCTTCTGCTAGCCTGGATGCATGTCATTATCAATGAGAACCTTTACGATCAAGAATATATCGAGAAGTATGCCTACGGTTTTGAAGACCTGAAAGCACACGTTGCTCAGATGACCCCTGAATGGGCCTATGGTGTTACCACCATCAAGCCAGATGTAATCCGTGAAACAGCTCGGGAAATGGCTAATGCCGCACCACGCGTCATCATTCATCCTGGCCGCCACGTAACCTGGTATGGGGATGATACACAACGACTCAGAGCTGTGGCTATGCTAAATGCTTTGTTGGGATCATGGGGACGTCGAGGCGGATACTACAATCCTGAAAAAGTAAGTTTTAAAAGCCATCCGCACCCTCCATTTCCAAAGCCTAAACGATCCTGGAGAGATGCTTTCCCCGGTCAGTACAAGTTGGCTGGCTTATCACTCGCCTCTGGTATCTGCGATGCTACAATCCCAACAATTGAACGGGACTGCTCCTTTAAAGCCTGGATTGTGAACGGAACCAACCTGATTCATACACTTCCCAACCAGGCCAATACCTTGAAAGCCATTCAAGCCCTTGAGTTGTTGGTCGTGGTCGATACCATGCCCATGGAAATCACAGGCTATGCAGATGTCATTTTACCAGAATGTACCTATCTGGAGCGTTACGATAATATCCGCGTCAGTGGACATCGTGAACCAACTATTGCCCTCCGTATGCCAGCTGCTAAACCTAAATATGATACAAAACCAGCCTGGTGGATGGCCAAAGGGATCGCTGATAAAATGGGACTGGGACATTTCTTTCCCTGGAAAAACATTGAAGAGAAACTGGACTGGGAATTAAAACAGGTCGGAACTTCCCTGGAAGAAATGCAGCGGATTGGGGTCAAGAAGTTTGAACGTTCTTATGATGACCTCTACCCCATGGAGAACCTGGAAGACTTCGAATTCAATACCAACACAGGCAAGATCGAGCTTTACTCCACAGCGATGGAAGATGAAGGGTATGATCCATTACCAAATTTCAAGGCTCATGAAGAACCACCAGAAGGATACTATCGCCTCATTTATGGTCGCGCTCCCATGCATACTTTCAGTCGTACGGCAAACAATCCCAATCTGACTGACCTCATGGATGAAAATAGTGTGTGGGTGAACCCCAAAGTTGCCAAGGAGTGGGATCTAAAAAATGATCAATACCTCTGGCTTGAAAATCAGGATGGTGTGGTCAGCAAAACACCAATCAAGGTTCGTGTAACCGAACGTATTCGCTTTGATAGTGTATATATGGTCCATGGATTTGGTCATACTGAAAAAAAACTGAGCCGTGCTGCTGGCCGGGGTGCCAGTGATGCTGATTTAATCACACGGGTACACATCGATCCTGAGATGGGTGGTACTGGTATGCGGGGGAATTTTGTCACTTTCCGCTTTGAAGCCGGAGAGGAGGTGTCCTCATGAGATACGCCATGGCTGTAGACACAAAGAAATGTGTTGGATGTAGCGATTGTGTGGTGGCCTGTCAAACCGAGAACGATGTTCCCATCGGTCATTGTAGGGATTGGATTGTTGAGAAGACCACGGGGACATATCCCCAGCTCCAACTTGAGATCAGATCAGAAAGATGTAATCAATGTGCAAATGCACCTTGCGTGAGAACTTGTCCCACAGAGGCCAGCCATTACGCTTCAGGTGGAATTGTGCTCGTCGAGGAAAATGAATGTATTGGCTGCAAAGCCTGCATCACCTCCTGCCCCTACGATGCCCGCTTTGTTCATCCAGAAGGATATATTGACAAATGCACATTTTGTATCCATAGAGTTGAAAAAGGTCAAAATCCTGCCTGTGTTTCTGTTTGTCCAACACACGCCATGATATTTGGTGACCTGGATGATCCCAACAGCGACATCTCCAGAGCAATGGCAACGCGTAAATGGAAATCACTCATTCCCGAAGCCGGGACTGACCCAAAAGTATTCTACCTGTTATAGAGGCTATTATGATTGAAGAAATAATCACCAGTGGAAGAATGAACCCCGAGATTGATCCCGTGCTACATGCCTGGGGTTGGGAAATTCCACTTTATCTGTTCCTGGGTGGTATCGCTGCAGGAATTCTCATCTTCTCAGCGTATTTCACATTGAGAGGACGCCAGGACGAATTGCCCATTGCGGTAAAATGGATGCCTCTGGCTGTTCCCGGTCTTATCGGGATTGGCTTGATCGCCTTGCTTCTCGATTTGTCCCACGTCTGGTATTTCTGGCAGCTCTTTACCAATATCCGTTGGGAATCACCCATGTCCTGGGGAGCCTGGACGTTGGGCATCATTATGCCTCTATCCCTGGTGTGGATCGCGACCTGGATAGAAGATCTTTTCCCAAAATGGGATTGGAAGTACGAAGAGATTAAAACTGCTGTGGAATGGTTGAAATCACAACGGCGAATCATGGCACAAATCCTCATTCTGCTTTCAGTGATCCTGGGTATGTATACTGGAATTCTGCTGTCAGCATTTAATGCACGGCCCTTTTGGAACACCAGTATCCTGGGACCACTTTTCCTGGCTTCTGGTCTATCTGCCAGTGCAGCGCTCATCGTCTTTTTCTCAAAATCAGAAGCGGAGAAGCGACTATTCACGAGGATTGATATCATCCTCATCGGGATTGAGCTGTTTATGATTGTCCATCTGTTTATGGGGCACCTGGCTGGAACCCAGGTTCATATTGCTGCTGCCCAAATGTTCCTCGGTGGACCTTATACCGTCCCCTTCTGGATCTTTGTCGTCGGTCTGGGTTTAATCATGCCATTCATCCTGGAGCTCTTGGAGCTGAAACACAAATTTGTCCCTGCCATTGTGCCAGTCGTCCTCATCGTAGCTGGAAATCTCATGCTTCGCTTTATTGTTGTCGATGCAGGTCAAGCCAGCCGTTGGTTGTATTAATCGATGTTTATTAACCACATAAACATCAAAACACAAATCACTACAACGTCTCATTTGGTGTTGCATAGTGGCTTGGTGTCTTCGTGGTTCCATCTATATGAAATATGTAATTTTGAATTGAATAAGGGTTATTGAAAATGAAAACTAAGTACATGAATCCCTATCTGGCAGGCGTGCTGTTGGGATTGGTCTTGCTCATGGCTTTCTTCTTTTCCGGAAGAGGTTTGGGGGCAAGTGGCGCAATGAAAAGTGTGATCGTTGCCAGTGTGGATATGGTGGCACCTGAACACGCTGAAAACTCAAGTTACTACAGCAAATATGTGGGTGAAGGTAAATCTCCCATGAAGGCCTGGTTGGTCTTTGAAATGGTGGGAGTTCTGGTCGGTGGTTTCTTATCGGGGGCATTCTCCGGTCGTTTAAACTGGAAAATTGAACACTTCCCGGGAATTACTGCGAACCGTCGTCTCATCTTTGCTGGTATAGGTGGAATTTTATTTGGATTCGGATCACAACTGGGACGAGGGTGTACCAGTGGATCAGCATTGACAGGCATGGCAAGTTTATCTGTCGCTGGTTTTGTATCCATGATGGCTATATTTGGAACTGCCTTTGCCCTGGCATTCTTCCTTAGAAAAAATTGGATATAGGAGTCTATCATGGGACCTCTCGTACCACAGGAAATAATTGGAGCGAATTGGAATCTGTTCATTGCATTCGCTGTTGGAATTGGATTCGGATTTGTTCTTGAACAAGCTGGTTTTTCATCAAGTCGTAAATTAGCCGGAATGTTTTACGGTTATGATACTGTCGTTTTAAAAGTCTTTTTTACTGGTGCAATCACAGCCATGTTGGGACTATTATTTTTTAGTCTGTTTGGATGGATCGACCTTAACCTCATTTATGTCAACCCTACATTTCTGGGAAGCGCTATTGTGGGAGGCATAATCATGGGGGCTGGTTTTATCATCGGGGGGTTTTGCCCCGGGACCAGTGTCTGTGCCGCAGCCATTGGTAAAATTGATGCCATGGTATTTATAGGTGGTATCTTTCTGGGAATCTTCTTTTTCGCTGAAGGGTTCCCACTGATCAAAGATTTCTATATGTCTGACTCACTCGGTCCCATTAAGGTTTCAGATGTTCTTGGCATATCCGGAGGCGTGATGGCATTTCTGGTAATCATCGCTGCCCTGGTCATGTTCAAACTTGGCGAACTCGCTGAGAAAAAATGGCCGAGAGAGGCGTACTAGACATGAGTATTAAAAATATAATCTTTATTGGTATGTTGCTTTTGGGTGTGGTAATAGCCATGGTTCCCGAGAACACAACCAAGCCCTATAAGTTGACCGCAGAACAAATGTTGGTTGAAGTCCAGGGCGCTGCCGAAATGGTCACTGCTGACGAAGTCGCTCACTGGATTATTTCAAAGGATCCAAGCCTGCAATTAATAGATGTTCGTACACCTGATGAATTCCAGAAATTTCACCTGGAGGGTGCTGTGAATGTTCCCCTATCCACAATTATGAAAGATGAATATCGAGACTATGTGGATCAAGGCATCAAAATGAATGTTCTGTATTCAAACGGAACACTGGGTTCTCACCAGGCCTGGATGATCCTGCGACAGCTGGGTTTTGAGAATAACTATGTACTTCAAGGTGGGTTGAACTATTGGTTTGATACCATCATGAATCCTCAGGCACCTTCAGTTACTTCAGCAGATGAAGAATTTGCCAAGTATGACTTTCGCAAGGCCGCAAGTGGTGTATTTGGTGGCGGTGGAGCAGCAGCTCTCACTGCTCCAACCCAGAAAAAGGCCAGCAAACCAAAAGTTGTCCGCAAGAAGAAGAAAAAGGCTCCAGCCGGGGGCTGCTAAATTTGAAGACGGGGTGGTAAGCCTCAGTTTACCAACTACGACCTAGGGCTGCTATATTATAGTAGCCCTTTTTTTATCCCGGTGATTGCATTGCATTACAATAGAATAACCATGGATTCTCATATTGCCTTTATCATCCCTATCACCTACCTATACAGGTAAGTTCGACCAATGACGCTCACTAGAAGGATGTACCCCGAATGAGACTCCCATTATTACGGATCGCAGCAATTGTGATTCTTACATTACATACTCAACCTGTTTTCAGTCAGAATCAGGTGGAATTAATAACCGACAAGTTCTTTCTGAAATTAAATGATAACACATACTCCCAGAGTAGTCGTAGCAATGCTCTTCAGATCATGGATATTCCTGAAGTATCTGAAATCTTAGTGACGCAAAATGTCCAGGACATTACTCCAGCCTTTAGCTCAATCCTAAAAATGGATGTTGAGCCCTATGGTCTCCAACGCGTCTTTGTCGTGCAACTGCTCGAGGGAGCTGACGTTTTTACGCTTACTGAAGCTTTAAGTGCTTTACCAAGTATTGAATATGCTGAGCCCATGTATATACGGGAACTTTACGATTCTCAGTTTATACCCAATGACGCTTATTATCCACAATCATGGCACCATAATGTGGTTAACACACCGGATGCCTGGGATATTCAGACCGGGAGTGACACTGTGGTCATCGCCATCATTGACACAGGTGTAGACTCTGATCATCCAGATTTGTCACAAAACCTGTGGAACAACCCTGGTGAAATCCCTAACAATCTGATTGATGATGATTTAAATGGAAAAGTTGACGATATCTATGGCTGGAATTTTGTCAACGAGAATGGGAATGTGAGTCATGAGTGGGATTGGCATCCCTATAATGCAGAAGATCATGGGACCCATTGTGCAGGCATCGCTGCAGGTGTAACCAATAACCTCATCGGTATAGCAGGAGCCTCTCATCATTCAAAGATCATGACCTGCAAAATTTTTCCCTATGTCTCTGATGCAGCCGCAGCGAATGCAATCATTTATGCAGCAGACAATGGAGCAGATGTCATCAGTAATAGTTGGGGGGGTGGCGGTAGTTCGGCAACCATACAGAGTGCCATTCTCTATGCCAGAAATACTATGGGAAGTGTGGTTCTGTTTGCCTCAGGAAACGATGGAAGTTCAACCCCACATTATCCCGGTGCCAACGATGGTGTTGTGTGCGTTGGAGCCACAAACAGTTCTGATGGCCGAGCCAGCTTTTCAAATTATGGAGACTGGGTTGATATGTGTGCCCCCGGGACAAATATCTGGAGTTGTGTAGACCCTGATAATCCTGCACATAATAATCAATATGAAGCCTGGGATGGAACATCGATGTCCACCCCACTGGTAGCTGGAATCGCAGCACTTGTCAAATCTCATTTTCCGGGTATCAGTGTGGATGCTCTTGAAACACGCCTCATTGAGGGTGATGATGTCGGCGACTTGTCAATGGGGTTGAGAGTCAATGCCCTTTATGCACTCACGGCATTTAACATGAGTCACACGGCTCAAACTGACATTCTTAATGCTACTGAACCGATTTCCATCGATGTGGAAACTTATACAGATCCAAGTGTTTCGCTCACAGTGACCCTGAATTATTCAATTTCAGGTGGCAGCTATACTTCTATATCCATGACTGAGACTACTCCTGGACTATGGGCAGCAGACATTCCCCAACAACCCAATGGATCAATTGTTGAGTATTTCATCCATGCCTTTGATGATGAGGGCAATGAAGCTTATCACCCACCCAGTGGAGAAAACACACCACACTTCTTTCTTGTTGGCGGATCTGGATACTTCACCAGCCTTACCTTTGATGATGCTGAAACAGACCAGGGTTGGTCTTTAGGTATCACCGGTGATGATGCAACTGCCGGGATCTGGATCAGGGATGAGCCTGTGGGAACATGGGAAGATACAGAGCCCGTTCAACCCGAGGAAGATCATTCTGCAATTGGAGATCTCTGTTTCCTCACAGGGAACGCTGAATTTACAGGTGAAAACTCAGGTGCTGGAGATGTAGATGGTGGCAAGACCACACTCCAAAGCCCGGTTTATGCCCTTCCCCCTGGAGTGACTGTTGTGGTCAACTACTGGCAGTGGTATACAAACAATCTGGGGTTTAGTCCTGGTGAAGATGTCTGGACAGTTCAAATTAGAAACCAGAACAACATATGGGTTCCCCTGGAACAAACGACTCGTTCGGAAAATAGTTGGACCCAGAAACAATTTTTAGTGAAACACTTCCTAGAACAATCCACACTCGTCCAATTCAGGTTTATTGCAGATGATGCTCCGGGTGGATCCCTGGTTGAGGCTGCCATCGATGATTTCCACATTTTTTATGCCGGTGAAGTTGAGTTTACACCCGGTGATGTGAATTTTGATGGATTCCTTAGTGTGCAAGATTTGGTGATGATTGTATCTCACATTCTTGGTAACTCGACACTCTTAGGTGATGGGGCTCTGGCTGCAGATTTTAATCAGGATGCATCAGTCAATATTCAGGATGTGGTCACGCTGGTATCAGCACTGCTTAACTGAGCTTAAAACAGGGTGAGTTGCTGAATCTCCTGCTTCTGGTAAAACTGCATACTGGTTGGAATCTGATGCAATTTACATCGTTCATAAAATAGCGTATAAAGGTCATTCGCCTTGGGTGAATTACATCCGTAGGTATTCCCGAATTGTTGAATGTACTTTTCTTTATACCCGGAGAATGAGTGGTCCAACTGATCATAAAAATAATCCCTTGAACCCTCTCTAAGTGTGACACCGAAATAGGGTAGGATGTATTGAGCATCCACCTGCTTGGCTCGATCGACCATTTCATGGACATTGCTATGTGTATCGTTGATGAAGGGTAGAATTGGCATCATGATGATCCCGGTATAGATCCCAGCTTTTCGCAGGGCGGCGATGGCTGCAAATCGTTTAGAAGGAGCCGGCGCATTGGGTTCGATGATAGCGGCTAGATCGTCATCAGCAGTGGTGATACTGAATGATACAGCACCGTATGTTTCTCTAATCATTTCAAGATAATCCATATCTCGAAGCACTAGGTTGCTCTTGGTCATGATATGCACGGGAAAATTATAATCAGCAACCACTTTCAACGCACGTCTGGTCAATTCCAGTTTCGCCTCAACTGGCATATAGGGGTCATTCATGGACCCGGTTCCGATAGTACCTTTGATACGTTTTGTCTGCAACTCACGGGTTAGAAGTTCAACGGCATTTTCCTTCGCATAAATTTTATGGAGGTCATCCATCTGATAACAACTCGAACGTGAATCACAGTAAATGCACCCGTGTTGACATCCACGATAGAGGTTCATGTTATAATGCAATCCAAAAAATGAATCCTCTTTAACACGAGATAGAATCGATTTTGATTTTATGAATTCCATTTGCTAGCACTTGAGGTAACAGATTGTAGCGATAGAGTCAAGAGTTATGGGAAGATCAAAAAATCTTCTGTGGCTTTCCCGGTATAAGATTTTTATTGATTGGACTCCCCAAAATAGGGATTATTATTAGGTCCTTATAGGAAAGAAAGAGACTATCAGAATGCATGAAATGTCCATCGCAATGAATATCGTAAATATTGCTTGTAAAGAAGCACAAAAAGATGGTGCAACTTCCATCTCCACCATTGAATTGGATGTTGGAAAACTGTCTGGTGTTATGGTAGATTCTCTTAATTTCTGTTATGACTCTGCATGCAAAGGCACCCTGGCTGAAAGCTCTGAATTGATGATTAACGAGGTTCCAGCCATGGCCTTATGTAAGAACTGTGGTGAGTCATTTGAAATAGATTCATTTATGGCTCTGTGCCCGAAGTGTGAAAGTTATGAAATCGATATTTTGCAGGGTCGAGAACTCAGGCTTCGGGCTGTAAGTGTAAATTGATAATTCTCGAAAGGAAAATATATGTGTGATACATGTGGATGTGGAGCGGACAGCACAACTTTTAGAAAACATGGTGAAGCACATCATCACCATGGGGATGGTCATAATCATGATCATTCCCATCCTCATGATCATTCCCACTCCCATGATCACTCATCGGACAGAACTCTGGCTATTGAACAGGATGTATTAGGTGATAACAATCTGCTTGCTCAACGCAACCGAGGCTACTTTGAGGCAAAGAATGTCTTCTGCTTAAATCTGGTAAGCTCACCTGGTTCAGGTAAAACAACGCTTCTTGAGAAAACCTTGATTTCACTTAAAGATGACTTTCCAAGTGCTGTGATCGAGGGGGATCAGCAGACCATGAACGATGCAGATCGTGTAGCGGCTACTGGTGTACCTGTCCTTCAAATCAATACTGGCAACGGATGCCACCTTGATGCAAAAATGATACACACCGCCTACGCTGAGTTGAAATTGGAAGAAAACTCTGTTCTTTTTATTGAAAATGTGGGAAATCTGGTTTGTCCCGCTCTATTTGATCTCGGTGAAGACAAAAAGGTTGTCGTAATTAGTGTAACTGAGGGAGAAGACAAACCTATCAAGTATCCCACCATGTTTGATGCTGCGGATATCTGTATCATCAATAAAGTTGATCTACTCCCTTATGTTCAATTTGATGTAGAAAAATGTAAAGAATATGCCCTTCAGGTAAATCATCACCTGGAATTTTTTGAACTTTCTGCCACGACTGGCGCAGGCATGGATGACTGGTACAACTGGTTGAAAGCTCAGGTTAACAAATAATCCAGAATGTTTCCACGTCTCAACCCTGGATTGTCTCCCTGAGCTTATCGAAGGGCACGATCATTTTGGATACGATTTCCAGGGAATTTTCATGATGAGTAGGTGGCTGATCTCATCGAATCCCTCGACCTATACTTCCACCAGAGTGATCCAAAATGACTAAGTCAATCACCAGACATCGCCTCACCATAAATGGGATTGTCCAGGGCGTAGGATTTCGCCCCTTCATCTATGCGTTGGCTAGAAATATTGGTCTTACAGGTGAAGTTTACAATGCCTCCGATGGTGTCAAAGTTGAGCTTGAAGGATCTTTGCAAAACCTGGAAGAGTTTCATGAACGTCTCAGACTTGAAGCACCTCCCCTTTCAACTATCACCAGTGTTGAATCTTCTGAAATTCCGACAAGGACTGACACTGAATTCAGGATCATCGCGTCTCATGACAATACTTCAGTTTCTACCTTGATATCCCCTGATGTAGCGCTTTGCCAGGATTGTAAAAATGAACTGTTTGATCCCACTAATCGACGGTTTCGTTATCCCTTTATCAACTGTACCAACTGTGGACCTCGCTATACCATTATTGAAAACATCCCCTACGACCGTCCTTTCACATCCATGAAGCATTTTCCACTCTGCGAAACATGTAAATCAGAATATGATGATCCAGCAGATCGTCGTTTCCATGCTCAACCAAACGCATGTGTACAATGTGGACCCAAAGTCTGGTTGACTGATCAACAGGGTGGACCTATTGAAGATGGTCACCCGATTGAGAAAACAATCAGTCTCCTTTCCCAGGGAAACATACTGGCGATTAAAGGATTGGGTGGATTTCACCTGGCTGTTGATGCAAAAAATGAAGCAGCTGTCCAAAAGTTAAGACAGGCAAAGGGTCGCGATGAAAAGCCCTTTGCGCTTATGGTCCGTGACATAAAAATTGCGAGGAACCTGGCGACCCTCAAACCAGACGAGGTAGTGGCGCTTACCTCGATACAGTCACCCATCGTGCTCAGCAAATCCAAAATGAACACTTCCCTGGCACCAAATATCGCTCCAGGAAATGATCGTCTTGGAATAATGCTCCCCTATACACCTCTGCATCATCTCCTTTTATCAGGGGAGTTGGATGTTCTGGTGATGACAAGTGCCAACTACAGTGAGGAGCCCATTTGTATCGACAACGATGAAGCCATTGAAAGGCTATCATCAATGGTAGATTATTTTCTATTCCACAATCGGGATATCTATTTACGGAGCGATGATTCTGTGGTCTGGGAGATGGGAGAATGCATACGACCCATTCGAAGAAGCAGAGGATATGCTCCCCGGCCTATTTTCCTAAAGCAAAAGGGACCTTCGATTCTGGCTGTTGGGGGTGAGCTAAAAAATATTGTCGCTCTATCTAAGGATGAAAAAGTATTTCTCAGTCAACATATTGGTGATCTCGAAAATCTTGAAGCCTATGAGTTTTTCAGGATGACAATTGAACACCTCAAACGCATTTTTGAGATTGAACCAGACCTCGTAGTTCATGATTTGCATCCTGAATATTTATCCACGAAATGGGCAAAGGATCAAGCGACTCCTATTTTAGGTGTTCAGCATCATCATGCCCACCTCGCCTCTTGCATGGCAGAAAACAATCTTGAGGAACCTGTCATAGGTATCATCATGGACGGAACTGGATTTGGATCGGATGGTACCATATGGGGTGGTGAGTTTCTCATTGGTGATGCTTTTAAATTTGAACGCAAGGCATATTTCGAGCCTATGCCTCTTCCGGGTGGCAGTGCTGCTATAAAGGCGCCCTGGAGAACTGGTTTAAGCTATCTGTACCATGCGTTTGGTAATGATTTTCCCGAGCTACCCAGCTTGCAGGGCAGACAAATTAAACCTATCCTTCAAATGATAGATCAACAGATAAATTCACCTCTGACCAGCAGCTGTGGTCGTCTATTTGATGCAGTTGCTGTACTTTCGGGTGGGAGGAAAGAAATTCGGTATGAAGCGCAGGCGGCTATTGAATTCATGCAGACAATACGAAATGAGCTGGGAACGGACTTTACTCTATTCAAATCAAACCTAGTTGATACCTACCGTATCATCAGAATAAAACCAATCATCGAAAACTTGGTATCAAGAATTTTGGATAGTAACTCAATCCAACACTTAAGCAGCTGGTTTCACTTAAGTCTGATTAAATCCTTTTCAGCCACAGCGGATCAATTGCGACAGGAAACAGGCATCAATAAAGTAGCACTCAGCGGTGGGGTTTTTCAGAATCAATTACTATTCGAGGGTCTCCTGGCTGAGTTATTGCGTGATAATTTCCAAGTGTACAGTCATACACAAGTGCCGACAAACGATGGAGGAATAGCGTTGGGGCAGGTAGTTATTGGTCAAAACTACTTGCGTAAGTAAATTGATAGACCTTTAAAACATGATTAACACGAACACAGGAACTATTTTATGTGCTTAGCCATTCCCGGGAAACTACTAGAAACATTCGACGAAAACGGTCTCAAAATGGGTAATATTGACTTTGCAGGATCCGTGAGTAAAGCCTGTCTTGAGTATGTACCTGAAATCGAAATTGGTCAGTATACTATTGTCCATGCCGGATTTGCCCTATCAGTATTGAATGAGGAGGAAGCAAAGAACTCATTTGACGCCTGGGACGACCTTATAGATCGTGCTAATGCAGAGGGGATCGAAATAGAGAAACTGGAGCGACCTGAATAAGTTGTTTAGAACAGTTAACCTTTTTACCACTAATTTACACAGATTTAACACGGATGAATAAATTGATAAAAACCCTCATTCATCAGACTAATTTGGAGCCGTGGACAACTATTTTAACTCCAATCACTATAACCCACATCAGTGATCATCCGAGGTCATCTGTGACTAGGAAATCTAAATGAAATATCTCGATGAATTCCGTGATCCTGTCATTGCAAAAAAGATACTTGATGAGATTCATACGATAACAACTCAACCCTGGGTCATTATGGAGATCTGTGGTGGACAAACCCACTCCATTATTAGAAATGGTATTGACCAGGTCCTCCCTGACCAAATTGAATTAGTCCATGGTCCCGGATGCCCTGTCTGTGTCACACCCTTGGAGATTATTGATCGAGCCATTGAAATCGCTGCCCGACCTGATGTCATCTTTACCAGTTTTGGGGATATGTTACGGGTACCAGGCAGTCACAAAGATTTATTCATGGTCAGATCAGAAGGTGGGGATGTTCGTACTGTATTTTCGCCCCTCGAAAGTTTAAAAATCGCCCGTGAAAACCCAGATAAGGAAGTGGTATTCTTCGCTGTTGGTTTTGAAACGACTGCTCCAGGAAATGCCATGGCAATAGCCCAGGCTGCAAAGGAAGGATTGACCAACTTCAGCGAACTCGTAAGCCACGTATTGGTACCACCTGCTATGGAAGCCTTACTGTCCTCTCCCTCAAATCGTGTTCAGGGTTATCTGGCTGCCGGTCATGTGTGTACGGTCATGGGCTGGGATGAATATGATCCCATTGCAAAAAAATATGAAGTCCCTATCGTCATTACAGGCTTTGAACCCATGGATGTTCTTGATGGAATTCTCCACACGGTAAAGCAGCTTGAGGCAGGCACCCATAATGTAGAAAATCGATACACCAGGATTGTTGAGCAAGGGGGCAATCAGCCCGCTCAGAACCTGATCAAAGATGTCTACGAGATAGCGAACAGGAAGTGGCGAGGTATTGGCGAGATTCCAGTGAGTGGCTTCAAAATTCGTAGCAAGTACGCAGCTTTTGATGCCGAACTGAAATTCTCAGTGGGAAGCATCCAGACGGAGGAACCAGAAGCTTGTATCAGTGGTGTCATCCTCCAGGGTTTGAAAAAGCCTCACGACTGTCCCGCATTCGGTAAGGAATGCACCCCTCAGAATCCCCTTGGAGCAACCATGGTCTCAAGTGAAGGTGCCTGTGCTGCCTATTATAAATATCAACGTATACTAACCGATGAATAGGTCGATCTGGCCTTTAAGATAAGCGAGTCCCACAATGGATTTTCCTGAAGCCCTCTCCTGCCCTGTCCCAATATTAAGTCATGACACCGTTCAACTTGCCCATGGAGCAGGTGGTAAACTCTCCAATGAAATGATAGATAAAATCTTTCTACCCCGCTTTTTGAATAGCACGCTGGAAAAAATGGAAGATCAGGCCATCCTGGAAAACCCGGGTGGTCGGATTGCCTTCAGCACAGATACCTTTGTTGTCGACCCGATATTTTTTCCAGGTGGTGATATCGGTGACCTTGCCATTAATGGGACAGTGAATGATATTGCCATGAGCGGTGCTCAACCTAAATACATGAGCGTTGGTTTCATTCTTGAAGAGGGACTGGACTTTGACACCTTGCATAGAATAGTGCTGTCTATGGAAAAGGCCGCCAAAGTAGCAGGAGTTCAGATTGTGGCTGGTGACACAAAAGTTGTGAACCGGGGCTCATGCGATAAAGTATTTATAAACACCAGTGGTTTTGGGTTTGTCCCCGATGGTGTGAGTATTTCAGCATCAAACTTGAAGCCTGGAGATAAAATTATCGTGTCTGGAACTCTGGCAGATCATGGCATGGCTGTTATGACGACCCGTGAAGGTCTCTCATTTCAGTCCACAGTCCAGAGTGACACTGCCGGGCTCAATCATCTCGTAAGAGATATGCTCGCGGTCACAAAAGACATTCATGCCTTAAGGGATCCCACACGAGGTGGGTTGGCTACTTCACTCAACGAATTTGCAATGAGTTCAAATGTTGGGATTCAGCTCTATGGGAATGCTATTCCTGTTCGGGAGAACGTCAGGGGGGCTTGTGAAATCCTGGGCATTGATCCTCTATATGTGGCGAACGAAGGCAAGCTTGTAGCGGTAGTACCTGCACAAATTGCAGATCAGATGTTAGCTGCCATGCACAAGAATGTATACGGTAAAGAAGCCGTCATTATTGGTGAGGTTACAGATAAGCATCCCGGTGTTGTTGCCCTACAAACAGGACTCGGTGCAAATAGAATTGTAGATATGCCAGTAGGAGAGCAACTCCCTCGAATCTGTTAGTCGTCCATCAACATCCGCTGTAAATAGGTCATTTCAATCGCAGCCATTGTGGCATATTGTTTCAGGTTAGCACCGGCTGCATGTCCACCCTCCATATTTTCATAATACATAACAGGATGCCCCTGCTCCATCATCCGAGCAACCATTTTACGGGCATGGGCGGGATGGACACGATCATCCTTGGTAGATGTTGTAAACATGGGTCTGGGATATTTTTTGTCAGGGAAAACATTGTGATAGGGTGAATAAGATCGCAGGTATGCGCCTTCAACAGGATCATCTGGATCTCCATACTCACTCATCCAACTAGCTCCTGCCAGTAACTTGTGGTAACGCATCATGTCCAGAAGAGGGACTTGACTGACAACAGCGTTAAAGAGATCAGGTCGCATGGTAAATACACTTCCTACCAGCAGACCACCACCACTTCCTCCCATAATACCAAGTTTCTTAGGGCTCGAGATCCCCTCACTGATAAGGTGATCAGCAATGGCAATAAAGTCTTCATAAGATTTGTGGCGATTCATCTTGAGAGCAGCTTGATGCCAGGAAGGTCCATATTCGCCCCCCCCTCGTATATTCGCCAGGGCAAATACGCCACCTTTTTCAAGCCACAGCTTACCCGTTTTTGACCAATATTGAGATTTCTCCGAAACTTCAAACCCCCCATATCCATAGAGCAGAGTCGGATTACTCCCGTCTCTGGGGATGCCTGGGTTCATGACCAGGAAATAGGGAATTTTTGTTCCATCTTTACTGGTGGCAAATTTCTGGCTGACCTCCAAACCATCACTATTGAATCGTGCTGGTGACTGCCTGATAACTCTTGGTTTACTCAAGGCATCCTTGAAATATCCTAAGGTAACTGGAGTAATCAGATCGTTGTAGGTATAGAAAAAATCTGAGTGTAAAACACCAGCGCTTTTAATAGAAATAGTTCCTCCATAGGGCAACATCAAATCTTTTAGCTCCCAGGAATCACCCAAGGATGAGATGCGATAGGTCTTATCAATCACATCCTCCTGAACAGTAAGCAAAAGGAAGTCTGGTGTGAAGCTAATCTCCGAAATTGAACTTTTAAGATTCGGTACAAACACATCAGATTTAGCATGTGAATTGATGTCTATTGAGATAAGAGAACCCTTACTGGAGCCATCCCAGTCTGACCGCAATAATGCTAATGCCTTATCCTTCCATATTCCCTGAAAGTTTGCATCGTGGGGCAACTCTAGTTTTTGAGTATTGAGATCATCCCCTACGATCAAGATTTCATGGGACCAGAAATCTTTAGCCTTATTGATTAGCTTATATGATTTCTCCTGAGTGAATTGTGTCCATCCCCATGCGCCGAGATGTTCAAAAGGAGTTCTGGCAATTTCCACACTCGTTGAAAGGTCTTCCCCTCTATTCCAGACTCTTACTGTTGCGGCATAGCCACTTTCGGTCATACTACCCGGGCCAAAATCCGTCGCCACAAAAATTCGATCTTTGGATATCCATGATGCAGTCGACTTAGCTTCAGGGAGATTAAATCCATCAGACACAAAGTTACGTTTCACGGCATCAAACTCTCTGACGACTACAGCATCTTTTCCACCACGAGATAGTTCTATTAGAAAGCGATCGTAGGTAGGGGGTAAACCAGAGACACCTTTGTAGACCCAATTTTCGCTTTCAGATTCAGCCAGCGCGTCTATATCCAGAAGCACATCCCATTCGGGGCTATTATCAAGGTAGGGCTGAAGAGGTGATCTACGCCAGATACCTCGGATATGATCATCGTCCTGCCAGAAGTTGTACACAAAATCACCCCTTATTTTGCCATAGTCGATTCTGTCTTTTGCTTCGTAGATAGCAAGAGCTTCTTGTTCATTCTGTTGAAAACGAGGATCTACTTTCAATTCTTCCAATGTCCGTGCGTTCTGCTCCCGAACCCAGCCTAACGCGGAATCACCCTCAACCTCTTCCAACCAGAGATATGGATCATTTTGATTTAGTATTATTGGATTTTCAGGCATGGATTTCTCCGGTAATGTGGTGCATGAAACCGTCAGTAAAAGTCCTAGCAGGGCAAACCCTCTCATTTTTTTCATTTGATCATCCTTTTTCTATGCACAGTCGACGCACCTGTCTGATTCGGGTAGCATCATTAATCTCCCCAATGGAATCTGATTTTTACAGATGCGGCACAATCCATAATCATCCTGTTCAATGAAAGACAGTGAAGATTCTAATTTTTGAAGTTTGGATTTTGTTTTGGAAAGCAAGAGCTCATTTACGCTTTTATTGTTAATCGCTTCCATACGGGAAATTCGACCAATAGCTGCATCTGGGGCAATGGGCTTGGTCAGTTGTTCAAGTTCGCTGATCTGTTCCTGGGCATTCTCTATCTCAGAATAGATCCGTTCCCGTATTTGTTGCTTTTCATCTTGTTCCATGACTCTATCCATAATTATAAATTAATGTGATGTATCAATACTGACTTGTTAGCTAAATGATATCAGGTTGTGAAGTTAATATTTGAATTGATTTAATAAATAGAAAAGGCGACGGTAAAATCGTCGCCTTTTCTTAAAACACACCTTGGTAGAAAACGGAAGACCCTGAGGTGTTTATTAGTTTCTTAGAGGTCGCCCTCGTTTCAACATGTATTCTATGCGTGCACGGGTCTTTGGTTCCCCGGCGAGTGAAACAAATGCTTCTCTTTCAATATCAAGCAGATAGTTTTCGTCAACAGGTTTCATGATGCCTCCCTTGTCCCCACCGGTGAGTACAAAGGCAAGTTTCTCGGCAATCAAGGCATCATGCTCGGAGATTTTACCCGATTTCAGAAAACCCTTTACACTGCTCTTGACTGCCAGACGTCCTCCTTTACCTGGTAGAAAAAGATCAGTTCGGAGCTCAGGTGCAGTATAGCCATCACTCATGGCTAGAACTTCAGCTTTTGCCTTTGCAACCCGATGGTCACCATTCACGATTATCTTATCGTCCTTGGTGAGATATCCTATGGAAACAGCATGTTTGGCCGACATAGATATTTTGGCAAATCCAATGGCTTCAAAAGCCTTCTGAGCGACCTGAAATGCCCCTGCTCTTCCACGTGCCATGCGATCCTGAGCCTTCATAATCATTCTCAGGTTACCACCAGCGCCTGGGATTAACCCAACACCTACTTCAACCAGACCCGTATAAAGTTCTGCTGCAGATACGATTCGGTCACAGGCACCAATGGTTTCATATCCGCCACCAAGAGCCATCCAATGTGGAGCTGCTACAACAGGGAAAGGTGAGAACCTGATCTTTTGTAAGGTGTCTTGCATGGCTTTACTCATGGCATCCAGGCTATCCCAATCTTTCTCATCGATGGCTCTCAGCATTAATGCAAGATTAGCACCTGCAGAGAAATGAGTCGCCTCAGATGCAATGACCAATCCTTTGTAACCCTTCTCCTCGACCCAGTCAACAGCCTGATCAAACATACTGATTACAGACCCATCAATGGGATTGAAGGTAGGTTGCAATACGGAGTGCATGGTTACGGCAGCAACACCATCACCCAGATCAACCAGTGAAGCTGACCAATCCTTCTTGATCAGACCACCCGTTTTCTTCAATACATCAAAATCGACAGCGAGGAGATGCGTAGGAACGGGCTGTATGGATTCACTTGAGGGGTCATAGTAGGTTTTAACCTTGCCATCAAAGCCATAGAATGAGGTAAAACCTTTAGCCAGCATCGTTTCGACCCAGGTTGGAATCTTACGTCCATCAGCTTTCATTCTGGTCACAGACTCCTGCACACCCAGAGCATCCCATACTTCAAAGGGTCCAAATTCCCAGCCAAAGCCCCATTTCATAGCATTATCAATGTTGACGATATCGTCGGAAATTTCGGGGAGTCTGTTGGCAGAATAGATGAGTATACCTGCGTTTAATTCCCACAGAAATTTGCCGGCGACATCGTCGATTTTTACCAGGCTTTTTAGCTTACCTGGTAAATAGGTCTCATTTTTCGAGACCCGTATCGCATCGAATTTCTTTTTAACCGAGGGCTGATACTCCAGGGTCTCGAGATTGAGAGAAAGAATATTTTTCTTGTCAATCTTTTTATAAAAGCCCTGTTTGGTCTTTTGACCCAGCCAACCCTTTTCTAGCATGGATTTCAGATAATCGGGGATTTCAAAAATATCTCGTTCCTCGTCTTCCTCACCCTTGTCATAAGCGTTTTCTGCTACATGCACCAGGGTATCCAGACCTACTACATCAGCCGTGCGAAATGTGGCTGATTTCATATGTCCAATAAGGGTTCCTGTGAGGGCATCTACATCTGGAATAGATAGATTTTTTTCACGTGCCAGTTTGAGGGTCAGCATCATGCCATAAACACCAATCCGATTGGCGATAAAATTGGCGGTATCCTTTGCCCAAACCACACCCTTCCCAAGATCGTCTTCCAGGAAAGTTGCCATGGATTCCATGGCAGACATATCGGTTTCTGGTCCACCAACCAGTTCAACCAGTTTCATGTAACGAGGTGGATTAAAGAAATGAGTGATAAAGAAACGTTTTTTCATGTCTTCGGGCATTGAAGCAGCCATTTCAGACAAAGCTAATCCTGATGTATTACTGGTAAGGATTGCGTCTGCATTCATCTTGGGAATGATTTTATCATATAGCCCCTGTTTCCAATCCAATCTTTCGGCTATGACTTCTACGACCCAATCCACTTCAGAAATTTTATCGAGATGGTCGTCATAGTTACAGGGAGTAATCATTTCGAGGGTTTTAGGGTTATAAACAGGACTTGGTTTTAACTTTTTCATCCCTTCCAAGCCCTGCTCAGCCAGCTCCTGATTCATATCAAACAGATAGCTTGGAATTCCGGCATTCGACAGATGCGTGGCGATCTGGGCGCCCATGACCCCTGCCCCCAGAACCGCTACTTTTTCAATTTTAAATGCCATGATTAATTCCTTTCAAGAATGGTCGCAATACCCTGTCCAGTGCCAATGCACATTGTAGCCAGACCATATTTGGAATCATTCTGTTCCATGACGTTCAGCAGGGTTGTTACAATTCTGGCACCTGAGCAACCTAGGGGATGTCCCAGAGCGATGGCACCACCATTCAGATTGATTTTATCTGTGGGCCAATCCCCTTTGCGAATCACATACAAGGACTGAGCGCCAAACGCTTCATTTAGCTCAATGGCATCCATTTGATCCAGGGTCATGCCTACATTTTTCAGTGCTTTCTCTGTTGCAGGCAATGGACCTGATCCCATGAGGGTCGGGTCAACACCTGCTACAGCGCGTGAGATAATTTTTGCTCGAACTTTCAATCCAAGTTCTTCGGCTTTGGTATTACTCATGACCAGTACAGCCGCAGCCCCTACACTGATAGGACTGGAAGTTGCGGCAGTTATGCTACCTTCTTCCAAAAAGGCTGGAGACAAAGATTTTATTTTGGCAACATCTGGTTCCCGGGGACCTTCATCCTTAGAGACACCAATGCCTTCGATTTCAATGGGAATGATTTCATTATCAAATTTTCCAGCCGCCTGAGCTGTCAGAGCTTTCTTGTGGGACTCGATAGCAAAGGCTTCCTGATCTTCACGACTTATCTCAAGTTCCTGAGCCAGGTTTTCTGCAGTTTCCCCCATTCCCATGTAATAGTCCATTTCATAGAGATCAGGGTTAAAATCAGGGTTATAGCCACCCATGGGAACACCAAACATATCTTCCACACCAGCTGCAATACCAATCTCTTTGTCGCCAGCAATTATAGCTGCGCTTAGCTGATGCAAGGCATCCATGGATGAACCGCAGAATCGATTGACTGTACTTCCGGTGGTGGTCACTGGCAAGCCAGCTAGCAGGGCTACACCACGTCCCATGAGCATGCCCTGATTCCCTTCGGGAAAGGCGCATCCCAAGACCAAATCCTCAACATCCTCACCTTTAACAGTCGGATTTCTCTCAAGCAAACTCTTAACAACCTGTGCAGTGATATCATCTGGACGCATACCGATCATTTCACCATTTTTTATTCCAATTGGACTCCGAACGGCATCAACAATTACACTATATCTTTCACTCATTTTATTCTCTCCTCATTCTCACTAATTGTTTAATGGATATTCACCACGTTTAATGGTCAACTGGAATATCTTTTTCTGCTCTTCTATCACATCTGCGTGATAAGCAAGCTTGGAAATGGTTTCATCCAATGTTCTTAACTTGGTTTCGCGTTCTACAGTGTCCAGAATATGCCTGAGTATCTTTTTAGCATTGGAAACGATCACTTCGAGGTTTCGTAGGATAGATACCCGCAGAATGGAGGCGACAGTATCACGATACCCGTAGGATTCATCTAACTGGAGATAGCGGCGCAGTACTGTGAAAATGACCTGTTGTGCAATAACCATATTGGCAAAAGCCTCAATCTCAAACTGTGTATTTTTGAAATCCTGACCATACTTGAGAATAAGCTCATGCAGTGTCTTCAACACGATTCCTCGTCCCAGTTCTACTGCCTTGATCTCTTGAGTCATGGGATGACCTTCAGGGATGTCAACGTCAAACATCCAATTTTCACCGAGCTCTAATAATTGATCTCGGATTGGTAATTCTTCAAGTATTGCTTTTTTCATGGCAATACCAGAAATGATCAATTTATTGATCTCGTTGGTACCTTCAAAGATCCGGTTGACACGTTCATCCCGTAGGAGACGAGCAAGGGGGTATTCTTCAGAGTATCCATAGCCACCAAATATCTGAACACCATCATCTGCATTGATCCATAGTGCTTCGGATGAGAAGATCTTATTGGTGCTATTTTCAATGGCATGATCCTCGATGACTGCATAGAGGTGATCATAAAATTCAGGATCATCCTCAGCATATTTTTCCACACCAGCATCAATGGAACCTGTGGATTGATAGGTGATGGTATCTGCTTCATAACAGCGGATGACCATATCAGCAAACTTCCGCTGCATCATTCCAAATGCTGTTAATGGTTGTGCGAATTGTTCTCTTTCCTTGGCGTAGTCCAAGGCAGTTTTGATGACATGTTTTGCCCCACCCATGGTCACTGCTCCGAGTTTCAACCGACCGATATAGAGAACATTAAACGCAACTGCAGCGCCTTTACCCACATCACCTAACACGTTTTCCAATGGAACCATACAGTCCTTCATCAAAAAAGTTGTCGTGGAAGAACCCTTGATTCCCAGCTTATGTTCTTCAGGACCACGCTCCCAGCCAGTGGTTTCCTGATCAAGGATAAAGGCTGTCATTTTATCCCCATCAACTTTGGCGAAAACGACACCGATATCCGCCCATCCACCATTGGTGATAAATTGTTTTACACCATTCAGTATATAATGAGTACCGGCTTCATTCAGCTTAGCGGAAGCAGTTCCATTTAATGCATCTGAACCAGCACCTGGCTCAGTGAGCGCATAGGAACTCATCCATTCGCCACTCATCATTTTGGGTATGTACTTTTCACGTTGCGCATCATTTCCATACCACAAGATTGGCAAAAGTCCAATACCAGTATGATCAGTGACTGTCACCATAAGGGATGAACTTTCTCCAACGCCCATGGCTTCCAGAGCTAGAGCAGCAGCTGTTTTATCCAGGCCCATACCTCCGTATTGTTCCGGAACATCTAAGCCGAGCACCCCCATTTCGCCCATATTCACCATCACTTCTCGAGTGAGATGCTCATTAAGCTTTTCAATGTCCTCACTACGAGGAGCTACCTCTTCTTTGGCGTAGGTCTGAATTGCCTCGAAAAATTCTTTTTGGTCATCACTCCATCTTTCTCTGGTGAAGATTTCATCAACCCCAAAGGGTGTGGTTAAAAATGCGCCACCCTTCTTCATTTCATTCTCCTTATTTGACTCACCGGCATGAACCGAATGCTTCGGTACATTTAGTGGTCATTCGTTATTTAATTATCAAAGTCTGAGAGCTTCCCCCTTGCTCTCAGGTATAATCAATCAGGATTCAGTCGCGGCAATGCCACTGAGGATCAACTCCATATTCAGATCAACATATTCTTCAAGTGAGAAATCATTCGGTTTGAAAAGGACAAACCAGATCATGCCATGGAGGGAGGTCATGATGGACATAGCAATCATGCGTTCATTTACTTCCTTGAACTCACCATATTTCATTCCGCGTTTGATGAGGGCTTCAAATTCTGAGAGGACTCGTGAATAGAGCTGGCTTGCCAGATTCTTGATTTCATGATCACGATTGGCGAAGGCCCAAATTTCTGGCTCAACCAAGAACCAGTTCGGGTTACGCTGGAATAGCTTTGCAGTGAATCGAGCAATTTGCTTGATGATTTCAGCAGATGGCTTTGCCCGTAAACGTTGGTCATCCTCAATAACCATAAACTGATCCATCCAATGCTCAATGAGTGCGATAAAGAGATCACGCTTGCTCTGAAAGTGGTGGTAGATGGCTCCTTTACTCAGTCCAATCTCCTGGACGATATCATCCATTCGTGCTTCTGAATATCCCTTCTTCACAAAAATTCGAAGGGCTGCTTCCAATATTTCAATCCGCCGCTCTGAGCTGGGTCTTCTCTCTGTCATGATATGCCTTAAAAATAGTTTTCAACAAACCGACTGGTCGGTATGTAATATAGACGATGCCGTTCCTTCTGCAAGAGGGGTTTGTTGATTCGCTTGAATTAACTGGATCAGATTATCGGGAGCACCAACTAGGAATAGGTCTTTGGCAGAGTATTGGTCAGTCTCTGGACCTTCTTGAATTTGAAGGTGCATTTTACAAGATCGAGCATATATTATTGCTTTATTGCAGCTATTGTTATTTAGCACATCCATGAAAGGAGTACTATGAAAAAACTTACCACCACCCTCTTTACACTTCTGATCTTATGCACCCTCGTGCAGTGTGGCAGTAAATCCGAGGCACCCAAACAAGAAGACCTGAGTTATCAGCAAAGTATTTTGGATAAAGTAAAACCATTGTTTGCTACGATTCCCGATAAAATGCCGGGTTCTGAAAATGACACGCCAGCCCTCATCAAACTCGGTGAAAAACTTTACTTCGAAACCGCTCTTTCCAACACGGATGATATGAGTTGCAATACTTGCCATGATCTTGAAAAAGCAGGTGTGGACAATCTTCCTACCTCAAATGGTACCAACGGTATCCCCGGTCCCAGAAATTCGCCCACAGTCTTTAACGCTGGCTTCCATTTTGTGCAATTTTGGGATGGACGCGCTCTTGACCTAAATGAACAGGCAGGCGGACCTGTATTAAATCCAGCTGAAATGGCAATCCCTGATTCTGCGACCGCAGTCAAGAAAATCGAGGCAATCCCAGAGTATGCAACGCTATTTGAAGCAGCTTTCGGTGATCCTTCGATTGATTTTGAGAAGATGACCGAAGCCATGGCTGCTTTTGAACGTACGCTGATAACCCATGATCGATTTGATGATTTTCTGATGGGTGACCTGAAGGCAATCAGCAAAACTGAGGTTGAGGGGCTAGACCTTTTCCTGGGAAAAGCATGTGTAACCTGTCATACCGGTTCCATGCTCGGTGCAAACATGTACCAGAAAAATGGGTTGATAAAACCCTATAAGAACCTGGAGGATGAGGGTCGTTTTGAAGTCACTGGACTGGAACGGGATAAATTCATGTTTAAAGTTCCTACAATGAGAAATGTCGCGCTTACAGGACCCTACTTTCATGACGGTGGTGTAGCCAGCCTGGATGAGACCATTCAGATGATGGGTGAAATGCAACTCATGCAGCAAATATCAGTTGAGGAAGCTGCGAAGATTTCAGCTTTCCTAGCAACAATGAATGGGAAACGATTTATTAAAAGTTAGGGCTTAATGCGTCTTGCGAGGATTCAGTATGTGTCACTGAGTCTTCGCAAGGTGTTAGTGTTTTTTATAGAAATCCAGGATGTCAGCGCTCAAATCACCACCGAGCAAACCTGTAAATATTACCAACCCCGCAACAACAAGACCTAGCGCAGGAAACACCCATCCCGCTTGAGCCCAGGTTTTTTTCTCCAAAACAGCAAACATCCTGAACCCTACAAATGTTATGATGACCCAGATCATCAAATTCCCCATTGAGATATGGGCATCTAATGCTTCTCCTACCCCTGCATTCAATTCCGCACTTTTGACGAGAATGGTTTCTGCCTGATTCCCACTTACAGCGGCAAAAATGGCAGCAATTCCTGCCAACAATTGCAGAACGAAGGCGCTGTGTGTGCTCTGAGTGTGAGCCTTGTAGGCTCCATAAGCATCAAAAAGAACAGCTACCAGTAAGATGGCAATTGGGAAATGTACAAAGAATGGATGAAGGCTAGCCATGCTAATCCAAGTGTTGTTTTCTGGATTGAATAACTTGCTTTGAGGATCTGTCCTGAATAAAGACCAGAAAACTAAAGAGGTCTCCAGTTACGAAGCCCTCAGGCTTTTTCAGACTATGATTTACGCGGAATCCTGCAAGGTCACCGGAGACTTGTGAAAAAGTCATATCTCGCATGACCTGCATGTGAATTTCTTCACCATTTGTTCCGGGATAGTAGATGCTATCCTCCAAAACCATTGACCATACATCAAGATCACTCAGGACCACTGAATAGCTTTCAAGATCGAAACTAAGAAATAGGCTGTCCATGGTCGTAACCAAATCAACAGGTGAAATATAGATAGGCGTTGATTCGCGACTGGCTGCGCCAATGCGATTGATCCAGTCATTTTCATCAATTGTGTTAATCATATTGCCATCCAGGACAAAACCAGGTGCAGTGAATACATTATAATACTCTACGCGATCCAATACATCGTCAGGGTTATAGAGGTTCATCGGGTCTTCTGGATCCGTCCAGTTGACATGATAGCGAACAAGGGTCATATCATCAGAAAATTCGCTATAAATATTATCCAGGTAGTGGTTTGCTTCGGGACAATTAATACAACCACTATTGGTGAATAATTCCACCAGTGCTACTTTCTTAATGGATGATTCAATCTCAAAGGGTAACGCTAGAATAACGCTATCTGTTGCATCGTAGAAATTCACAAGGAGGCTATCCTCACCTGGATTTATTCCATATAATTCCATCTTGAATGTTCCTGGTACCAAGTTCGCTGAAGCTGGAGGTGATGGGGTGCCACCAAGATACTCAATATCCATTGAATCTGTTACCGACAACACAGCCAGGTCCACATACTGACTCATGTCCACTAGCAATGTATCTGCAATATGCACATTAACAGGAATCCCATCGCTCACTTCAACACTGATATACATGACTGATTGCAGACCTTGCCGACCTTCCTGGTCCACGAAATAGCTTATGCTTAGTAACGTAACACCGGGTGATCTTCCCATTAACTCAAAATGACCTGATTCATGAGAGGTGAAGGTGACGATTCCTGGATCTGGGTATTCTAAAACATGGAAATCATATCCCACGACATCCACCTCCGATGTAAGTCCCCGAATGATTTCCAGCTGCTTGTAGGTGGATAAACTGTTTACATCTAGCTCTTCAGGTGCCCAATGACAGGACCATAGCAAGCAGGAAGTAATGATCAGAAGGATTGTCGCTCTCATAGTCTCCACTCCAGAGCCATACGATAGCCCTCAAAAGGATTCAGCACGCGACAAACACCTCCAGTACAACGAACACCACCTTTTTCTTTTCCATAGGATGCTCGAATCCAAAGACCATCAATTGGTTTTAGACTAATCTCCCCACTTAACCAGTTTTGCATTTTTCCAGTCTCATCAACCAGACCGGGATCATCACTGGTATCCCAGATAATTGATGCAGAATAAATATGATTATAATCGGCACTGGCTATGAAATGTCCACTTTTATAGTGATGACCCTCCAGGGCTTCACCGTCATAAATCTCTGAACGTGCTTCAGTAGCTTGTAGTTCAACCACTGTAGACAATACGAGATCATTATTGGGGTGCCATGAGAGATAAGCAGGGACCAGTGTGAAATGGTCAAACACTTCAGCAGCTGAAGCCCCACTCAAAGTCGTTTGGGTATAGGCTAGTAGAAATCGTTGATAAAAGGCATCGCCTGAGTACTCGAACTCAGCATAATACTCTTGCCAGGGATTTAAACTGAAATCACGTCTGGGCATAATGCCGGTTCCATCAATATCTGTTCGAGAAGTCTGAGCTGCATTTAACACAATAGACCAGGTATCAGAAATAGATTTACGGAATTCAAAATTCCAACCCAATTCATCACCATAATCAACAGGATGTGTCACATTCCCCAGGAGTGCGATATCATGTTCTCGAATGCCTGTTGGACCCATCTGCCAGGGTAACGGTTTGGTTGCCAGTAGGAGTGGATTAGATTTTTGAGAGGCAGATTCGCGACCATTTAAATAGCGTTTATACTCAAACATTGCCGTGAACCATTCCGGAAACCAATTCAACTGAAGGTTTAAAGCCTGGGCTTCTCTCGTATATTCAATATCCTCATTCAGTAGCCTAACCTCATTTGCAGAACCCGTCGTTATTTGCTCTGATAAGGGAAAATCAAACGCCTTCATTGTGCGATTGTATTCTAGATACAAGTCCCAACTTTCACCATAGAGCGATTGACCCCATCCCCCTTGAATGGCATGCATGGTTTGTTCTACAGTATCGATGACTACCCCACCATTCTCAGGTATAAGCTCATTCCAGAGGTAATCTGATTTCATTCTGCTAATAATTGCATAAGGTGTGAATGACCATATCCCACTCTCGCTATTGAGGGTAGCTTCTGCACCAGCGAGCTCATATTGAGCTTCACCATCCGGCATACGAAGGTCTGAGCTAGGTGAGTAAAAACTGTACGAACTGTTATAACCTGCAACAAAATCCAGTTCATGATTATCAAACAGGATAGAGGAAAATCTAATACCCATGATCTCATTATCAAAATCAATGGCCTGGTTCTCATCAAGATTCAGAGCCATACCTCGGCCAAAAACGGCTGAAATATCCCCAATTTCAACTGAGCGTGTGTCACCAATATAGCTTATGAAGAGTCGATCCAGACCTTGATGGTCAAATCCATATTCAGGAGGTTTACTCGACTCAAAGGAAAGATCAAGATACCAGTGACCGTATTCGATTGAGCCATTTACGAAGTTTTCAAAGTAATTATACTCGAGCTCATCCTGTTCTCCACGTCCCAGGCTGGATTTTAATCCAACATTCCAGGACACACCCTCTGCAAATAAACCCAGGGGGAGTGCAACGAGAACCAGCTTTTGGAGGAGCGACAACAAGAGGGGGGATTAGCTTTTTTTCTGACTTGCGAGAGCTTTTTTAATTTCTAATTCCATTTGAGCTTCATCACCAGGCAAATATCCCGTATGCTCCCAAAGGATCTTGCCACTTGGATCCACAAGGATAGAAAATGGCATAGCAGTCGTATTAAAATTTTTGTACAGTTTTTGTTCAGTGTCAAGCAGGATGGTGTATTTTAACTTTTGAGATTTGACCATGGATTTAACACGACCCACTGTTCTGGAATCATCAATAGATATACCGACGACCTGTACATTTTGATCTGCATAGGTCTTATTGATTCGATTCAGATGTTTCATTTCTTTGCGGCAGGGGACACAATACGTCGCCCAAAAATTGATCAGCGAGTACTTCCCATCCACAATTTTATCAAGACTATGTGTCTTGTTTTTCATATCCTTCAGTTTGACCTGGGGCAATTGTTTCTGTTGTCCAATGGAGAGGGACACAATGAGGAGTAGACCTATTATACGATACATTTATTGACCTCTTTTCGCTGATACGAATAGATCAGCAGTGACTGAATCACTAATAAACTTGCTTGTGCTAATTCGCACTACTCCAATCCATACTGGCACTGACAGAATCAATTTCCATGGTAGAAGAGTCAACTGCAACAAACGTCCACGACCCCTGACCCGGTTCAGCGTTTGGATAAGTATCAATACTAAACAAGGCGGTATCACCAGGTGCCAGGCTAAAGGTAAAGTCATTTAAAAAGGGTGGCAGGCAAGCAGGTCCAACACAGAAAGCTGAGCTCCAGGAATCAGGAATCTGGTTTTTTACCCTGGTGACTGTAATTGATAAAGCAGAGTCAGACAGACTATAGATGTCACCATGTAAGACGACAAATTCATTACTACCGCTATAGGTGGTTTCATGCTGAACAAAATGAAAATTACCTTGACTTACAGGAGGATCTACTTTGCCTTCGGGCTCATCAGAATCCTCACAACCAGTGAAGATGAGGAGTCCAGACATCACCAATAGAAGTAATTTTTTAATTTGCATCAACTTGCTCCTTATTCTTCCTGCCTAATATCTTCATATCTCCTGGCCACATAAACACCAGCCCCATCAATGCGCCATACCCGGTACTTATATATGGATTAGATGTAATCGCACATGTACCTGATACACAACCAACATAATAGTAATATAGGAAGCCAAGGGAAGCTCCTATTACTAATCCTGATAACATTTTTATATATCTTTTATCCATCACAGCTTTCCTTCATCAATAAACATGCCGTTCTCCAAATACCACGCATCAAATCCTGCTAAGCGAAGCACACGAGCTCCTTGTCGAGATCTATTCCCAGTGGGACAAATGAGCATCATTGGCTGATCCTTAAAATCCGTCAATTCTGTACATCGCTCTTCCAGCATGAGGAGGGGGATATGAATAGTTCCTTCCCAGGGAGCTGGAGTTTGAATAATCTCAGCCTCCGTCCTCACATCGATTAATATATATTGGCTGGAATCTGAGAATTGTCTGCTGAATGACTCGGCGTTCATAGCCGGAATCTTATTTCGATCACCAAAGACTCCCTCCACCCCCATGTAGATGGTACTACCTGTACCAAGCAAGATCAGGGAATAGGCTATCAAACGGTGTATCATACGGTGCTATGGTTCTCCACTCTTGCAGTTATTTCTACAGTTTCTTTTAGCATAGCGCTGACTGAACAATAGGAATCTTTTGAGAGTTTCACAGCTTTTTCCAATTTTTTTCCAGATAAATCTTTGCCCCAAAAATGATAGACCATATCAATTTTGGTATAGACCTTTGGGTGTTCCTCAGCCCTTTCAGCCTGGATATCTATCTCAATATTTTCAACGGGTACTTTCATTTTTTTGAGTATTACTTCTACATCGACTGCAGTGCATCCACCTAACCCAAAAAGAATGAGTTCCATGGGACTACTGGCTGCACCTGCCCCTCCAACTTTTTCGGGTGTGTCCATAACCAACCAATGATTTGAACGACCACGAGCAGCAAATGTTGCCCCTTTTATCTGTTGTATCTTTATTTCTGACATTTCTTTCTCTTTCAATCTTATAAACTATCAAACCGTCAGCGAAATCCCCTCGATCAGCCAACCTATCAAATCATTCGCCAATTTCACTCATCAACAATTTGTTCATGCGCTCTACAATCTCATCGATATTATCGAGTCCTTTGTCTTTGGCTTGAGCTTCAAGTGTTCCCCAGACTGCCTCGCCGCAGGCAATACATACAATACCCTCAACTTTCAATGGTCCAACGAGTCTAGGATATTCATTTACCAGGTCTTCGATCAGCATTTCTTTATTTATCATCACATTCCTCGGTTACAAACGTATCAACACTTTTTTCATTTACTGGCAACACTTGCTGCCACGTGAATTGGATCGTAGACGGGTGCTACGGGCGGTGCATAGGTTAAATCCAACAAGGCAATATCTTCTACAGTCATGCGGGCTGTGATAGCTGTTGCCAAAACATCCATCCGCTTTGAAATATCAGACCTGCTCACCATCTGGGCACCCAGGAGGCGTTTGCTGGTTTTCTCTGTAATCAGCTTCACAGTAATGGGAGTGGATCCAGGGTAGTAATGAGCTTTACTCCCTGCAGTGATCAGTGTTGATTCAATCTCACCAAACTTGGCTGATTGCACTGCCTGTTTTTCAGTTAGACCCGTTTGAGCGAGGGTATAATCAAAGACTTTTACCACTGCGGTTCCCAGGACTCCAGGAAAACGGTTTGCTCCACCCGCCATATTCTCTCCGGCAATACGCCCCCCCTTATTGGCAGAGGTAGCCAGTGGAATCCAAACGTCTTCATTCAGAACGAGGTGGTTATGCTCAATACAATCTCCAGCGGCATATATGTTTTCAATATTTGTCAGCATGCTTTTATTGACGCTTATAGCTCCACTTGCACCGACGGATATTCCTGCTTCCCTGGCTATTTCTGAATTGGGTTGCACCCCTGTTGAAACCAGAACCAGATCTGTTTTCAAATCTCCTCCTGAAGTATGAACTATGATTTTGTCATCATTGGATGAAAATTCATTAACGTGGGTTCCAAGCCTAAGGTCAACGCCCTGTTCCTGAACATGCTCAGTTAACTTATCAAGCATATCCCCGTCAAAGGTCGGGGCAACCTGATTCATCATTTCGACCATGGTGACATCAATGTTAAGATTTCTGAAAGCTTCAGCCATTTCAAGCCCCACATAGCCTGCACCTACTATTGTAGCATGAGAAACCTTATGCTCATCCACATAGCTGTGAATTTTCTGTCCATCTGCCAGGCTTCTCAGAGTGAAAATACCTTGACTTGCAATACCGGGGATAGGCGGGATAATTGCTCGAGCGCCTGTGGCAATCAGTAGCTTATCATATACTTCTGTGAATGTTTCACCGTTTGAGTGGTTTGCCACTGTTACAGTGTTTGTTGCCACATCAATATTGATGACTTCATGTTGCGTGCGAACATCAATACCGCGTTTCTCCCTGGCTATCTCAGGAGTAAGCACTTCCAACTTGCTTCCATCCTTGATAACACCCCCTAGCCAATAGGGCAAGCCACATGCTGCAAAACTGATATGATGACCTTTCTCGAAGACCACTAACTCTGCATTGGGCTGCAAGCGCCTGATCTTGCTTGCGGCACTCATACCCGCCGCATCCCCACCGATGATCACAAATTTTTTCTGCATGTCTTCCCCTTTCAGAAAGTTGCTCAAACCTGGCAAGTGTTTGAGTACCTGATGGCATGGACGTGACAAAAAAAGATGTCTTTCCATGACAAAATAGCGGTCAGTGAGACAAAAAGATCTGGTATTGGAAATTTGTTATTTCAAATAGACCATTTTTACAGTCTTAAACTGCGAGCCTACCTCAAATCGTGTAAAATAAATTCCTGTATCAACCTGTATCTGCTGAGAGGTCATACCTTGCCATCTGATCTCATATGAACCTCTATCCTGCTCCTCATTTAACAATTGAATGATCTCACGACCGTTCATATCATAAATGGTGACCTTAACCCGGTTGGCTTCATTTAGGGAGTAGCTCAGAGTCGTAGAGGGGTTGAATGGGTTAGGAAAATTCTGACTCACATGAAAAGTATTGGGCGACTCATTCAGCCCGTCAATAGCCATTTCTGGATCTCTAATGTAAATTCCATATTCAGGTTGGCGTAAATAATCTTCATAATCCAGATGATTGGATTGAAGGATCTCCAAACGAACAAACCGTGCCATTTTAGGTTCAGTATAGGAACATAAATTATCCTGCTCCTGGTAGCGTGCATTATCAACATGGAAGTCTTCCTCCCAGGCAGAATTTGTATCCAGGCGTGAATATATCTTGAATTCTTTTGTATTCAGGTAAGCCTCATCCCCGGCATAGGATGCATGAAAGAGCTGGTGGTGTGTAAGTGGATAGACTGAACCAAGATCCAATTCTATCCAGGGGATGTCACTGGTTAGATCTGCCCACTTCCCACCGGATCTGGATTTGTCCCCATCAATCAATTTAGACGCAGGGTGATCTGGAAGCAGTTCATCACTGACAGACAGAATCGTGGCATCTGGTGCGATATTAATAAAATTTTGTGTTGAATTGATACACAGGGCATTTGCAATAGGACGCTCACTTCCATCAGAGGGAGAATTGCGAACCGTTCCATCTAAAAAGAATGTAGCAGATCCGCCACTGTCAAACTGGAGGGCATCGTTTGCACCAAACTCGATCATCAGACTTGCCAGTTCACGCAAGGTCATTCCAGCGCTATGCGATTGTCTACCATCAACGACAGCAAAAATCAGGGTATCTCCATCAATTGTCGTCCCTGCAGCTGAACGTGGTTGCCGAGAATTGTAATAAGCTTCCTTATAGGACATGGTAAAATCTTCACCCCCTGGGAAGGGCGACATGGGGTCACTATAGTATGCCCCATTTGCAACGAAACGAGGACCGCCACTTACTGCTTGTTGTAAATTCCGCCAATCTGGAAGTGTTGCCAAATCTAGACTTATCTGTTCCCCAAGACTTATGTTCGTAATCAGCCAATCCGCAGCACTCTCACGTCCTGTGAGAACAAATGATCCAGAAGGAATATTTAGACCCGGTTGGTTCTCTCTAATTTCCTGGACTAGGCTATCTGCATTCACCAGTACTTCTACAACATTGTTAGAAAGACTTGATCCCGGAGTAGCACAGCCATAGAGATCGGTAAAAAGACACAGCCAGTCCGCGTTTACATCAAGATTCATCATAACCAAGTGGTGCTCATTCCCCTGTTCATCAGCGACGCTGGCATACCAGTTCCAGCGGTCTGTCCACATTCCTATGGTAGCAGTAGAATTTTGAGTAAAGCCCAGCGCCGTTCTGAATTTTGGTGCAGTCGCAATCACATTATCCAGGACGGTTATCCCCTGCGGGATTCCATCATTCAAACTACAAAAGTCACCATTGATTGCAGCGGTCACCCCATGTCTAATTGCCATTTGTGATACAATTTCACGCCCATAGACCTGGTCTTGAGCCAGCGTCACTTTACTGGTGATGCCCGGTTGCTTTAAATCAATGACGAGAACATGAATATCCCAGGGTGTATTGGTGGTACGATGGAGATATTCCATACCTGGAAAACTTCTGTCCCAGGTATCTGTTGCCTGTACAAATCCTATTAATAGAACGACTAAACAGAAAAAACGTTTGCCATACATGTGTGAATCTCCCCGCTACTGGTCAACTGTTTGAATGGAAAATTGTTACAGCAATCCCCTGCTTCAACTGTGAATAATTGAAGGCTAAGATAGAAATTGTTGTGGAGGAGAAAAGTAATGAATAACAAAAAAGGGAGCCCAAAGACTCCCTTTTTAAAAGCATGTGGCTAAAGAACTATCCGAGTTTTGCGAGAATGTCACCACGGTTAATAATGAGGTAGTCTGTGCCATCGTATGACAACTCATCACCTGAGTATTTACCATAAAGGATAACATCACCTTCTTTAACTAATTCCTGCAAATCTTCATCATTTCCCACAGCAGCCACTGTTCCACGACGTGGTTTTTCCTTGGCAGTATCTGGGATAATAATTCCAGAAGCTGTGGTTTCTTCTTCACCAGCAGGTACAACTAATACACGATCGTCTAAAGGTTGAATTTTCATTTCTTTCTCCTATACACCTAATAAACTATTGATTTTATTTCTATCAAAACCGACAACAGGTCGATTATTAATCCACAGTTGTGGAACACCCTGTTGGCCCGTTTTTCTTACCATATCCTGAGCAGCTCTCTGATTTCTACTCACATCTATTTCTTTGAACTTAATACCCTTTTCACGTAAATAGCGCTTAGCCGTTGTGCAGTGTGAACAGGTTGGGGTGGTGAACATGATTACTTTTTTTGTCTGTGCTATCGCCGTTGCCATTGTTTATACATCCTTCTTCAATTCATCTAAATTCAATACTTTGAAGAGGCGCTCTGATACTGGCTCTGGCAAATCACAATCATCTTCTACTACACGATATAATTTTACCGACCGCTGCATGGTATCGTAGTAAACCTTACACTCAGGGCATGACTCCAAGAGAGAACCAACTTCCTGACACAATTCAGAACCAATATCTGCACCGAAATCCAGACAAATTTTCTTCTGTAGCTCTACATTATGTTTTGGTTTCATTTTACTAACCAACCTTCACGTTTCATGAAAGTACTCATGCGATCCCTCAAAAACAGTCTAGCGCGCATGAGCCTAACTTTCACATTGCTCTCTGAAAGCTCAAGCATCTCGGATGTCTTGGTTGTGGACAAACCTTCCAAATCCCTTAACACGAATACGGATCTGTATTTTTCATCAAGATCGTCCAATGCAACCTTAAGTGCGATTCTAAATTCTTCATCTGAAACCTTGGTTTCGATATACTCTGGCCAGTCTGATATATCCAGACCGTGGAGGTTCTCGAAATCAGGTTCCTGAATGGAATAGGAAATCTGCATCCTGGATTGCTTTCGCAATTTACCCAGAGCGATATTCACACCGATGCGGTAGATCCACGTATAAAAACTGGATTTACCTTTAAAGGAATCGATTTTCTGAAATGCTGTAATGAACGTTTCCTGAAGCATATCTTCAGCATCTTCATTGTTACGCAGCATACGCAGACCAAGATTATAAATACGACCAGAGTACATCGACACAAGCTGTGATTGCACTTTCCTGTCACCATCTCGGGCTGCTTGAATCAGCTCGGGTGTCTCTTCAATTGTCAACTCGCGTTTAGTTGGATGCATTTCTTATTCACTCGTTACAGAACGAAATTAAAATTTATAGTAGAACCAGACCTGTGGAGACCATGGTGTAACGCATATCAGAAACTTTTTTTATCGTTTTCTCAGCGCGTTCACTCTCACAGGCACCTTCACCACTGTGTTCACCTGCTTCAGCGCAGGCCATGTGGGAACCTAAGGGGTTGTCAATTTTTTCGGCGATCAGCAAGCCTTCAAAATCAACTTTGCGTCCAGCTGCTTCGGCTGGCAAAATGAAAGCTTCGTCCTTAAACCGAACGGTGAGGACATTGTTACCATCTGAAACCTGCATCCAACACCCCTTGTGTTTGCAGAGGTCAGTGACAGTCCCGGATACACGAACCATTTTCCCATTCAGGTCGCTGACCTGGGTAAATACTTCATTAATGGGGATCGCTTTGGCAATTGTCAAATCCTGACCGTATTGTTCTCCAGCACCATCCCCAGTTTCTGAGCTGCATGCCAACAGGCCAAAACTAATGACCATGAGAATTATGAGTATTGAATGTCTGTACATGTTCATCCCTTTCTAAAAAACGCTATTCTTTCTAATCTTAAAGTACATATAAATACCGGTGGTTCCCAAAACCAGCATGACAACTGCCAGGAGATCATACAGGAGAAAACCATATTTGCCAAAAAAATCACCTGTGTGTAGGTCGAGGATCACCCAACGCATGGGGACACTCTGTTCTTCCTCGAACAGGGTTGTTGTTCCCTGTCTCTCACGGGTACTCTCAAGGCGATTCTCATAATGGGCGGGTAATAGACTAAGAGGAACCCTCCCCGTCTGAATTACTTTGAGGTCATCCTGATGAACCAGTAAAATCCCGGTGAGTGAAATGACAAGGAGCAATACAACAGAAACGATACTCACCCACTTACTATAACCAAATGAATATCTGTGAAACTTACGCCAGGTACGCATCGAACGTGAAGCAGGCTTACTCAAAGCAACTCCAGTCGATTGACCATCTCCGCTGCCACAAGTTTTTCATGAAGCTCAGAAAGGTCACCATTGGTAATCTCTTCCAAACGATAAAGTGTTAGATTTATCCGGTGGTCTGTCACCCGACCCTGTGGATAATTATAGGTACGAATCTTGGCACTACGGTCACCTGTCGAAACCAGGGTCTTACGCATAGCAGCAACCTGGCTGTTTTGCTTCTCGGTTTCTTCAGCCAATAATCGTGCACGCAGCACTTTCATGGCCTTGTCCTTGTTCTTATGCTGAGAAGATTCATCCTGACAGGAAACAACCATCCCAGAAGGCATATGCGTGATGCGGATAGCTGATTCAGTTTTATTAACGTGTTGTCCACCAGCGCCACTGGCCCGAAACGTATCTATTCTCAGATCACTTGTATTTATCTCAATATCAACTTCTTCGGCTTCAGGCAGGACTGCGACAGTCGCTGCAGAAGTGTGAATTCTACCACTTGATTCCGTTTGTGGGATTCTTTGAACCCGGTGCACACCGCTTTCAAACTTCAACGTACCATAAGCATCATCACCTGTGACCTGAATTATGGCTTCCTTGGTTCCACCACCACCCATTTCATTACGAGTGATAAACTCATATTTCCAGTTCATGGTTTCCGTGTAGCGCAAATACATGCGAACAAGATCAGTGGCGAACAATGCTGCCTCATCGCCGCCTGCACCTGCCCTGATTTCCAGTAGGGCTGCTCCGCGATCCAGAGGATCTTTTGGAATCAGTAATATTTTTAAATCTTCTTCCAGCCTGGCTTTCTCAGCCAGAGATTCGTCTAACTCCTCACGAACGATTTCCTTGAGTTCCTCATCTTCGCCATGAAGAATTGATTCCCCCTCCTCAATGTTCGTCATGAGTTCTTCATAACTGTGAAAAACTTCCAGCACATGGGATAATTCATTGTGCTCACGGGCAATTTTCGCATACTTACGATTGTTTGCCATGAGTTCTGGATCTGAAAGTTGAGTTTCCAACTCACTGAATTTTTCCTTGAGTGCTGGGAGTTTATCCAGAAGCATTAATCAATAGCCTCCGCCACATAGGATTGACCATGATATTTCTCCAGGTCATCCCCGAATGCGAATTTTAAAGATTCCAGAGCTACTGTGAGTTGTTCATCATCTGGTTCTCTGGTCGTGATATTCTGAAGCCATATTCCCGGGGCAGAAAGAGCTCTCACCCAACCGATATGTCGATACTTGGAGCTCAGCTTCAATATTTCATAACCCACACCTGCTACCAATGGAATCAGGGGTAGATGTGTGAGCAATCTTATCTGGAGTGTCATTTCGCCCACAAATAGTTTTACAATACTATCAATGATGGCAAACATTAGAATTGAAGATAACAATACAATAAAAATAAAACTGGTGCCACATCTCGGATGTTGGGTCTGAAACGGTCTGGCAGATTCGAGATCCAGAGGTTTGCCTGCCTCAAAAGTGTAAACCGTTTTATGTTCAGCCCCATGGTATTGAAACAATCGTTTGACATCATCGAGCAAAGAAATACCCCAAAGGTAGGCCAGAAACAGAGCAATTCTGATGACTCCTGACACAACATTAAAGGTGAATGCAGTCTCAGAAAGATTGAGTAGATTTCCTGTGACAAACAACGGTGTCACAAAAAATAGCCCCAGACCAATACCCAAAGCGAGTAAAGTTCCAAGAGCTGACAGGATTTTGTCCTTGAGACTCATCTCAGCGGAGCTGTCTTCCTCATAGGCTATTTCAGCAGATTCATTCAGTGTCCCGATACCCATTTTCATGGATTCAAACAAGGCAATCATGCCTCGAAGTACTGGTTTTTTGAAAATGGCAATTTTTTCAGTGAGAGATTTAAACTCCTGACGTCTGGTAATAATCTCGCCTTTAGGATTTCTCACGGCAATAGCATAAGCTCCAGGCACTCTCATCATGACGCCCTCAATGAGCGCTTGCCCACCAACCAGGATAGATTGTTGGGCAGTGAGAAATGCCTGAATGAAAACGCTAAGTTTGCGTTTTGATTTCAAAGCAGCTTTACGAGAGATCTATTTAGCTTTTTCAGCAGATCCATACTTTTTACGGAACTTGTCAATACGACCAGCCGTATCCAACAATTTTTGTTTTCCAGTAAAATATGGATGGCATTCATTACAGATTTCTATGTGTAACTCACCAACAGTGGTATAGGTCTCGAAACTATTTCCGCAGGCACAAGCAACCTTGTGCAACTCGTATTTAGGATGGATTCCTGGTTTCATTTGATGGGTTCTCCCTTCATCAATTCAATTTGGCAACAGCCTCGGCAAACCTGCCAAGACCGGCTTTTATCGCGTCCAAAGAGGTCGCGTAGGACAATCTAACGTGGTCCGGAGCACCGAATGCTGATCCCGGTACCACAGTAATATGTGCAGCATCTAACAAATACTTTGTCAGATCTAAGTCATTTTTGATTTCAAGACCATCAGCCTTTTTACCGAACAATCCTGAAACTTTTGGGAAAGCATAGAAGGCGCCTTCTGGCATGATACAGCTTACGCCGTTCATGGCATCCAGAGCATTTACCATGTAATCCCTTCTTTCAACAAACTGGGCTCGCCATTCATCAAGAAAAGAATGGTCACCTGTTAATGCAACCTGAGAAGCATATTGGGCTATCGAGTTAGGACAACCTGTTGCCTGTCCCTGAAATTTTCCCATAGCCTTGGCCACATCATTATTCGAAGCTGTGTACCCGATCCGCCAGCCAGTCATGGCATAAGCCTTTGATAGCGTCTGGACAGTAATGGTCTTCTCATACGCACCTTCAAATCCAGCCAGACTGATATGTTCCCCATCATAGACTAGGGCATCATAACATTCATCACTGATGATCCACACCTCATGTTCAAGACATACATCCACAACAACCTGGAGACTTGCTTTATTTAAAACCGCTCCACTGGGGTTTGAGGGAGTATTGACTATAATCCCTTTCGTTCGGTGTGTGATCACCTGCTGTAATTGTTCTGCAGTAACCTGAAAAGCATCTGATTCCAGCGTTTCAACATAGACGGGTTCAGCACCGCTCAATTTGACGATTTCAGGATAAGTCACCCAGTAAGGTTTCAAAATAATAACTTCATCACCTTCATCAAAAAGAGTCATCATGATGTTGTAGAGAGAATGTTTAGCCCCATTGGAAATGACAATCTGGGAAGGCTCATACGCTAACGAATTATCGCGCTTTAGTTTGTCAGTTACCGCTTGTTTGAGTGTTGCTGTGCCGCTGGCAGGTGTATAGCGTGTCATACCCTTTGCCATCGCTTCATTACCAGCTTCAATGATATGCTCAGGTGTGTTGAAATCAGGCTCACCGGCACCAAAAGAAATGATATCAACACCCTGGCTACGTAAACGTGCCGCAGCTTCTAATACAGCCATGGTGGCTGAGGGCTGTAAGGCGTTGATTCTTTTAGTAAATGTCATTTCTTTCTTTCTCTCCTTAAAAAGCCGCGCAATATATCGGCGGACCCCCTGTCATGGCAAGGGGAAAGGTTTAGGAAAATATTCGAGTTGGAAGTCATCTGATTGGGTTGAATTAGGCTAGAAAAAAAAGAGGGTGTGAATTTGCATTCACACCCTCTCGATTTAAAGTGAGAATCGATTAATTTATGAATTCATCGACTGAATAAATTCCTTATTGGTGCCTGAACGCTGCATTCTCTCAAGCAAGAATTCCATAGCCTCGACTGGAGTCATCTCATTCAATAACTTCCTGAGAATCCATGTCCTGGATAGTTCAGCTTTGGTAAGTAATAACTCTTCTTTTCTGGTACCTGAGCGGTTGATGTCAATGGCAGGATAGATTCGACGGTCACTGAGACGGCGATCCAGAACAAGCTCCATGTTACCTGTCCCTTTAAACTCTTCAAAAATAACATCATCCATACGAGAGCCAGTTTCAATCAGTGCGGTTGCCATTATTGTCAAAGAGCCTCCATGCTCCACATTTCTGGCTGCTCCAAAGAAGCGCTTTGGACGATGGAGGGCATTGGAGTCAATACCACCAGATAGAATTTTTCCACTATGTGGGATGACAGCATTGTGAGCTCTTGCCAGACGTGTCAAACTATCCAGCAGGATAACGACATCTTTTCCGAATTCAACCATACACTTGGCTTTATTCAGAACCATATCTGCAACCTGAACGTGGCGCTCTGGTGGCTCATCAAAGGTAGAGGCAATTACTTCTGCATCAACCATGCGACGCATATCGGTAACTTCCTCAGGGCGCTCATCGATGAGCAGCACGATGAGTGTAACATCAGGATGATTCCGAACGATAGAATTGGCAATATCCTGGAGTAGAATGGTTTTACCTGTTTTGGGCTGAGCAGTAATGAGACCACGCTGACCTTTTCCAACCGGGCTCAGTAAATCCATGACTCGCATGGAATAGCTTTTGGGACCTCTCTCGAGACTTAACTTCCCATCTGGATATAGTGGAGTCAGCGTGTCAAACTGAGGTACAATTCTCCCCTCCTCGGGGTTCATGTAGTTAATGGCTTCAATTTTTAGCAGGGCAAAATAGCGCTCATTGTCCTTTGGAGGACGCACCTGACCCCAGACTATTTGACCGGTTCGGAGCCCAAATCGTTTGATTTGGGAGGGTGACACATAGATATCATGTGCACCAGCGAGATAATTATTATCTGCATCCCGGAGAAAGCCATAACCGTCGGGAAGAATTTCCAATACCCCCTTGGAAAACATCATCCCCTGACTTTCTGTCTGAGCTTCGATAATGGCTTCGACCAACTCCATCTTTTTCTGGCCCGTAATTGCTGGTACTGCCAATTCCTGGGCAATATCGGCTAATTCTTTCAACTTCATCTTCTGAAGTTGCATAATGGTAAAACTCATTGAAATAAACCTGTTCTTTTGTGATTGATATTTTTAATTAAAATTTCTGTGAAAAATTATTGTCGGGAGATAAAATACGTAAAATCAGCTTTTGAATTGCAATGTGAATTTAAACCAGTCCTAAACCTTGTCAATTAAAAATCTAATTTATTATTCGTGCCTGTATGCTGTTGACATCAGCTGGTCAGTTGTGCTTATGCTTCAACCCGAAACATGGGAAACAGATCTTCAGCCATGTAATGACTGCCCAAAAAGCATATCGTCTGATCACCTGTTTTACGCATAGCTAAAGCTTGTTGGTATGCAGCAGTCAGGCTTGTAATAACCTGGTCTGTTCGAACACCCAAATCCACCAGAGCATCTCTCTCCACTGTTGAATGACCACTAAAAGTGGAATACAATACCGGTCCTTTCCAACTCTCCAGCATTTTAAGCATGGGTGCTATATTTTTTCGGGCATTAAATGCTACCACCAGAATAGAATCCTCATGAGAGGCAGCCTGAAGAGAATCAAGGAGTCGTCCCAGACCTGAAAGATTATGGGCGACATCATACAAGACCAAAGGGTCCTTCTGAAGGACTTGCATCCTACCCTGCCACACCATTTGGTTCAAGCCCTTCTGAATAAGCTCTGCGTTAAGAGGCAGCCCCAATTCGTTCAACACCACCAAAACATTTGCAAAGTTCTCCGTTTGGTGGAGACCCAGCAGAGGTAGATCAACCTCAATCAATGTACCTGAGAAATTTATCCTGACATGCTGGACAAGCTCATGTGTCTCAACAGATTCAATTGAGACAAGTTCTGAGACATCTGCATATCTAGCTTGTTCCAGCTGGCATTTTTTTAGAATAACATCTCGAACGGTACTAGGGTTTTTCCCCAGGACGACAGGGCGACCTGCTTTAATAATGCCTGCTTTCTCACCAGCTATTTGGGCAAGATTATCTCCAAGAATATTTTCATGATCCATGGAAACATGAGTAATGACGCTTATTGTTGGATCAACAACATTAGTGGCATCCAGTCTACCACCCAACCCTGTTTCGATGACTGCAATATCTACTTTTTTGTCTTTGAAGTAAGCCATTCCCAGAGCGGTGAGGACCTCAAAAAAGGTGATACCCAACCGGTCTATTTCTGATCTCCAGGACTCAACCTTCTCCACAATAAAGGCATCTGGAACCAATTGATTCCCCACTCTGACCCGCTCATTGGGTTTAACTAAGTGAGGCGAGGTAAAGAGACCTGTTCTTTTGCCATATGCATCTATAATAGCAGCGAGCATAGCAGCTGTGGATCCCTTCCCGTTAGTTCCTGCTATATGAATAACAGGATAGGAGTCATAGGGAGTTCCAATACTCCTCATAAATTCTTGTACACGTGACAGTTCCAACTTCACACCTGGGACTGTTAGTCCAAATATATAGTCAAAGATAGATTGGGGATCGGTATTCACTATTCGATCAATCCTGGGCATTCAAAATATTGTGGAGACATGGGTTACTTATATGATTCCAGAACTTCCAGTTCCACTTTAAACAGGTTTTGCAGGGAACGTCCCAAAAACCGAGTCGCTGTTTCTTCAAATTTTTGAGGAAAGTCTGAGACGAAAAATTCGTGTTTGCCTGGATCTCCAGTTTCGTGATTGAGTAAGCCCAGGTTTTCCAGGACATCTTGAACTTCTGCAGCGGTTTCCTCGCCAGAATCAATCAGACGCACCTTTTCTCCAATGACCTCCTGGATAACAGGCTTCAGATAAGGATAGTGTGTACAACCGAGAATTAAGGAATCTGGCTTGTTGGCTTCAAATGACTTTAAATAACTCTGGAGCACTTGCTTAACCACACCATCATGAGGCCAGTCCTCTTCCACCAGGGGAACCAACAAGGGACATGGTTGGTCCATTACTTCCATATGGGGTGCCAACTCCCGTATCGCAGCCCGATAAGCTCCAGATCGAATGGTTGAGGCTGTACCGATAACACCAATACGACCATTATCCGCAGAATTGACTGCTGCTCCAGATCCAGGTTTTATCACACCGACAATGGGGATATTAAAACTCGCCTGAAGGCTTTCCAGAGCAACTGCTGAGGCTGTGTTGCAGGCAACGACAATCATTTTTACCTGTTTTTCACGCAAAAAGGCTGAGATCTGGTGTGAAAAGCGGATGACTGTTTCTTTTGATTTGGAGCCGTAAGGCACGCGCGCTGTATCACCGAAATAAACGAGATGTTCATGGGGCAATAAATCCATGAGGGCTCTAATAACCGAGATACCACCCAACCCCGAATCGAAGACACCAATTGCCTGTGAAGATTTTAATTCACTCATGGGGACAATAATTTTTCATGGCGGGTTTTGTATTTCATTAAGGCATCAAAAATTCCTTCAGCTGCTTTCTGTCGATAAGCGGCCTTTTTCAGGCGGTTCGAATCATTTTTATTGGAAATGAATCCCAGCTCAATCAAGACATTGGGCATGGAAGCCCCTATAAGGACAATAAAACCTGCTTGTTTAACCCCGCGATTTTGACCTACAAGTTTCTTATCAAAAGCGCTCTGCGTCAGATCAGCCAGCGTCTCGCTCTGTTGCATAAATGAGCTTTGCGCCATGGTCGCCAGAATGAGTTGCTCAGCGCTGAGTTTATCGTACTGGTCTGCATTCTTTTCAAGCTTGATTACAGCGTTCTCCATTTCAGCTACTGCAACTGCAGCATCTGTCTTCCCCGGTCTCAGTAGGTAGGTTTCAAAACCTGAGGCTCTTTTATTTTTATTGGCGTTGACATGGATACTCAGGAATACTTTTCCACCGGCTTCGTTGGCAATTTTTGTACGTTCCCATAGAGGGACAAAAACATCTGTTTTGCGAGTGTAGACAACTTCTATATCTGTCCTGGTTTCAATTAATCTCCCCAAGCGCTTGACAACATCCAGGGTAATGTCTTTCTCCTTCAGCCCATGCCCCCGTGCACCAGGATCATGACCACCGTGCCCGGCATCCAGGACGATCTTGTCCAATTTCCATTTTTCCCGTTCTTTATCGAGATAGTGTGATTGGTCAATCACATAGGGGCGACGGATGGTAAGTAAAATTTCTGGTGGTGAATCTCGATGAAGGACATCAACGCCTTCAACGGTTCCCCTGAGTCTGAAGGTGAGTTGAGAGGTCCCATCCAGTTGATCTGCAGTTACAGTCCTGATGGTACTGTTCTTAGGAATCTGAGTATTATCTATTCCGAGTTTATTTACTGTAGCTCCGGGTAGTGTTACATAGAGCCATTCTTCCCTGTTGATCCAGGCTTTCACAGATTTGGCATCGTAGCGATTTGCAGTTCGAATACGAATCACCGTTCCGTTCTGACGTTCCTCGATATTTGTTGAAACAATTTCATAGGGGGAGAGTTCGGGTCGTTCCTCCGTACGTTGAACCTGAAGGTCAGCCGTATCTGTCCCTGAAAGTAATGTGACTCCTGATACCAGACCTGTCAATTTCAGGATATTGACAAAATCATCCATAGGCAGATATGTTTCACCATCGAAAAACACAACGGCATGAGCCATTTGAAACGTCTTGTCCTCAACCATCACATAATGATTGTAAGCCGTGACTTTCAATTTGAGTCGACCCAGCCGGAAGACAGACTTTCTTACATCCGGATTAATAAAAGCAGAAATTTTGTAGGCATCCAGTAAATCCTGGAGTGCAATATATTGATATTGATTGATGATATAGACTGGAATAGCAGGAACATAGCGATCGTCTGAAGCTTTCTGGAGAATAAGCTCTGTTCGTCTCGCCTGGAGGGAGGAGACTGATATCAGCAACAGGAGGACGAAAATGATATAGCGTTTACGAATCATATTTAGCGTTGAAAATAGTCCGTTGGCTTTTATATGACAATGGACATCTGAAAACTATAAGCAAGTTGTTTATCTATAGCATGGACATCGTCAGAGTGACTTTTGGCAAGTTTCACTTCCAGGTTGATTCGTTCATTTGCTTTACGTTTTAGATAAATAAACCATCGCTGACCATCATCAAAAGCAGTATAAAAGCTAAAACTTTCTTCAATACTAGATTCATATATGCTGAGGCGTAGCTGCGATTCAGGGACCCTGTGACGAACAAATCCGACACCCCCAGTCCAGCCCTCCCGCTTGAGTATTAATCGTTGCTGAATCAGGCCTGAAGCCAGACGTCCGCGCTGAGCCAACTTGACATTGAGGCGATATTGTAAGGATTTGGTAATTCTGCGCGTATAGGATAATCCCATTTTTGAGATTCTCTGATAGCTATGAACTGTAGTCCATTCCAAGGGTAGGATAATGGGTCCCTCCCTTTTTTGCCCTATGTCCAGCCTCAATTCCCTGTGCCGGTTCCAAAATTTCAATTGGAGCCGATGATCCTTAACTGAAGTAAGGTCAACCAGGGATTGTAAGTGATGGGCTGCACCTTGATCCAGGGCATATTTCAGGTTAACCCCTTTTGTCAGGTTTAGTTGTAGTCGAAATGAAATGCCTCTTTCGTTGCTGGCTGATGAACTGGTCACTGAATAGGCAGCCCCCTGTCCCAAAGGCAATTCTGTATTATAACTCCGATACTGAAGCGCTAGATTTACGGATCCAGACCTATAAGACCAGGAAAGCAGTGAACGACCTCGACCTGCTCTGATATCATTGGTATACACCTCAAGAGCTTGATTATCGATTATATTCCATGTGAATCCAAGCTCATAACCCAGCTCAGGTGCCAACTCCCCACTTAAAAGGGAGGCTGAATAAAATTGTACCCCCCTGAGGGTGTAGACCATAGCCAGACCAGCCATTCTTATAGCCTTAGTTGAAAGTGTTTTATCTATAGGATGAATACCATCAGAGTCTTCGCGAAAAACCCCGGAATCATATGTACCAATTGCTTTTCTTTTTGATGCAAATGCTGTTGCCTTGAAAAATTCGTTGCTCCGAGATGCGGCTATTCCATGATAATAGTTCAGCTCGCGACTTGAGTAATGTGGGCGGATTCTCATTCGATTTTTTCTCAGTAAACTGGTTGGATTCATACTGAATCGGTAGCCCTGTTGATTGACCAGGAGGCCACCTCCCAGGCTCATATGATAGTCGCCTACGATTAGTTCGTCAACCCCGGGCACTGTACGACTACTCCAGGTGAGAATGGTGTGATCATTCAATTTGGATTCCCCTGGATCCTGTTCAATTACAAAAATGAAATTACCCAGACGATTAAAAAACCGACCCTTATTGAGAATCCTCCACCCTTCCACTGAGGGGCTGTATTGAACCCTTTGTCGAAGTATCATTTCATTAGACCTCATTTTACGACTATTAGAGGCTTCTTGCTCTGATTGCTTGAATAATTTGTTTAATAGCAGCTCCAGATAGATGTCTTCGTCAGGCTCTTCTGATTCATCCAGCTCCGTGGATGAGGGAGGCTGGGCATAGAGCATGGAGAGGAGTAGCAAAGTCCCTAAGATGAATTTCATGGTAGAATAACTTCCAGACCAACACCCTGTGAGAGGGGCAACTCAGGATGTATCGTACAGGAGTAGTTGAAACCGTAAGACTTACTGATGATCCGCCACCCCACAGACAGGGAGCCACTCATATCCCGGTAACCGAAACCGGTTTCCCAGTTTTGTCTGGGAGAAAAAATCACCCCCATGCACAGTTCAGGTTGTAAGGCGGCTTCTTTCTCAACAGCCAACTGAAATGAAAACTTCCTGAGTTGGTGCTGGACACCAAAATGAAATTTCTGTGGAATGGGTAATGATCTCTCAAGCTGTAAGAGGTGCTCTACAGCAGATGCCAACAACGTATTCTCTGACACATCAAGCGCTATTGAGGGTGAGAACGAAAGGGACTGCATGGACTCAAACCCTGAGATTTGCAGTAAATGGTAGTTCACAGTTGCGCCAACGCTGAACCCATCTTCTACTCTCACATAGGATCCTGTTGACACCCTCATTTCCGAGTAGATATCATCACCAAAATAATCAAAACTAGATGCCAGCCTATGCCCCTTGATTTCATAGATACCAGCTATAGATCCTGAGTGCAAATCCATCCCTTTAAAAGGTTTCTGATATTGAATGGCATAATGGTTCAGACTGCTGGTTAATAAGAAACAGGGATTCACCCCGAAATCACCTGGATGTGTATTCGCCAGAACTTTGATATTTCCAGTGGCGGATGACCACCCCAGGCCAGGGTATTCGAAGGCACCATAAACGGGTAAACATAGTGAAGTAAGGATTAACTGTATAACCCATGCATACAGCGATTTTTTGATTCGCATCATGATAATTCCCAACTTTTGACTTTGATGATTGTTTTAAAAGTGTAGGCTATATTAATGTATTATACGCACGGTGGCAACAGCTTTCAAAAAAAGGAACTCATGGATGATTAACACTTTTTCACGCGATATGAAGGATGAGCTGATTCAAATAATTCAGACCTATTTCTCAGATGAACTAGATCAAGATTTAGGAAATTTTGAGGCAGAATTTTTGTTGGATTTTTTTAGCGAGCATATGGGACCGCACTACTACAACCAGGCAATCCGAGATGTCCAAAAACACCTTTCAGGTTATGTTGATACGCTGAACGAAAGAATAGATGAGCTGGAGAAGCCTCTGTCAGATAAGCATTAACGGTAAACCAGTGTGAGAAAAACTTTAGGAAGTAGATATTCCCTATCCTGATCCTTCACAGAAATAAAGCGTGCGTCCCCCTTCAAAGCCAGCCTGTTCCCTAGCGAGTAATTCACTCCCATGAGGGGTCCTTGCCCCTCCCAGTGCTCAGATTCACGATTGGCAATACTATACTTAATAATCCTCTTATGTGTCAGAAAACCAATCCAGCCTTCCCATCCATGGTAGGCATAATTTAATTTAAGACTCATTTCTGATTGTTCCCTCTGACTACTGATTTGCTGGATAAAGGATTCCCAACGAAATTTTCCTTCATCCTCCCAGCGGAATACAGCTTTAGAAACCAGTGACCAACGATTCCCCATTTTATAGGCTAACTGTTTTTGCATATCCAGGGATCTATGGACAAAACTACGGGTTGGTTGATCCAATTCTATAAACAATTCATCATAGTCATAATCGAAATAATTGCTACGAATGCGAGCACGTCCTTCTCCCCTCCATGAATCCTTCTTCCAGGAGAAACCGGACCACAATACAAGATTGCGATTCCAGTGATTCTCAGAACTACGGGTATTAAACAGATAAATCAGATGAAACAGACCCAGTTTGGCACCAACATCAATCTGATAGAATGGTGTGGGTTGCCATACCATCCTGAACTCTGTATTCACACGCCATTCATCTCGATCATCATCATTGGTCGTATCAGGTGTATCATATTCCAATCTTGAGAGTGTGCTGATCCATGAGAGGGAATCAAGAAATAAGTTATTCTGCCAGTGAACTTCCTCTCGCAATTGATACAAAACCTGTGTGTAGTCTACATAGTATTTGTTCTGAGAATTCTCTACCTTGAATGCAGTTAGACTGGAGAAATTAGGGTTTTTTAATTGCAGTGCCGTTTCATTGAGAAGTGCAAATCGTTTTCGATCCTCACTAATGAGATTGAGCGTAAAATTTTCTCCAACTTTCTCCTGTCGAATTTCTGTGAGCTGATCCCCCCAATTTAGTCTATGGGACACATGTAAATTGGGTTTGAGATGATAAACAAATTGATTTTGCCAGAGTAGGTTGTCATTGTTCCTGGATTGTGAACTACCAAGTGAGTCTGTATGAAATGCCTGCAATCGGATCTCGCGAAACAGGGAAGTTTGAAAAGTGGAAATATTTCCGAAGTGAATACGATAGTCCGCTCGTGCATTGATCGTATGATTCAAGTGTTGTTTCAATTCATCACGAGTACCTGTAAAATGCAGTGAGGATTGTTGACTCCTGGATTTCCAGCTCTGATGAAAATCCAATTCTGCAGCCACACCTTCATCGATGATCCCATAGCGCTCCACTGATCGCCCACCCAAAAATAGTGAGTAGGCATTATCCTTTTTGAAGCCCGCCAATAACGCCCAGTTGTTAATAGATGTAGCCAGTCCCGTGCGATGATCCTGGTGCTGACTGCTCTCCAATCGGATGCTTTTTCCTCGCCGTTTGCCCCACGAGAAATCACTTTTCAATCGGTGCTCAACGGAATATTGTTTTTTATCTGAGACAATATTGTCAAATGAGAAAACATTATAGAGTAATACATCTGTAATGTTCAATTCACTTCCCGCAAAGGAGTGATTATAACTTAGCTTGATATCATTATTTGTAGAAAGATTGTCCTGGCGAAAGGTATAGGCCAAGGAATCCTGGCTACGTGAAAAACCAGGTTGGATATATGTCACAAGAAGTAAGAGCAGGGTAACAATTACGCCTGGATAACGGCCAATAAACTGGGGTTCTCCCAGGCTTGTTTTCAATTTTGACGAGAGGGGTTTCGCCTCGATTTTACTGCTCGAGCTGGTTTCCCCTAAAGCGCATCGAATTCGCATGCAGGGCAAATGCATCTCATCCGCTGGAACTGCTGTGAGAATCTTTCAACTTAGTGACCTTAGCGAGTTTCATTGCTTTTCTTGGAGTCGATCACCACATGGAATACTTTTTCACCAGGTTTTGCCATGCGAAAGCGCTCCCTGGCGATACGTTCCAGATAGTCCGGGTCATTTAACAAACGATCACGTTCACTCTCAAGCTCAGCTTTCTCAATTTCAAGACGCGTGATATGATTTTCCATATCACGAATTTCCTGTTTGAGTTGTAGGAGGCTGTAGAGACCTTCATCCCTCAGGAAAAACAGCTGAAACAGTATCAGCAGGATAATCGCACCGGAAATCCAGGCTACTTTATTCCCGAATAAACCGCCAGAATTTCTGGTTTTGCGAGCTTTAGTTGAACGTGATCGTTTTTTTGCCATAAACTTCTTTATTTTGGGTTCAAGGCCTTAAAACCTTTGAAGGTAGCCAGATCACCTAACTCTTCCTGAATGCGGAGGAGTTGGTTGTATTTGGCAATTCGATCACTTCTGGAAGCTGAACCTGTTTTGATCTGACCGGCACCTGTGGCTACTGCCAGATCCGCAATGGTGGTATCTTCAGTTTCACCGGAGCGATGAGAGATAACACAAGTCATGTTATTCTCATGAGCCAACTTGATCGTATCCAGCGTCTCTGTCAGAGTACCGATCTGATTCAGTTTGATCAGGATGCTGTTAATAGCTGACATATCGATGGCTTTCTGGAGTCTTACCGGATTGGTTACAGTCAGGTCATCACCAACCAATTGAACTTTGTCACCCAGCTTGGCATAGAGTTTCTGCCAGCCTTCCCAGTCATTTTCATCCATACCATCTTCTATAGAAACGATGGGATACTTAGAGATCCAATCAGCATAGAAATCAACAATTTCTTCTGAATTGAGGGTTCTACCTTCTCCTGAGAGACTATATAGACCTGTTTTAGGGTCATAAATCTCACTTGATGCCACATCGAGGGCAATAAATAAATCTTTACCAGCTTTATAGCCAGTCTTCTCGATGGCTTCCAGGATGACCTCAACAGCTTCTTCATTGGAACGTAGATTTGGAGCGAAACCACCTTCATCACCTACAGCAGTATTCATACCCTTACTTTTCAGCACGGCTTTGAGTTGATGGAAAGTTTCAGCACCCATCTGAAGTGCCTGACTAAAAGAAGTTGCACCCAGCGGGAAGACCATAAACTCCTGAAAGTCGACATTATTATCAGCATGTTCGCCACCATTGAGAATGTTCATCATGGGTGCAGGAAGCAGCGTGGCATCCTCACCACCGAGATATTCATAGAGTGTGAGATCAAAATCCATAGCTGCAGCTTTTGCAGTTGCCAAGGAAATACCCAGGATGGCATTGGCACCTAATTTTGTTTTGTTCTCAGTACCATCTGTTGCGATCATTTTTTCATCTATGGCACGCTGTTCAACAGCTTCCATCCCGATGACAGCAGTAGACAAGACATCATTTACATTGGCAACAGCCTGGGTTACACCTTTACCGAGATAGACAGATTTATCACCATCTCTCAATTCCATGGCTTCATGTTCACCTGTGGAAGCTCCTGAAGGAACAGCAGCGCGACCAAAGGCACCACTTTCCAGGTAAACATCAACTTCGACAGTTGGATTTCCGCGGGAATCCATGATCTGGCGACTCATTACATCAACAATTTTTGACATACAAACTCCGGTTAAATTTTACGTTTATAGGGTAATTAATAGTGTTCAGTGCAGCTTTCATCAGCCAACAATGTAATCTAAAAGAGTAGGGTCTGAAAGATGAAGGTCTGGTAGATATTATTTTCATATCAGGGAGAGTCCCTCCCATTAAAACTGACGGATTTCAATAGACTTGGGGTCTGACTCATCCTATTATTAAGCATGCTGGATCGGAAAATTCAACACCTGCTCCTTAGTATGCTTGGTATCATCCTGCTGGGTACTGCAGGCTATGTTGTAATTGAAGATGTAGGCTGGTTCGATGCTTTCTACATGACATCCATTACACTTGCAACGGTTGGCTTTGAAGAGGTATGGGACATGTCTGATTTGGGTCACGCATGGACTATTTTCATCATGTTCTCAGGCATTGGGCTCTTCTTTATTATTGCGGGTCATATTGCAGCCCAGGCTGTTGACCTCAAACGCTACAGGAGGTTTCGCATGGCGAAACAGGTAAAAAAATTAAATGATCATTTCATCCTTTGCGGGTTTGGACGCATGGGTCAAGCCATAGCCAGGGAGCTTCAAGATGCAGGTAAAACCTTTGTAATTATCGAAAAGGAACTTGAAAAGGTTGCTGACAGCGTTGATGGTGACCTCCTTTTTATTGAGGGAGATGCAACCCAGGATGAAATACTTATTGAAGCAGGTGTAGAACGCGCCACCACCTTGATTGGGGTTTTGAAAGATGACCAGGACAACCTGTTCCTCACACTATCTGCTCGAAGTTTGAAACCCGATTTACTTATTCTAACCAGAGCCACTGTTCCTGAATCCATACCAAAAATGAAACGAGCCGGTGCAAACAAGGTAATCAACCCCTATGAGGCAGCCGGGACAAAATTAGCACGACAGGCTATGGCACCCGGGATAGTTGACTTCTTTGAGCTCATCATGAATCGAGGAAATCTCGATCTAGCCCTGGAGACAATCATTATTGAGAAAGCCTCACAAGCCGAAGGTCAATCCATGATTGATCTGGAAGTCCGTAAAAATTTTAACATCATCATCACTGCCGTTGAACAGGGGTCTGGAGAAGCCAGTTTTAATCCAGATCCGAACTATAAATTTAAAGCCAATGACAAATTAATCGCACTGGGAAGAATTAATGATCTGGTTCAATTTGAAAAACATTGTGAGGCCCATACTAAATGATTCGCTGGTGTAACCCGCTCTTTCTCTTCACTTTCCTTCTATTACTTGGCTGCTCCGAAAAGGAGACTGAGTTAGATTTTGACAATCCAACCCTGGCCAGCATTGATGGCCGCCCTATTACCCAGACAAGTTTTCAAAGAGGCTATCTCCCCCTCCTGCTTTACGGGGATAAATTTGACAGCCCGGAAAATCGTCTCGGGATGATAAATCACCTGATCGGTCAAAAGCTATTGGGCGACAAGGGTCGCGAAGCTAAACTGGATACCATCGGAATCGTGCAACGCATGAGAAAGAATGCCGAGAGCAAAGCTCTTGCAAGGCAGCTCTATAATAAATGGGTCAGAGAGAAAATGGAGATGCCCACTGAAGAGGAACTCCGGGAAGGATTTTACCGTGGACAAAAGGGAGTCTTTGTCAGGCACCTATTTGCCAAAACTGAAGCAGAAATACGAGAATATGCACGACGACTGAGTTCGGGGAATGAATCCTTTTACACGCTAGCTCAGGATGTCTTCACCGATTCAAGTTTATCCCGCAGCGGTGGGGCACTTGGCTGGATTACCTTTGGGGACCTAGATGAAACACTGGAAGACACCGTTTACAATCTTAAACCTGGTCGAATTTCACAGCCCGTAAAGAGTCAGTATGGTTGGCACATTGTTTCTGTAGATGACACTCAGGAACAACTCTTTCTGTCAGAGACTGATTATCAGCAGAATCGTACACTCATACACAACAAAATTGTGGAGCGGCGTGAAAATCTCCTGGGCAAACAAGTCCTCAATGATTTCATGTCCAATTTTGAAATCGAGTTCAATCGTGACATCACAAAGCAGGTCTGGCCGCTGGTTATCGAACATCTGAACCCGGAAGGTAAAAAGCGTGGGCAGAGTTTAGAGATTGCTGGTCTGTTTAACAGCATGGACGCACTACGAGATGAAACCTTGCTGACTGTAGATGGAGAAAAATGGACGGTTATGGAAATTGTGAAGCGACTGCCTGATCTCGAGCGGTCTTTGCTTTACGGGAACCTCTACGTCGCAGCTTCTAATATCATTCGTAATGAAATGATCTCGCGAGAAGCAAAACGACTGGGGCTGCAGGAGCACCCTATGGTTGTAGAAGAGATGCAAGATCATGAAGATAGAATATTAGGTGATACATATGTCAGTCGTGTTGCAGATACCCTGGTCTTTACGAGCACGCATCAGGAACAGTATTTTGAATCCCATAAGCTTCAAAAGTATCACGCACCAGACAGTCTTAGCGTTGAATTATTTACTTATGCAGACAGTGCTGGAGCTGTTCGTGCGCTTTATCAGCTTAGAAATGATAATATTTATACAGGACCTGGAGATGAAACTTTCTGGTTGACTGACAGCGATGAGGATATCCCCCTTTACAAATTGATGAGAAGTATTGCATCAGGTACATCAGCGGGTCCCGTGGAGCATGAGGGTAAGTGGACCATTGGAAAACTCATTGAGAGACGGCGAACTGCTCTATCATTTGATGCCATCAAGGACCGTGTCCTGGCAGATATGGAACAGGAGCGATTTTCAGCGACACGTAATCTACTGGTTGAGGAACTCAAACCTGGTCACGACATCTCAATCGATTTAGAATTGTTAAACAAATAAATGATTTAGGAAAAGATAATGGCTTTAACCTGTGGTATTGTTGGATTACCCAACGTTGGAAAATCTACTGTTTTTAATGCCTTGACAGCTTCGGATATTCCTGCAGAGAATTATCCATTCTGCACCATCGACCCCAATGTTGGAATCGTGCCCATCCCTGATGAGAAGCTTCAGAAGCTCTCTGAAATTTATGCGCCCGAGAAAACCACTCCTGCAGTTATGGAGTTTGTGGATATTGCCGGTCTGGTGAGAGGAGCCAGCAAAGGTGAGGGACTGGGGAATCAGTTTTTGGGGCATATTCGGGAAGTAACTGCCATCGTTCATGTGGTACGCTGTTTTGAGGATGAAAATGTCACCCATGTGGATGGAAACATCGATCCCATCCGTGATGTGGAAACCATTGAAAGTGAATTAATCATCAAGGATCTGGATTCTGTAGAGAAACAACTCCACCGAGTCACCAAATTAGCCAGGTCCGGGGATAAGGATGCGAAAGCACATGAAGCCCTGCTGACTAAAATCCGAACACATCTGGATGAAATCCAACCAGTTCGGAGTATGGAATTGGATGAAGATGAAACCATTCGAGCCACGGGATATTTTCTCCTCACCATGAAACCTGTGTTATATGTTGCCAATGTAGATGAGGAAGAAATTCTGGCTGAAGAGCGGGGAAGCCTTACTCAACGTCTCTTTGATTATGCGGAATCCACAGGAGCCGGAGCCTTAAGACTATGTGGCAAGTTGGAGCAGGAAATCGCCTTGTTGGATGAAGCTGAAAAGATAGAGTTCTGTGATGAATTTGGTCTGGCTGAACCAGGTCTCAACAAGTTGATTCACCGTGCCTATGACCTCCTGCATCTTCAATCATTCTACACTGCTGGTCCTAAAGAGGTTCGGGCCTGGACCATTCGGAAAGGATCAACAGCCCCCAAAGCTGCTGCTGAAATTCATACTGATTTTGAGAAGGGGTTTATCAAGGCTGCAATATTCAAATTTGATGATCTAATCCTCCATGGTTCAGAAAAGGTGTTGAAAGAGAAAGGGTTGATATCGCTTCAGGGCAAAGAATACATCGTTCAAGAAGGCGATTGTATTTACTTCCACTTCAACGTTTAACACTACCTGAATTATCATATGAATACTCTGGATCAAATATCGATTTATCCCATTAAATCCTGTTCGGGTATTCAACTGGAATCAGCGAGGGTTGAAAGTCGTGGCTTCCCACTGGATCGCCGCTGGATGCTCATTGAAGCGAATGGAGATTTTATATCTCAACGCAACACGCCTCAATTGGGTCAATTTCAGATTTCAGTACATGACAATCATCTTCACGTACAATTCTCTGACAAATCACCCTTAAAAATCCAAATGGAGCTGAGCAAATCTACGATACGAGAATCTCGGATCTGGAAGGACAACGTCTCTGGTAAAGAGGTAAGCAATGTCTGTGATGATTGGTTTAGTGAAATTTTAAATCGCCAAGTCCACCTGATTCATATGGATGAAAGCGTATCCCGTCCATTGATAAAAGAAAGCCTTCCCCAGGATAGAAGTTTTGAAGTGAGTTTTGCAGATGGCTATCCATACCTGTTAACAAATCAGGCATCCCTGGATGATCTGAACCAGAGGCTGACAACCCACATACCAATGGATCGTTTTCGATCAAATCTGGTTGTAAGCGGTTTTGAGGCATTTGCAGAGGATGATTGGAAGCAGATCAGTATTGGAGATGTCGTCTTCCAGGTTGTTAAACCCTGCGCTCGCTGCCATGTAACTACAATCGACCAAAAAAGTGGCATCCAGTCAAAAGAGCCCCTGAAAACATTAGCCAGCTATCGTAAACAGGATGGGAAAGTTATGTTTGGGATGAATTTGATTGCACTCACACAGGGCACTGTCACCCATAATGATCCTGTAAAAGTTCTAAACTAGGATAATTTAATGTTAAAAAAATGTATCACCTCCATATCACTAATTCTCATGCTCACAAATGCAGGATTGCGAGCCCAATATGAGCTTGTTTCACCCTACCTTATCGATCCCTCCTTAAACATAGGCTATGTTGATAGTTGTGCCCAGTTCTGGATGAATACACTGGATGAAACACGGGGGGGCTATTACACCAATATTGATCGCTTCGGAAATGTGATCACCGCCTGGGGCACCAATAAAAACTTGCTGACCCAAACCCGCAATGCGTATGGGTTTACACGAGCATATATGATGACAGGTAATGATACCTATCGGGAGTATGCTGAGGCAGCCCTGGATTTTATGTATGAACATGCCTGGGATCCGGTGAATGGTGGTTGGTATTCACAGCTTGATGTCAATGGGAATGTTCAGGGTGCCACCAACGGACGTTCTGCCTTTGATGCACATTATGCCCTTTTGGGTCCAGCGGCAGCCTTTGAAGCCTTTGGCGATTCAACTGACCTGAATATGCTCCTTACTGGATATGCTCACCTTGAAGAAGTCTATTGGGATGACAGAGAAGGATTTGATGGGTATGCTGATTGGGCAACCTACAATGGATCAGCTTCGTATAATAAGAGTTTCAATGCTACGGTTGATGCCATCACAACCCATGTTTTAAGTCTCTATCTACAGACGGGTTCACAGGTTTATCTAGACCGACTCCACCAGATATCTCAACAAATCATTGATCACCTTGTGGGATCCATGCCAAATCAAGCTATCGGATTTGTAGAAGAATTCGATTACAACTGGAATTGGGACAATGGTGAAACCATGACCATTATGGGTCATGTCCTCAAATCAGCCTGGTGTCTTATTCGGGTTTATCACCTGGATCCAAGAGACAGTTACCTGGATGCAGCGGAATTACTGATGAATGATGTGCTTGACAACGGCTATGATCATGATCTTGGTGGTCCGTATAAGGATTATAACCGAACAAATGGTGAAATGCTCATGTGGAGCAACCCGGACACCGCCAAAGCATGGTGGCAAATGGAGCAGGCTATTACCGCTGGTCTGGAATTATGGAGTGTCACTGGCGATGAAGCTTACCTGGAAGTTGCCGATGAATCTCTCCACTTTTTTATGCGGCATTTTGTGGATCATACCTATGGGGATATTTATGAGAACAGAACCCGGTATGGTGATGAAACATGGGGGTTGAATAAGGGCGGAGGTGGCAAAGCCGCCTACCATTCCATTGAAACGGGATATTACGCATATTTATATGGGTCTCTTTTTTATTATGCTGATCCTTTCCACCTCTACTATTGGTTTGAAGCTGAGCCTGTAGATCGCACGGTTCAATTGACCCCACTCCACTCAATGAGTTTGCCCCTGGCCATCACCTCTATTGAGAAAGATGGTGAGAATTATGGCGATTTTACAGGTCAAACCCGATCTCTTTATATTCCCGCGAATCAAGCTGGTGAGTATCGAGTGACCTTTGAACCTGCAAACCAAATGGCTATTGGCAGCCAATCCAATCCGGAAAACCTGAGACTGTCCGCAGCATTTCCCAACCCTTTCAACGCGTCAACTTCTTTTTCCATTGAACTGAGTGAATCCAGCCCCCTTGATGTGACAATTTTTGATATTCAAGGACGAGCGATTAGAAACTTAAGTTCAGGATTGAGGGATTCAGGGACCTATCGATTGTATTGGGATGGAACCAACACCAGGGGTGATCAAGTATCCACGGGTGTGTATTTAATATCAGGATCCACTGCAAATGGGTCTATCTCCCAAAAAGTATTGCTACTGAAGTAATACAGATGAAACTGCATTACAGGAAATATGGGCAAGGGGAGCCTCTAATCATTTTGCATGGTCTTTTTGGATCATCAGATAATTGGCACTCATTGGCGAGACGCTGGAGTGAAACCTTTCAAGTCTTTGCACTGGATCTTCGTAACCATGGAAGTTCTCCTCATGAATCTGTCATGTCATATGGAGAAATGGCTCAGGACCTTAAACAGTTTATTGAACACCAGGGCTTTGAGCATGTAAATCTGCTGGGACATTCAATGGGTGGCAAGGTCTCAATGCTTTATGCATCCATGTATCCAGATATGGTTTCTGGCCTGGCAATTCTGGATATCGGGATCGAGAAGGTCAAGGGCAAGCATACAGAAATCTTAAATACACTCACAAACCTTGATCCAACAGAGTACGATTCCAGGAAGGAAATTCAGAAAGCCCTGGAGAGCCATCTAAGCGCACCTGTTTTACGTCAATTTTTGCTCAAAAATATTCTGAGACGTGTGGATGGCAGTTTAGCCTGGAAATTCAATCACGAAGCTTTACTGGAACATTACGCTGACCTGACAGCATCTCTGGACCTACCAGATGTATTCATGGGACCAACACTCTTTCTGCGCGGGGAATCATCGGATTATCTGGATAGTGAACTGGATCCATTGATTCTTCAGTACTTTCCTCTGGCGCAGTTAATGAGTATCAATGATGCAGGACATTGGCTCCATGCGGATCAACCGAATCATGTCTATACACTGATAAAGGATTTTTTCACATAGGATGAAACTGGGTCTGACAAGGGTTAGCTATTGATTCAGCTCAGTTAATGAAAGATATTTCAGCCTTAACTTTTTGATTTAAACGAAGCCATGAAAGAGAGTAAACACATGCAGCAGATTCAAATAAAACGGACGATTATTTACAGTATTAGTCTCCTCATTTTATCACTAATTCTAATATCCTGTGTTACGCCTTCTTTCCTCGGTGGTCCAGAAATCACCCGAGATCCCCTGAGATTTACCAAAGCCATCAATGCTTTTAAAGCTGCAGACAGTGTGGCTATGCCTGCCCCCAATTCTGTCCTATTTGTGGGAAGTTCAAGTGTTCGTGGCTGGAAAACCTTAGCAGAGGATATCCCTGAAATAGATGTTATCAATCGTGGTTTTGGTGGTTCTCACATGACCGATCTGATCTACTATATGGATGATATTGTGTTCCCATACAATCCTAATGCAATCGTGGTTTATGAAGGTGACAATGATATTGCTGCTGGTTTATCTCCATCAAACTTTTTTAAGGATTACATGATTTTTATCAATAGAACGCTCGAGAAGTGGCCGGAACTCCCTATCTTTTTCATTTCAATCAAACCCAGTCTGGACAGAATAGAACACATGGAAAAAATGGCTGAAGCCAATGCTCTGGTCAAAGCACATATGGAACAGCATGATAACCTCTACTACATCGATGTTTTCAACGCCATGTTGGGTGAGGATGGAAAGCCCTTACCTGACATATTTATCAAAGATGGCTTACACATGAATGCCAAGGGCTATGCAATCTGGACTCAGGAAGTGAAGAAGGAGCTTGGGATAGAGTAGGGTTGAGGGTTTGAAGCGTTTTTGGGTTCTGCGAGTTTTTGGGTTTTATGGGTTGTCTGGTTTGTGGTTGTAGGGGTGTAAGGGTATAGAGTGGAGCTCCTAACTCCTAACTCCTAACTCAAACAAGAAGCTATTCCCCGATGATTTTAACCAGGACTCGTTTATCCCGGCGGCCATCAAATTCTCCGTAAAAGATTTGTTCCCAGGTGCCAAAATCCAGACGACCTTTGGTGATGGCTACAACAACTTCTCGACCCATAATCTGCCGTTTATGATGGGCATCCCCATTGTCTTCACCCGTTCTGTTATGATGGTATCGTTCAGGACTTGCATCAAAGGGAGCCAGCCATTCTAACCAGCGTTTATAATCTTCCTTAAGCCCAGATTCCTCATCATTTATAAACACCGATGCTGTGATATGCATGGCATTCACCAGGCAGAGACCTTCTTGAATACCACTTTCATGGACGATTGATTCCACATCCCGGGTGATATTCACAAACCCCATACGCTCAGGGACTCTAAAATGAAGATGTTTTGTCGTCGATTTCATCATGCGCTCCTATTGAACCAGGATCATTCCACTCTGAGGGGCTACCGATGCAGTCTTCGCAATCATACCAAATCCAGCCTTGTCTGCCTGATTTGCATCTGCAAGAATTGACCAATCTCCTGCAGGAAGTTCATAGTCAACAGTCAAATTTTCATCCCCATTGAGGAGCACCAGAATCTGCCTATCCCCTTTCATGCTGACACCAAAGGATAGATCGTTTTTACTATCGATAAATGTTCTAAACCCCTTCTCAACATTAGTCAATTCAGGATATGCGCTCCGAATGGTAATCAATCCGCGGTAATAATCAACCAGGTCCTTATTGAGGGATTTCTCATCCCAGTTCAGCCAGTTCGTCTCATCATCTTTCTCGTAGGAGTTATGATCCAGTTGACCCGCTTTTGGATCGGACCCAATACTGTTTGCGATCACTTTTGACCTGCCCCAACTCTGCCCCTGGGCGATCATTACTGGTCCCTGACTGGTAAGTAAGTTCAGTGCAGCCAGCTTGTGAATTTTTAGTTCTTCTGCAGAAAGTTTAGCAACTTTTTCTCGGGTAACTGCTTCTTCCGGGCCAACTTTGCCAAGAGCGAGACGAATAAAGTCACCCAGTGTATTATCATCATGACTTTCCAGATAATTCACGCTCTGCACGGGTTCTTTAAAATGTCCCCCTTCTTCTTGCAGATATCCTCGCATCAATTTTTTGTAGTGCTCTGTATTGTTTCCATCCCATAGCTGACCAAAAATAAATCCAACATCATTGTCTCTGGGATTACGCCCCTTAACACTGTTTCGAAAATGATCATTCCAGGATGCCCAGCCATGGTTGGCCAGTTCACCAGGATTGTAGCCACCCCCGCCCCAGGGTTCACCAATGAGAATCACATCTGGATTGACTGCTTGTGTTGCCTCTGTAATAGCATCAACAGTTTCCATGTCGATGAGGGTTGCCAGGTCAAAGCGAAAACCATCGATATGATATGCTTCCATCCAATAGACCAGACTTTCTACAATCATTTTCCGGGACATGGGACTTTCGGTTTTGAAGTCGTTCCCACAGCCACTGGTAGCGATATAATTTCCATTTTCATCGAGGCGGAAGTAATACTCCTTGTCGATAAGTTTGAAGGGATTGGCATCGTATTGAGAGACATGATTATAGACCACATCCATAATGACAGAAACACCCGCTTTGTGGAGCCCCTTCACCATTTCCTTCATTTCATTGACTGCACGACCATCCTGACCTGTCCAGGCATCACGATCAGAGATTCCATCAGACCCATAATACACTTCAGGGGCGAAGAAATATGAGGTCATATAACCCCAGTGATTGGCTTCGTAAGGATTCCAGTCGTTCCAGATTCCCAAATCAGGATTCTTAAAATCAATCTCAATATTGCCAAACTCCTGCAGGGGTAGAAACTCGATGGCATTGTAGCCCATATCTTTCAGGTGCTGCACGCCACCTCTTTGGTCTTCTTCGATAAATCCTTTATATGTACCCGTAGCTTTTGCTCCAGATGTTGGATGGACCGTCATATCCCGTAAATGGGCTTCCAGGATGACGAGATCACTGAGGGGAGTTGGCATAAAGTCATCCCCTTCCCAATCGAATTTCTCTTCGGGCAAGATGACTGATTTGCTTGGATAGGTATAATTGTTTTGACGGACAACTGCCAGAGAATAGGGATCTGGGATGATTTTATCTCCTGAACCTCCAGATTGGTAAGCATAGTATCTGGTGAGCTTGCTGTCTTCCAGTGACAACTCCCAGACACCATTAGACTTTTTCAGCATGGGATAGGTATTCCCCTGGGCATCATCATGATTCTCGAACAAAATCAATTCTACAGAATTCTCATTAGGTGCAAATAGTCTGAATGTGGATTGACCCGTTCCGCTTGTCATTCCCAGCTTCTCATCTAAAGCTGATATAGGTTTAATACTCTGTGTCATGTCTTTAACTAACTCCGAATTATTGCTACAAGCTATGAGCATCAACCCGATGGCTGAACTCAAGATAATGTTTTTTGTTTTCACTTCTATCTACCCCTTCTACTGCTTTACCACAAAAACCTGCATTTCTAATGCTGAAAATGACTTCCGGGTGACATTTCGGTCGTTTTCAGACATTTGCGCAGAAACATAATGTGAAACAAAGGATTATAAAGTCATATTCATACGAGTTATTTGTAACGAGATCTCTATGAGCTACTCTAACTGGAACAATGAAAGAAGGAAACTCATGAAAAAGAATAAAATTATTGCAAGTGCTGCCGCTATTATCTTTGTCGTTTTTGGAGTGTTTATGATCGGAACTACGTCTGTATCCGCTCAAGAAGCTCCCGATTTTACCCTGACCGACATCAATGGTGAAAAAGTCTCTCTCTCTGATTATAAGGGGAAAGTAATTATTGTGGATTTCTGGGCAACCTGGTGTGGTCCATGTAAAATGGAAATTCCAAGTTTTATCAAATTACAGAATGACTACCGCGATGATGTTGTGGTATTAGGTATTTCTTTAGACAAAGGTGGCCCCAGGGTTGTGGTACCTTTTGCAAAGGAACATAAAATTAATTACCCAGTCGTTTATGGTGATGGCAATGTCGTTCAGGCTTATGGTGGTATTCGTGGAATCCCGACGACCTTTGTCATCGATAGGGATTTCAATATTCAACGCAAGTATGTTGGATACACTGATCATAAGGTTTTTGAAAACGATATCCTGGCTTTCAAGTAAACCAGCACAAATTTATTTGCAATCAGGCTGGGAGTCGTTTAGTTTCGCCCCGCTAAAGGACTGGAGGAAAGACTATGGCAAAGGCACAAGCATTCGGAGATAAAGTACGTGGTAAGGTTCGTACCCACAAAAAGATGGTACGTTACATCCTTCCCCTCAAAAAGGATAAAAGCAGCTCCCTTCGTTTTAGAGAAGGTATGCTAGCTGTTCCTGAAGAGAAAGAACACGCCGATTACATCACAGAACAGATGGATTCGCTGATCAAATAAGCTTCTCTCTTAATAAGAATTTCAGAAACGCCCCTCAATGGGGCGTTTCTTTTTTATGGCACGCCGGTTACATTTTCGCCCTATGGATCAACATCAGGCACTCTCTAGAATACAGGAATTAACCGAAACGCTCAGTGAGCATAATCACCGCTATTACATACTGGACGACCCTTCAATTTCAGACTCAGCCTATGATAGTCTCCTGAGAGAGTTGCAAGACCTTGAGACCCAGTTTCCTGCACTTCGCGCTGCAGATTCTCCCACACAGAAAGTTGGAACTGAACCTATATCCGGGTTTGAACCATTGACCCACACTATCCCCATGCTATCTCTGGCCAACGCCATGAATGACCAGGAACTGATTGAATTTGATGCAAGAATCTGTAAGGATCTGGAGGTCGAATCCATTGAGTATGTTATCGAGCCCAAACTTGATGGTCTGGGTGTTGAGCTGGTATATGTTGATGGTGTTTTCACAGCTGGATCTACCAGGGGTGATGGTTTTACAGGTGAAAATATCACCCAAAATTTGCGTACCCTGAAGTCTTTGCCCTTGCGCTTGCGTGGAGATAAACGATCTATCCCATCCTATTTAGAGGTGCGTGGTGAAGTGTTCATGGGGCACAGGGATTTTGAGCAATTGAATCTGAGACAACTGGAAGCCGAAAAGCAAGCTTTTGCCAATCCACGCAACGCTGCTGCAGGCAGTTTGCGACAACTGGATTCTCGTATTACAGCGAGTCGGAACTTGCTCATAAATATTTACGCTGCTGGTCAAATTGAAGATTTCAGAGTGGAAACTCACCTTGAGTTTATTGAGGCGCTTAGCGACTGGGGTTTCCCGATTAATGATCGGTTCAAACTTTGTCCCAATATTGATAGTGTCCTGGCATTTCATCATCAACTCGAGAATGATCGTGAGTCACTGAGCTATGATATTGATGGGTCAGTGACCAAGGTGAATAACCTGGGTCAACAATCTCAACTGGGAATCCGGAGTCGATCTCCACGATGGGCAATTGCTGGCAAATTCAAAGCCCGTCAGGAAATAACAAAAATATTGAGTATTGAACCCAGTGTGGGCAGGACAGGAGCAATCACACCTGTCGCAAACCTCGAACCAGTGCATCTGGGCGGTGTCATGGTTGCCCGGGCTACCCTCCACAACCAGGATGAGATTGACCGTAAGGATATTCGAGAGCTAGATACAGTAGTCGTTCAAAGAGCAGGCGATGTCATCCCTGAAGTGGTCAAGGCGATTTTGAACAAACGTCCAGACGATTCCAAACCATACCTTATCCCGGATTCCTGTCCTGCGTGTCAGGGACATGTGATTCGTCTGGAAGGTGAAGCAAAACATTATTGCCACAACATCTCTTGTCCCGCTCAAATAAAAGGCAGAGTAGAGCACTTTGTCGCAAAGCGCTGTATGGACATTGACGGCTTTGGCACCAAGCTCGTTTCACAGCTGGTAGATACTGAATTGGTGACGAGTATTGCAGATATCTATAGCCTCACTGTTGAGCAATTGGCTGAACTTGAACGGATGGCGGAAAAGTCAGCAGTCAACATTGTGGATGCGATTGAATCAAGCAAATCTGCTGATCTCTGGCGACTCATTCATGGTCTGGGCATCCGTAATGTCGGAGAGCACATCTCAAAAGTTTTTGCAGATAAATATGGATCTATTTCAGCTCTACGAGAAGCCACCCTGGAGGATCTGGAATCCACTTTTGAAGTTGGACCTATTGTAGCCCGTGGTCTGGTTGAATTTTTTAAAGAAGATGATAATCTTGAACTCATCGAAGCACTCTCAGCCCATGGACTTGATCCCACCAAGGATATATCTTCGCGGACTGAAGGTAAGCTTTCGGGGCTGGCTTTTGTTTTTACCGGTAAGTTGGAATACCTCAACCGAGATTCAGCCCGGGAGTTGGTTGAGTCTCTGGGAGGCTCATCTTCAGGATCCATAAGTAAAAAGACAGACTACCTTGTCGCGGGTCCAGGTGCAGGGTCAAAGCTGGACAAAGCTACCAAGCTTGGTGTAAAAGTACTTACTGAAGATGAATTTCGAACAATGGCAGGAGCAGATTAAATGTTTAAAAAAATACTAGTCGCAAATCGTGGTGAAATAGCCTTACGCGTTATGCGAACCTGTCGCGAACTGGACATAGAGGTTGTAGCCGTCTATTCAGAAGCTGACCGTACTGCACCTCATGTACTATTTGCCGACGAAGCCTACCTGATTGGACCTGCACCTTCAACCGAGAGTTATTTGAAGTATGAGAAAATATTGGAAATTGCACAGATTTCCCAATCAGAGGCGATTCACCCGGGATACGGCTTTCTATCTGAAAATACAGATTTTGCCAAACAGGTCACAGATGCCGGTCTCGTATTTATTGGTCCTCCCGCTCAAGCCATTAAAACCATGGGTGATAAAACCATGGCCCGTCAATCCATGTTATTGACTGATGTTCCAGTGGTTCCAGGAACAGAAGAACCCATCGAGAATATTGAAGATGCACTACATGTGGCCAAGGGAATTGGCTTCCCCGTCCTGATCAAAGCAGCTGGTGGCGGTGGTGGTAAAGGTATGCGCATCGTTGATTCAGCTGATACCTTTGAAAGTGCTGTTGGAAAAGCTCAACGTGAGTCCCAATCAGCCTTTGGTGATGGCAGGGTTTACATAGAAAAATACCTGGAGGAACCTCATCATATTGAATTTCAGATTCTGGCAGACACCCATGGAAATATTATTCATTTGAATGAACGGGAGTGTTCGATTCAACGACGGTACCAGAAAGTCATTGAAGAGTCCCCCAGCCCATTTATTGATGATGGTTTGAGACAAAAGATGGGACAGGCTGCCGTCGAGACTGCCAGAAGTTGTGCTTATGTAGGTGCTGGCACTGTAGAATTCCTTGTAGACAAGTATAAGAACTTTTATTTCCTGGAAATGAATACAAGACTCCAGGTTGAACACCCAGTAACTGAAATGGTCACTGGAATTGACCTGGTTGCCGAGCAGATCCGAATTGCCTACGGGGAAGTTCTCTCAATCCAGCAGGAAGATGTTCAAGTATCAGGTCATGCTGTAGAATGTCGCATCTATGCTGAAGATGCTTCAAATGACTTCACACCTTCTACTGGTGAAATTCTTATGCTGCAAATTCCAGACGGTGCGGGGACCAGATTTGATGGAGCCATCAGACAAGGTCTGGAAATTACACCTTATTATGACCCCATGCTTGGTAAGTTAATCTGCTGGGCAACGGATCGGGAAGCAGCCCTCAACCGTAGTGAAAGAGCGCTCAGAGAATTCTATATCGGTGGTATTGAAACAACCATTCAGTTTTGCCGAGAAGTAATTAAGCATCCTGTTTTTAGAGTAGGTCCCTATGACACACACTTTTACAACCAGCACAAGGATGAGCTCCATGCGGGACTTGCCTCATTGACCGATGAAGTCTTACTAGTAGCAGGTGGCACCCTATACAGGCATCGAGATCAGCTTAAGCATGCCTCCCATAGCGAAAATTCGAACAAACGGACTAGATCTAGTTGGGTGACGACGCAGATGGGGAGGCAGAGCTCATGAAATATGAAATTGGTTCAGGGGGTCACAGCATTGAGGTTGATTTTGAGACTGAGAAAGAAATTTTAAGGATCAAGACTGGAGATCGGGTGTTGAATCTACACGCGGTTAAAATTCAACCTGGCATGTATAGTGTGCTCTTGAACAACCGTTCTTTTGTGGTAGGAATAGATTCGAACGGTATTGAAAGAATTCATGTGAATGGGACACCCTTGACCGTTGAGCTCCTGGATGCTGTTCACCTGCATTTACGTGAATTAGGGTGGGATACTCAACGTGAGGTAAAGGCCGGACTCATCAGTGCCCAGATACCTGGACTCATCACCAAGATTTATCATACTGTTGGGGATCAAGTGGATGAAGGTGAGCCTCTTTTCCTGATTGAAGCCATGAAAATGGAAAATGAAATTAAAGCCCCCATCAGTGGAACTATCCAAAGAATTGGTGTCAAAGAAGGTCAGACCGTTGAAAAGGGAACAAACATCATTGAGATTGGGTAGTAGACCATTGAAAGTTAGAAGTTAGAGGTTAGAAGTTAGAAGTTAGAAGAATTGAATGATAACTCGAAAAGTAGGGAATAAATGTTAGGAAGAATGTTTGGAGCAGGTCTGGGGTGGGCGTTTGCAGGTCCCATCGGTGGATTAATCGGATGGTGGTTGGGTGGTCAAATGGATTCTAATCCCGCCATGACTCAAGGAACTAGAGTTAGAGTATCACCGCAAACCAGACCAGGTGATTTCGCTATTGCTTTGCTGGTTCTGCTAGCTGCGGTCATGAAGGCTGATGGAAAAGTTGTTAAATCTGAGCTGGAATACGTAAAGCAATTTCTTATAAAAAGTTTTGGTGTTGATAACGCCCAAGAAATGCTCGTCCTGCTTAAAAATCTGCTGGAGCAGGACTATTATATCTATGAGATAGCCACTCAAATTAATGGGCATATGAACAAGGCCGAAAAACTTCAGCTTATTCATGTACTCTTCGGGATCAGCCAGGCTGATGGTCATGTTCACACCAGCGAAGTTGAGCTGATACGTGAAATTGGTGAGCATTTGAGGATATCCACCCCGGACATAGAAGCCATCATGGCTATCTTTATCAAGGAAACAAATTCCTATTATAAAATCCTGGAAGTCGACCCTTCTGCCAACGATCAGGACATCAAAAAAGCGTACCGCTCCATGGCAGCCAAATTTCACCCTGACAAGGTTCAACATCTTGGACCAGATTTCCAAAAAATGGCTGAGGAGAAATTCAAAGCCATCAATGAAGCATATCAAGAGATCAAAACTGAGCGTGGTCTATAGGGAATTGAAATGAGTGGAGCAGGAGAAAAGGCTGGACAATACCCCTTTACCCGTGGTATTTATGAAGAAATGTATAAATCCCGCAAGTGGACCATGCGTCAATATGCCGGTTTTTCCAGTGCAAAAGATTCCAACACACGCTATCGATATTTACTTGAACAGGGTCAAACTGGACTCTCAGTGGCTTTTGATTTACCCACACAAATAGGGTATGATTCCGATGATCCATTATCCGAAGGTGAAATCGGGAAAGTTGGTGTTCCCATCGATACACTGGCAGATATGGAAGTTCTATTTGAAGGTATCCCTCTGGATAAAGTTTCCACTTCAATGACCATCAATTCAACAGCTTCAATTTTACTGGCGATGTATCAGGTGGTAGCAGAAAAGCAGGGAGTCAGCAGTCACGACATCAGGGGGACGATTCAAAATGATGTTTTAAAGGAATATATCGCCCGGGGTACCTATATTTATCCACCTCAGGCATCACTTCGCTTGATTACGGATGTATTCTCATATTGCAATGAGAACATCCCCAATTGGAATACAATTTCAATATCTGGTTATCACATTCGTGAGGCAGGATCAACCGCTGCACAAGAATTGGCATTCACTTTTGCAAATGGGATCGCCTATGTTGAAGCTGCTATAGCAGCAGGGCTTGATGTAGACAAATTCGGGGCACGCCTTTCCTTTTTCTGGAATGCTCACAACGATCTACTTGAGGAAATAGCAAAGTTCAGGGCATCCCGTCGAATCTGGGCGAAAATCATGAAGGAAAGGTTCTCAGCAACGAACCCAAAAGCCATGATGTGCAGATTTCATACTCAGACCGGCGGCTCTACGCTCACAGCGCAACAGATTGATAACAATGTGGTCAGGGTCACCCTTCAGGCTTTGGCTGCTGTCCTGGGTGGTACACAATCCCTGCATACCAACTCACGTGATGAAGCCCTGGCGCTGCCTACTGAAGAATCTGTTCGGCTGGCATTAAGAACCCAGCAAGTGATCGGTTTTGAGAGTGGGGTAACCAACTATGTGGATCCTCTGGCAGGCTCTGAGGTTATTGAATCACTAACGGATGAACTTGAACGAGAGGTTTTTGACTATATCAAACGTGTAGATGAAATGGGGGGTGCGGTCAAAGCCATCGAATTGGGATTTTTCCAGAATGAAATCGGGAGTAGTGCCTATCAATACCAGCAGGATATTGAGCAGCAGGATCGCATCATTGTGGGGCAGAATAAGTTCACTCTGGAAGAAGAGGTTCAACCTGAAATACTGGAAATTGGAGCCCAGGCTTCCAGAGAACAATTAGCCAGTTTGAGTAACATCAAGGAGCGCAGGAATAACACTGCAGTTCAGCAATGCCTGCTTGAACTCAAGCAAGCTGCAACGGATTCCCAAGAGAATCTCTTTCCATATATTTTATCTGCAGTCCGGGAGTACGCATCCATCGGAGAAATCTCCAACTCGCTACGTGAGATCTTTGGTGAATATTCTGGCGGTTAACCCTTCCAGGTGAACCTCCCCTACTATGATTTCTCACCCTGATTTAGACCAGACCATTTGCCTGTGGAGTGTTGATTCCACGAATCTGGAAGTTCGAAGACGGCGTACTGATTTTTTAAATAAGAATGTACTACTCATTAGTGACGAACAAACGGCTGGTAAGGGACAACATGGTCGTCATTGGGATTCTCAAGCTGATCTCGGCCTTTGGATGTCCTTGCTTTTAGGAAGACCCCAAAATCTCTCCACAGACTTAAACCTGCTATCCATATACACCGGGATTGTTCTACAGCAAGCGCTTCAGAAGATCGTGGACCCTATGGTTCAATTGAAGTGGCCAAATGACCTATTAATCAACGGCGAAAAGTGTGGTGGAATCTTGACAGAGATCCAATGGCAGGGCGCAACCCCCAGTTCAGCAATCATAGGTGTTGGATTAAACCTCATGCACCAAATAGACGACTTTCCTTCAGAACTTCAGGATTCTGCAACATCATTATTCCTGCAGGGCTGTAAATCCCTGAACAGAGATGAAATTGCTACCCAGTTCACACATGATTTTTTTGTAAATTTTTCCAAACTGAACCAGGGAGCAAAGTTGGCTGCGATATGGAATCGTCATGCCTATAGAATCAATGAACCAGTTGAGTGGGTATCGGAAGATAAATCCTTTAAAGGTCAGTTCCTGGGAATCAATGAAAACGGTGAAGCATGCGTCTCACTACATGGGAAGCCAAAGTGTTTTAAAAATGGTGAAATGCGCCTGAAAATGGTACCTTAACCCAGCTTAAGCGACCTCATCACCTGTTTGACCAGACGGGTATCCTGCATCACATAAAAGTGTATACTATCCACGCCTCGGTCCAGGAGATCCTGGCATTGTTTTGTGGCATGTTCGACACCTATAGCAGTTCTTTCCCGGGCGCTTTCAGCCTTCTCCAGAGCTGTGACAAGATCATCAGGGATATTTACCGAAAAGGCATGCGGCAAACTATTCAATTGAGTTTTCCGGGTAATCATTTTCAAGCCCGGTATAATGGGAACATTGATACCTTCAGCACGGCACTGGTCCACAAAACTGAAGAAGTCCTCGTTATCGAAAAACATCTGTGTAACAATGTATTGAGCGCCAGCATCTACCTTTTTCTTCAGATAGCGTATGTCTGCTGCCTTACTTGGAGAATCGGGATGTTTTTCGGGATACCCCCCTACTCCAATGCAAAAGTCAGATTCATCCGCATCAAGGATATCCTCCTGATATTTACCACGATTCATATTGCTGATCTGCTTGACTAAATCCAGAGCATGCTCATTGGCTTCCCTACCAATCGCATGGGCTTTCTGATGCTGGACCTGATCACCACGTATGGCTAAAACATTGTCAATACCCAGATAGTTAAGCTCGATGAGAGCATCCTCAGTTTCCTGTTTATTAAATCCCTGGCATAGAAGATGTGGAACAGCCTCAAGCTTATACCGGTATTTTATGGCGGCACAAAGCCCAATGGTTCCTGGGCGTTTTCGTTTTATATGTCGGGTGAATGTCCCGTTACTCTCTTCAACAAAATATGAGTCAGCTGCATGGCTGGTCACATCAATAAAAGGGGGCTTAAATTCGATGAGTTCATCGATGATCTCGTATATTTCTCTGGCACTTCTGCCACGTGCGGGTGGAATAATTTCGAAGCTTACAAATGGATCTTTTGCATTATTTAAGATATCATTAATTTTCATGTGATATAATAGACTCTGAACCTGCTATTTAATATCTATTTGTTGTGTATAGCGTACCAGTTTAGGTCAGGTATTTCTCCAACATCTGTTTTAGCTGAACGATGGTATAAGGTTTGGACATATAGTCCGAAAATCCAGCTTCATGCAGGGTGTGAAGTTTGTCCTTGGAGAAGGCAGTCACTGCCACCATGGGAACATTCTGGAATCGATCTTCTTGCTTTAAGGTAGCTCCAAGCTCCAGGCCACTAATGCCTGGTCCGAGGGCAATATCCAGGAGCATGATATCAGCATTTTTATCCTTCATCATTTCAAGAGCCTGCTCACCGGTTTCTGCTGCATGAGATTGATACTCAAGTTTTTTCAATAACAGAAGCAGATACTGTCTTGAAGCAAAATCATCTTCAACAACTAAAACGGTCCTTTGATCACTCATGTTATGCTAGACCTCTCTTGTTTCATTTTTCTGCTGACTTGGCAGATCTAAATTGGGAAAACTGATATAGAACTTATTTCCAACAGTGCTTTCTGGGTCTACACCGACAGTGGCTCCATGTACTTCTGCAATCCGTTTTACAATAGCCAGTCCCAACCCAGATCCTCTCATTTTACCATTCTCTAACTGCACACTGCGTTGGAAGATAGCAATTCTATCCTCACTACTGATGGGAGGACCTGAATCTTCGACATAGAAGATAATGCCATCCTCACTGCCTTCAAGGGTCACGACAACCTTTTTTCCATCGGGCGCATACTTCAATGCGTTACTCAAATAGTTTCTAAAAACCTCAGAAATAATTGGATTTGCTTTATAACAAATGGACGGTGTAATATTTATCTCAAGGGCTTTACCTATGCTATCAAAGCTTGGTTTAAATTCTGTGGCAACACTCATAGCCTGCTGACTGAGGTCAACTTCCTCCATTGAGATAGCCTCACCCAGCGTAATTCGAGCGATAGCAGTGGTGTTCTCAATCACTTTGAGTAATGCATCTGAGCTATCCTTGATGAGTAGGATTTCCTCGCTAGCATCCTCTTCCATGGTAAGGATTTCCGAGATACTCGAGATTACTCCTGCAGGGTTTTTTAAGTCATGGGAAAGGATATCGAGTAAGAGAGTTTTTATATTGTTTGAGTCACTCAGTTGTTGGGTGAGTTCACGATGCATAGCCTCTGATTTCCGAAGCTTTTCATCCTCAATATTAATTTTTATGGTTAGGGCAATCTGATCTGAGACAAAACTCAGCATACCCATATCACTTCCATCGTACACAATATCTTTAGAATAGCTTTGAACGGCCATGATTCCGATTGGCTTGCCTTCAACAATCAATGGACATCCAAGCCACTGCTCAGAAGGTGTGCCCAAGAGGTCGATTTTGCCCTCACTGTTCAGGGCATATATTTCTTCTCTCTCGAGCAGAATGGGGACTGCATTTTTAACCACATATGCAGATATACCCCGTTCACCTTTTACAGGTTCTGGTGGAGCAGAATCGAATTCATCATTGTAGTAGGGATAGTAGAATTCATCCGTCTTTTCATTGTAGAGTGAGACATAAAAATTCCGCGTATCCAGTATTCTGGACAAGCTCTTCTGGATAGCTTCAAATAGCCGTGGTAAATCTTTAATTCTATTGGTGAGTTCACTAATCTCGTACATCACTTCTTTAGCTCGAAGAGTTCGCTTTTCTTCAGTCACATCCTTGAGAAGTATGATGCCTCCCTCGAATTGATCAGAGCCTGACAGAATGGTCTCAAAAGCGGCATCCACCTCAATTTTTCGCCCTTGCAATTCAAGAAAGCCAGCATACGCTGAATTTTCACCACCGAGGGCCTTTTCAATAGCCGGAACTATTGGTTTCAAGTGATCAATTTCGTAAACATTGCGCCCGATTTGTGGTGGGAACTCAAAGCCAAACAGGGAAGCCGCTTCCAGGTTCCAGTCTGTGATTACGCCTTTGGATCCAAATCTCAGTAAACAGGCTGGAGACTTATCAAAGATGGTCCGAAATTTTGATTCGGAATTTTCCACAATTTTGTGGGCTCGGTTTAACTCTTCACTGGATCTCATTTTAAAATAGGTGAAGGCTGCAATAAACAGACCCAATATGACTGAAATAGCCCTTGATAGGATGCGCATAAAGCTTGCCGTCCCGTCCTTAGTTGAGCCAGGTACGACTTGTAGCTCCCAGGACTGGCCAAGGATGTTAAAATTGTGTCGACCTACGGCAATGGGCTCGTGGAAATTGTTGTCTTCACCTCGCAGGAAAACGCGTTGTCCAGAAAGGATAACTTCATAATTAAAATCTTTAACCGTATTCCCAAAACATTGAGAAATCAGCTCATGAGTTCTGAAAACACCATTAATGAATCCCACCGTTTTGTCATCAATGACTATGGGAAGATAGGTAGCAAAACCGCTCCCCCCCTGAACCAGCTCAATACGAGGTGTGGCTGTATCAATCTGATAGATCAAAGATCTAGAAAATACCTCTGCAGCACCCTTCGCGGCTTTTTCGACAAGATTGACCCCAACGACCGCCAGGTTCGTGCTCAAAGGGGTCACCCATTGAATAATACCATCCTCATCAATCCAATTAATGGCCTGAAATCCAGGGAGTTCATGCTGAATCAGCAGAGCTCGGGTTCTGAATTCACTCTCACTTAGTGCAGGACCATCTTCCATCCTCTCCCTGAAATAATCCAGACGAGTTATCCTGGTGTGCAGGAAATCGTTTAATCTGATACCCACCTGTTCAGCCGTAACTTGAGTCTTGATATACAATTTTTCATTCTCTTGTAGCAGCACATAGTGGATGCCCAATTGCCCGACAAATAGCACAATCAAAAACAAAATGGATGGAATGAGTATTTTTTTGGGGATGTTCATTTTGCTACAGGTTGATATATTTCCTATTTTGGGTCATATAAGCTGGACGATAATCATTTTCACCCCTGACCGCTATAAAAATCGAACAGTCCAGGAAGTATTGTCTTACATCCCTCTGCCTTCATGTTCGACTGGAAATAGTATTAATTAAGTAATTAATATTCGAGTAGGTTGCAGCACAATCAATGAATTAATATTGGATAAGCAACTGAGAGAATCATGCACCACTGACGGAAGAGGGTATGAACAACCAATTAGGTCCTGCTTTGCACTTCAGGAAGTAATCAGACCTCCACAAACAGAATTCTATATAGTTTCACCAAACTGAAAATCAGCTGTGTCCTACCTCAATAAGTCATTCGGTTGGAGTGATCAACAATTAGATATTGAGTAGTTTGTTGATCTTAATCAAGAAGATATTATCAGCATCGAGATCCATCAATGACTCACGATCTTCCGTCGGTTCAAACTTCCATTGAGGCTGATAACCTTCTGCACCTCGGGACCAGACAACATACATGACGGATCCGGTTGAGTATTCCCATCTCAAGACAACATTCGATGTTAGCTGACTGTAGTTGAAGTCTGAATAGACTCCCTGGCCAGGTGTTGGTGAGTAATCGACAATTCCATCTTGGTCAATATCGACTCCATTGAGTGCACCCCAACTTGTAAATGAAAGACCCTGGCTTGGCAAGGTCGCAAACCGTTGTCCAAAATCACTCGCCGTGTGATCATCCACTTCTCTAAAATCAAAAAAGTCTGCACCTGTAATAAACGCCTGTGCATACGCCTGAAGTGACAGGGTGGTGCTAAGTGTGATATCCGCCCGGAAGGTGAGTGTTGTTTGGGCTAGTTTTAAGCCTGAGAATATGTAGTGAGGCTGATTCGTGGTATCCTGGAGTGTGGTAATCCATGCCCAGGTATCATCCAAAAAATGAAAATCAGGACCCAGTGAAAGAGAGACATTTTTTCTCGGTCTCCAGGTCAGAGAAGGCGAAAGATTCATGCTGTGCACATCATCTGTGCTGTAAAAATAGTGACCTGATCCACCTGCACTTAGATTGCGGCGGTGATCGGTATTGATGTGCATCCAGGTACTCATGTTGTTCGAGCTTTGTATAGAGGGACCACCATGTAAATGGAAAGGTACAATCCCTCCCTTGTTGAGGTTCATTCCTCCTCCAACGCTCCAATTATTCTTGAGGGTAGCATTTCCATTAAAGTTTCCACCAAAACCCTTGGATTCACCCCCAAAGGTCCAATTTGCCCACTGATTAAGGTTAAAACTGTAATTCAGAAAGATATCGCCTGGCTCCCAGTGACGATAACCAATCCAGACAAATTCGTTGATATTATCTACACCTCGCATGAATCCCAGGTCATTGACCTCTAATCCCGGACTGGTTCCAATAAGTCCGACAAAGGTGTTCCATTTTCCATCTGACCGCCCCACAATAAATTTACCCCCTACACCAGAGAGTGAAGTCGCACTGGAATCAACAGACAAGTGGGGTGCATCTGGTCGTTGGAAATAGCGGGAAGGGTGGAGTTGGGTCCTCAGGATTGCATCTTCGCTACCAGTTACATGGCTGAATGCAATCGCCGACTCAATGGAGTACATTCTATCATCAGATCGATGATTAAAATCAATACCACCTGTGTAAGCATTCTCCCTGAGGTATTCCATTCCTGTGCTATCCAGTGAACGATTGGTGGATGTGAATATCCCACCCAGGGTGGTCAATCCTTCTCGATAATCCTGCTGTACGCGGGTTAGCAAATAGGTGGTTGCGGGCTCAATCACATTGGATGATTCATGTCCATCAACATATTTAATAACTGCCTTTTCTTCAGCTGTTGCAGCTGTCATCAGTCCAAGGGATAGTCCATTCTCCAATTTACCTGTCACTTTACCAGCTGCCAGAATTCTTGTGGATTCAGTTACATCAATCCGCTCCACACTTGAGCCATCGGAAAGAGCCCGCCCCTGGGGAGCTCGCCCTATGCGCCGCGAGTAAAATAGTGTATTCGATGAATTGTCCCCATCCCCAAAACCAAGTGAGAAGTTGAGTATGTTGCCGCCTTCCATAAAGAAGGGTCTTTTCTCCCGAAAATAGCTCTCAAATTCTGTCAGGTTAAATTCTGCGGGGTCAGCCTCAACCTGGCCAAAATCTGGATTGATTGTACCACTGAATGTCAATCCCAGATCAAAACTTTTTCTGATATCCAATCCAAAATTGGCTACTTGTTCATATTCTCTCAAAAGATGAGTACTAGAATCATTTATGGCTGAACTTCCCAGCACAAAGGGTGTGAAATAGAAGGGTTGAACGGGTTCTATGTTTGTCAGTCCGGTGAGTTCACCATAATTTGAAACAAAACCTGTTTCCTCATGGGACCAATGGCTCCAAAGTGCCAGTTCGTTGTCATTTCGTGGAAACTCGCGGTAGACATTAAAACCCCAGACCAGTTCTTCAGAACCATTAAATCGTAATTCTCTGAATGGAATTGCAAACTCTGCTGACCAGCCTTGATCATCGATATTTACAGCACCCTCCCAAACAGCATTCCAATCAAAATCTGCATTGGTGTCATCGAAGCGTCTTAAATCCTGTTTTACCCCGGCAGCATTTAAACCGAACTCGAAGGCAGTTCGGTGATCGTGGTAGCTATCTATGGAAATGTATAGCCAATCTGAAGGTGAGGACTCATCCCGACGTGTCAAAATCCCGTCAATAAGATGAGGTTGGTCATCATACGCTCTGATTCCTACATATAAAACATCTGAATCATAGCAAACGGCGAAATCAGTATCCTGGGTTCCTTTTGAGCCATCATCAGGATTCCTTTGGATAAAATCACCCTGCCTTGGAGCAGATTCCCAGATTTTATCATCGAGACGACCATCTATAACAATTCTTGACCCATTGATTTGTACAGCTGAAATAGTGCGCTCTTGCCTGTCTGTTTTTACCTGCGGAGATCCTAATGTCAAAGCTGGTATCCAAACAAGGATTAATAATATTAGCAAACGTGTATATTTCATTTGTATTCATTCCCTTCAACCCAGGTCAGAACCATTTTTCTACTGTTCTCTGACCTCGGCGTTTTCGATTTTACCTCGCACCTTGCCGCCGTTAGCCAGGTACACTATCACATTTGAATCTGGTTCCTTGACCAGAATTGATCCCTTAACCACTGAATTCATATCAATAATTATCTTTAATTTTCCTGGATGACTAAATATTGCATTGCTCTTTCTATCAATTCTAATGTCACCATCAATGATGGATCCATTAAACAGAGAAATATCCCCAGAAACAGTTTCCAGCGTCCCACCCAGGCGTGAATCATCGAGTTCAATATCACCACTGACAGTTTCAATGTTTATTTTCACTTCAGATCCAGAATCCATATTGATATCACCGCTCACAGTTTCAATCGAGCCCTTGACATCTGACTTTTCATAGAGATGAATGTCTCCACTGACTGTTTCCAGCTCCCCGGCCTTAGCCGCTTTTCCCAGGGAAATATCTCCACTCACTGCATTGATGTTTTCGACATGAGCTTTGGATCCAATTTCAATGTCTCCGCTCACAGCAGAAATGTTCGCCCGAACAATGGTTCCGTTCCCAATGACAATATCTCCACTGACCGTAGAGACAGGTTTTGAATACTTTTTACCTTTCACGAGGTGGATATCACTACTAACCGTTGATTGTGCCATCAATCCTGAGGATAATCCGAGAATGAGTGCTAAGATGATTATGTTTGAGCTACGTTTCATAAAAGTTTCCATGATTTACTCTCCTTCTATATGTTTTAACGTGAACATTCGGTAATCGGTCTCACGAATCGATAAATGGTATTCGCATGTAAAACATTTATCGTCGGTGTCCAACAAACCAATCCCATGCCACCCTTCGCAACTATCGGGTAGTGTATTAATTATATTTATGTTACATCTGTTTTTGAGTTTATAATTTAGAGTAAATTCAAAACATTTATATCGATTTTACATACTCCCATGTCGATTTGATATAGCTCGCTCACAATCCTTCTGCCTGGCATATTGGATATCCTTGGAAATGTTTAAGTTTTCCACAATTGCATCGATTATCAAGACAAGTAGGATGAACATCACAAGAGTCATTCGATGATTGTTGTGATCCTCGGAATAAAAGTGAAACAATTAGGAGGTGGGATCTCAAATTTGATGGTTGCGCCACTCGAACCCTATGCAATTATCTGAATTCCGTTGAATCATTCGCAGGATGAATTGTACACCCAAATTGATCCGGACTGATTATATTGTCTCAAGAAATCAGTTCAATACAGAGGAGCGAATTTGCGAATTCTTGTCGCAGAAGATGATTTGACGATCAGGACATGGCTTAAGCTTAAGCTCACGGGTTGGGGGTATGATGTTGATTTGGCTGAAGATGGAGCTAAAGCCTATGATCTCTACCAATTATACCAACATGACCTGGCTCTGGTCGATTGGATTATGCCTCGTATGGATGGCATCCAACTCATTCGCAAAATTCGAGAGACCAGTAGTGTTGCCAAAACATATATCATCCTTATTTCTGCCAAGCAAGATGGTGATGATCTGATTTCCGGGGTTGAGGCTGGGGCAGATGACTATATCGTCAAACCTGTTGAAAGTGCTGAACTGCACGCCCGAATCATCGCAGCAAAAAGGATTCTTACGCTTGAAGATGAACTTCGTGAAAGAAATGACAGCCTTGAATTTGCAAACATGCAGATGAAACAGGATATGGCTGTGGCAGCCCGCATCCAACAGTCATTCTTACCACATCTGGTCCCTGTATTCGAAAATGTCAGCTTTGAGTGGGGTTTACTCTCCTGCGATGAACTGGCTGGAGATGCCCTTAATGTGATACCTCTAGATGAAACTCGTGTAGGATTTTTTCTTTTGGATGTGAGCGGACATGGTGTTGCAGCAGCCCTCCTGGCGATGACCCTCATTCATACACTTTCAGCAGATCGTCCCAACTCCCTCCTTTTTCGAAGTACCAGGGGTGATGACGAGGGATACGAAATACGCAAGCCCTCAGTTGTTGCATCCAGATTGAATCAACAATTTCCCATGGATGATATTATCGGGCAATACTTTACATTGATATATGGGATATTGGATCTGGAATCGATGGTAGTGAGTTATTCCTCTGCTGGCCACCCAGGACCAGTTGTTACTGCAGACTCAGGTGAAGTCACCTCATACCCATCCACCGGTATGCCCATCGGATTTATGCCTGATGCGGTTTTTGAAGAGAAAACCATTCAACTGTACCCCGGAGACAGATTGTACTTCTTTTCAGATGGTATTGCTGAATCAACCAACAAGTATGAAGAGCAGTTTGGGATGGATCGACTCAAACGAATCCTGAAGCAGAATCAAACTGTGCTTAACCTGCGAGATTCTATTGATAATCTGGCTGTCTCTGCTCTCAAATGGAATGGGCTTTCACCGATGACAGACGATATGTCCATCGTGGGTCTGGAAGTAAAAAAGGACGATATCTAAGCTTTAGTATGAGCGATTCGCTCACACTGACCCCCTTGAAAACCAACCTCAATAAATTGACCATACAGCTAAGTCATTAATAGTATATGCCTTAGGAATATTTTTCCTGAGGGATGGTAAAATTTACTTAATTTCGAGTATATTAGACTCGCAAAATATCGAAATTGATTTTGACATTCAAATTCTCCTTCTCGTGACATTTGCATTTTTTCGTTCAGATCACGCCCTCACTCAAAAGCTTCAGAGACCCGATTTTTCAAGCGAATTTATGAAATGAAAATTCAAGATATCTGATCGAACGCCGATCATGATATATATGGCTATGAATTCAAACCAGCTACTTGAGTTTGTCTGTGGCATGTAGTTTGAAAATAATAGGTGATTATAGGATATCATTTCAGCCAATCGGAATGGATATCGATCTTGACAAAGAGAAGAAAAAGTTGGAGAAAACACCATGAGCACGACGCCCATCGTCATCGCACCTGAATCAGATATCGTTGGCAACGCAACTCACGATCTGAAGAAGGAATTTTCTGAGTTGATTAAAAGTGGCAAGGTACAAATAACCCTGGATCTGGAAAAAGTGAGTATGATCGATTCACTGGGAATCGGAGTCCTGGTTGCTACTCGAAATTCTGTACGACAATCTGATGGTGAATTTAGTATAGTAAATTTATCAAATGATTTGACCCAACTCTTTTCGAATATGAGGATCATAGAGTTTTTGAATGTCAGTTGACATGATCACACGATGTGATTCTCATGAAAATATCCCAAATTAAATACCCTATCGCCCAACAGATTCATTGTTCTGGGCAATATTCATTTTCAAAAACCCCTGGAACGGCAAAGACAGGACCCTGTTGTCACTACCAGTGGGATGATTGAGCATAATTAAATGGTTCGGAGGTAAAAGTGACTCCCATTGAAAACGATGAAATTCTAGAATTATTTCTCGAAGAATCTCTTGACAATATTGGAGGTTTAGAAACTGATTTCCTTGATATCGAGGAAGCAGGTGAGGACATCGATGATGATCTGGTGAATAAAGTATTTAGAGCTATTCATTCAATTAAGGGTGGAGCTGGATTTGTCGGTCTCGACAATATCAAAGAGCTGGCCCACAAAATGGAAAATATGCTCAACCTGATTCGTAATCGGGAATTGATGCCAACTGGAGACATAATTAGTGTGCTCCTGGCCGGGACCGACAGACTCTCCCATTTACTGGATAATGCTGTTAACAGCAATGACATCGAAATTGAAGACATCCTGAAGCAGCTGGAAGCCAGTTTGACCAATGATGGTGAGGTGCCCGAGGTTACCAGTGATGATATGATTGAAATCAAAATTCCTGACACTGATGAATCGCTCAAAGTCTCTACTCTGGATCTGGACCAGTACAAAAAAGGTGGTAATGAAATTTATTATGCCACTTTCGACCTGGTTCGTGATATTGAACACAAGGGTCGCAATTTTCTGGCTTTCGTTAAGGAGCTTGAGGACACTGGTACCATTATAGAGCAATACCTCAATCCTGAAGCCGTGGGAACATTGGAGACCATGGGAGAAGATATCATTCTACCCATGAGTGTCTTTTTCGCCTCCATTGTTGGTCCTGACATTATTGATTCCATCATGGAGCTACCATCTGAACGCATCTACCAACTTGATGCAAATAACGTATTACACGGCATCTCAAGCGAAGAAACTCCAGAAGTGGTGGGGGGTCCGGTTGAAGCAGCTGCACCAACTCCCGAACCAGTTGTTGAAGCCAAACCTGCCCCGAAGAAGAAAGCCGCAAAGGCAGAGACAGCTCCAGCGAAAACGAAAAAGGCTGCACCCGTCAAATCAGCTAATGTTCAAGCAGGTAGCCTACGTGTTAATATTACTGTTCTGGATGAGCTTATGACTCTGGCTGGTGAGCTGGTTTTAACTCGCAATCAGTTAATACAATCTATTGGAAGCAAGGATGAGGACCAGATAGAGAAAGCCAGTCAGCGCGTGGATCTCGTGACCTCAGAAATCCAGGCTGCCATCATGAATACTCGAATGCAGCCCATCGGGACTGTCTTCAACAAATACAAACGTATTGTCCATGATATGTCCAAAGATCTTGGGAAAGAAATTGACCTTGAAATCGCAGGCAAAGATGTAGAACTGGATAAAACAATTATTGAATCTATCTCAGATCCCATGACCCACCTGGTGAGAAATTCCGTGGATCATGGTATCGAGATGCCAGATATCAGACGCCAGGCTGGAAAGTCTCTGCCAGCACACCTCAAGTTGAATGCGTATCATGAAGCTGGTCAAGTCATCATTGAAATTATGGATGATGGCGGTGGTATTGACCCCAAGCGCATTGCAGCCAAAGCCCTTGAAAAGGGTTGGTTTACTGAAAATGAACTCAATGAGATGTCAGACAATGAGCTGGTAAAACTGATCCTGAAACCAGGGTTCTCTCTGGCCAAGGAAGTCACAGACATCTCAGGTCGTGGCGTAGGCATGGATGTGGTCAACTCAAACCTCACCAAGCTGGGTGGTACAATTGATATCGATTCCAGTGTTGGGATTGGCACCACCATTAGAATCAAATTGCCCTTAACCCTGGCCATTATTCCCAGCCTAATCGCAGCCGCCGGCAATGAGCGATTTACCATTCCTCAGGTCAACCTTGTTGAGTTGGTCAGGATTCCACCAGAGCAGGTGAAATCTCGGATTGAAAAAGTAGATAACGCCAGTGTGATTCGTCTAAGAAATGAACTTTTGCCCCTACTCCGCTTGAATGAAGTACTGGGCATGCCTAAAATGTTCAAAGATGCTTCAGGTGAGCTAAGAGAAGACAAACGTGAAATTATCCACGACCGACGATCAAAATCAGTTGAAGATTATATTGATGATGATAGTGAGACTCTCACGGAAGAGGAAAAACGAGCCAATGAAGATGGACGACGCGCATCCAGTGATAGTGCTGTAAACATCATTGTCGTGAATGCAGGCGATATCAATTACGGTGTCGTCGTAGATGCCTTACTTGACTCTGAAGAAATTGTTGTAAAACCTCTCGGATATCATCTACGTGATGTAAAGGCGTACGCCGGAGCTACCATTCTGGGTGACGGTAAATCAGCCCTGATTCTGGATATTGTTGGTATCAGTAATATTATGTCATTGAGATCTGTGAAGGATGATGCAAAAGACAAAATTATTGCCAAAAAGGTTGCCAGTAATAAGCATGCTCAATCCTTGCTCATTGTCCGAAATGCAGCCACTGAATTCTTTGCAATTCCATTGGGTCTTATTTCTCGTATTGAAAAAATTCACAAAAGTGAAATCGAAGCACCTGGTGGTCAATTATCAATCAAATATCGTGGTTCAAATCTGCTGCTTTTCAGAATTGAAGACACTGCTAATGTGGGTGCCATTGAAGAAACTGAATGGCCCTATGTAATTGTATTCCAACAGGGTGGTCGCGAGGTTGGTATCATGGTATCTGGAATCGAAGATGCCATAGATATTTCTGTCGAAATTGATAACAAAACATTCAGACAAAGAGGTATCCTGGGATCCGCGAGAATCATGGAACAGACGACGATGCTACTAGACCTATATGGTTTGGTCACAGCAGAGCCTGAAGAAGCCCCAGCTACCCAACAGGTTGCCGTCACTCCGGAAGCCGCTGAAGCACCTTCTCAAGAAAAATCCCTTATCCTGGTTGTTGAAGATTCTGAATTTTTCAGAAGCCATTTCAAGTCAGTACTCAATGATGCCGGCTGGGATATTCTGGAAGCTGAGGATGGTGTAGATGGATTGCAGGTTTTTGAAGAACACAAGCATGAAATTGGACTGATACTTACAGATATCGAGATGCCCAATATGGATGGAGTGGAGATGACCAAACAGCTAAGACAAAATCCTGATCTGGATGCCCTGCCAATTCTTGCGTGTACATCCGTTGCAGGGGAGCTTGCTGAGCAGCGGGGGTTCGAAGCAGGGCTGGATGAATACCTGATCAAACTGGATCGTGAGCAACTTGTTGAGAGAATTCAACATTACCTCACCCATGGTCGTAAAGCACCTACATCGTGATCTGAGAATCAGATGAATTATTCATTAACAGCAAACTTTCAAGTAAACAAATAGTGAGCATACTATGAAGAAAGCACAAAGCACCAGCGCCCAAGAACTGACCATCTTTCAAGTAGCAGACCTATCATGCGGTCTTGATATTTCTGATGTACAGGAAATCAACAAACACATTGATATTACAAAGGCTTATGGATCACCAGACTATGTCCGTGGCATCATTAACCTCCGTGGTGAAATCGTAACCGTTATCGATTTGAGGCAGAAATTTGGAATGCCTGCAGAGGAAATCAACGAGAACATGCGTATTGTCATTGTTGAGTCTCAAGGTGAAAATATTGGACTACTTGTTGACAGAATAGACGATATTGTTCTGGCAGACCCTCAACTCATTGAACCTCCCCCCTCAAATGTCTCTGGTGTCACTGGCGAATATTTTACAGGCGTCCTGAAGACGGAAAAATCTCTGATCACTATTCTGGACATACACAATTTGCTATCTCTGGATGACAGAAAATAAGCTTTATGACATTCAATTTATCAGAATTGAGGCTGGATCATTCTGACTTAATGAGGGTCCAGGATGAGCACATCATATCTCAACTGGGATTCTGATCTGTTGGATAGTTTTTATGCTGTGAAGAATGAAAAGGATGAATGGGGTTCACGATGAAATGGTTTAACGATATGGGTATAAAGCTGAAAATGATATCCTCTATGGGATTCATCTTGGTGATGTCTATTTCTATGGTGTTGATTAGCCTCTATCTGGCAGGGCAGATAAGTGATTCAGGAATTGAAGCAGCGACCCATGAAGCACCACTCATTGATGCATGCATGGAAGCAAAACTAATGGCAACCACTGCACATCTGGTGTTTGAAGAAATTATGGCAGGCGATGCTGAAGAAAGTATTGACATCGTCTGGGAACTTCTAGCTGAGTGCAACTGGTACCTGGAAGCCATTCAAAAGGGAGCCAGCAATGAAGAGGGTACCTTTATAGCGACTGATACACCTGAAGCCCAGAAACTGGTGGCTGAAAGCATGGTCATCCTTGGTGATTTTCAGAAAGCTGCTGAGACACGTTATGCGTCTAAAGGTAGTGATAACGAACTGGGCGATGTTGCCTTTGATGAATCTTATGAAGTCTACATGGATGCAGTCGATAAAATTGAAACCATTCTGCAAAACAATATGGCAGATGCTACTGAATTGATCCGGTCATTAACCAGCACAAACAATACCGTCATGTACCTATATCTGTTTTTTGGTGGCGCACTTCTTATTGGTGCTTCCTTCCTTATCATAAAATCACTGACCAAACCCGTGCAAGCATTGCAGGCAGGCATGCAAAAGGTAACAGCTGGTGATTTGACAGTACAGCTTCCCGTCTACTCTATCGATGAATTAGGACAATTAACAGATGGGTTCAACGGGCTTGTCACAAATCTATCCTCATCTAAAGCCGCGCAAACAACAGTTCAAAATCAGGTAAAAGAGAGCACTGAGAGTCTGAATATGGTCAACACCACGCTCCAGGATCTCACCAATCTCATGGGAGATAAATCAAACAGCATTGCTGACCAGTCGAATATGGTTGCCTCAGCTGCAGAAGAGATGAGCACGAATATGGATACCATTGCTCAGTCCTCACAAACTTCTCAGGATAATATGAATTCCGTAGCAGGTGCTACTGAGGAAATGACATCAACCGTTAGCGAGATTGCCCAGAATGCTGAGCAAGCCCGAGAGATAACAGCTGAAGCGGTACAAAATGTAGCCGCCGCCTCAGACCGTGTGAATCATCTGGGGACTGCTGCAAAAGAAATCAGCAAGGTGACTGACACCATTATCGAAATCGCAGAACAGACAAAGCTTTTAGCCCTCAATGCTACCATTGAAGCCGCCCGTGCAGGGGAGGCAGGAAAAGGATTTGCAGTCGTCGCCAATGAAGTAAAAGAGCTTGCCAAACAAACCAATGATGCTACGGCAGATATCAGCCATAAAATCGAAGCCATTCAAGCTGGTACTGATGGTACAGTGACTGAAATTGCTTCAATCACATCGGTAATTAACAAGGTGAATGATATTGTAAATACAATAGCTACTGCTGTGGAAGAGCAAAATGTTACCACACAAGATATTGCCGGTAACATAGGACTTGCCACCAGTGGAATGACTGATGTAGTGAATAACGTGACCCAGGCAGCTCAAGCTTCCCAGGAAATTGCCAGTAACATTGCTCAGGTGAACATTGATATTGGAAGTGTCAAACAAACGGGTCAGGACCTGAAGAATACAACGGTTATGATCACTGACACTGGCAGTCAATTAACCGAAATGGCAAATCAGCTAAACAATTAATATTCAAATCAGCGTCTGAGGTAGACGCTTGGGGGTAAACCGGGTGGGAAAAAAAGGAGATAATTATGGGTAAAAAAGACAAATCTGTAGGCTTACTCAATAAACTCACATTAACGCAAAAGATTATTGCGCTAACTGTTCTTGCCACCTTGTTAACAGCAGGAACATTGAGCTTCAATACCTTAATGAGAAAATCCAGCACCGAGGATCATGTCCAGGAAGAAATCAACGTCCTTATAAAAGAGTCCACTGCCAGAATCAGTAAGGATGTTTATGGTATGTGTGAAGCGACGAATGAGGCGATTCAAACCAAGTTGAATAGCGATTTAAACGTTGCGCGCAAAGTATTGAATGAAGCCGGACGTGTCTATACCTCAACCCGCTATACTCAGACCTGGCCAGCTATCAATCAGTATACGAAAGCTGCCAGTGAATTGTCTTTACCTCGCTTTTACCTGGGTCCAAATAGAATTCAACCCAACAAGGAGTTTGATCAAGTCACACCAGTAGTGGATGCGGTTCAGGACCTGGTGGGTGGGACATGCACCATTTTTCAGCGTATGAATGAAGCTGGAGATATGTTGCGCATTGCAACAAATGTTGAAAAACTCGATGGAAAACGTGCAATTGGCACTTTCATTCCAGCCACAAACCCTGATGGCAAGCCTAATCCCGTAATCTCAACCGTCATGCGTGGTGAAACCTTCAGGGGACGTGCTTATGTAGTGAATGCATGGTATCTCACAGCCTATGAGCCCATCAAAAACGCAGCCGGTGATATCATTGGAATTCTTTATGTTGGCATCAAACAGGAAGCCATTCAATCCCTGCGTAATCCCATCTATGACATTTTAGTTGGAAAAAGCGGTTACGTATTCGTTCTGGGGGGGTCCGGAAGTATCCGCGGTGATTACATCGTCTCTAAAGGTGGAGCTCGTGATGGTGAGAATATTGTTGGAGCCAAAGATGCAACAGGCCGGTTATTTATCGATGATATGATCAAGAAGGCTGTCGTTCTGGAAAAGGGTCAGGTCGATTATGAATATTACCCCTGGCAAAATAAGGGTGAATCAGAATCTCGGATGAAAATTGCAGGGTTGGTTTACTATGAACCCTGGGATTGGGTCATTGGTGCTGGGACCTATGTGGATGATTATGATTCAGCTAGAAATGAAGTTTCAGAGGCTGTAACCAGTATTGTAAGAAGCACACTCGTGACCGGTCTCTTGATCGTTGCTGTAATGGTAGCCATAGCCTTTATGTTGGGTAAACGCATTACTAAACCCATCACCATTGCAGCAAAGTTCATGAAGGAAATTGCAACTGGAGATGCTGATCTCTCAAAACGCTTGATTATTCAGAATCATGATGAAGTTGGGGCACTTTCAAAATGGTTCAACAGTTTTGTGGGCAACCTGGAAAAGGAAGCTGAAAATCAGCGTGAGATTCAAAGTGGTGTACAGAGTGGGACACAACAACTTGCTTCCATTGTTCATGAACTGGGGTATGTAGCTAAAGATGTATCAGAAAGTTCAGCAAACATTTCTGAACAATCCAATATGGTAGCCGCTGCAGCTGAACAGATGAGTACCAATATGGAATCCATTGCCACTACTTCCCAGTCATCTCAGGACAACCTGAACTCTGTTGCAGGTGCTACAGAGGAGATGACATCAACCGTCAGCGAGATAGCTCAGAATGCAGAACAGGCACGCGAGATTACTGCAGAAGCCGTGCAGAATGTAGCTTCGGCTTCATCTAAAGTGGATAACCTTGGGTCTGCCGCTAAGGAAATCAGCAAGGTTACTGACACAATCATCGAGATCGCTGAACAGACTAAACTCTTAGCGCTTAATGCAACGATAGAAGCGGCCAGAGCCGGTGAAGCCGGGAAAGGTTTTGCTGTTGTTGCCAACGAAGTAAAAGAATTAGCCAGTCAGACGAATAATGCAACTGCAGATATCAGTCACAAAATCGAAGCTATTCAAGCGGGTACAGACAGCACTGTTGATGAGATTGCATCCATCACAGCTGTCATTGATCGGGTGAATGATATTGTCAACACAATAGCAACTGCAGTTGAAGAGCAGAATGTCACAACACAGGATATTGCTGGTAATATTGGTAGTGCTACATCTGGAATGACAGATGTTGTCAACAATGTTTCGCAAGCTGCCATGGCTGCAAGGGAAATCACGACCAATATTACTGCTGTGAATAAGGACATCGACACCATCAAGCAGAAAGGTGATGATTTGACCAGCACGACCACCATGATTACAGAAACTGGAGAACAGTTAACTGAAATGGCGGGTCAATTAGATACTTGAGGTATTTGAATCAAAAATAATGGAACTTTAACATTAAAAAATAAAGATAAATACAAAATGAAATTATTAACAATAAACATCATTCTCATGCTGTTCAGCATCCCCGGGCTGTCTCAACTGGCTGATGCAAGTGCAGATATCGCTGCGGAATATTGCTTAAAAGTTGGGGCATGGGAAAAGGGGATTGCCGGGGGTGGAGACGTTACAATATACGTCCTCGACAATCCGGCAATCGCTCAAGAATTAACAAAATCGATCGGGAAAAAAATTGGTAAATCAGTTTTGATGAAAGTTGAAGAAGGTTCGACACTTCCTGCCGATAAACCCAACATCCTATTTATAGGAAACCCAACAAGGGTTGCAGAATCCATTAAGTATTCGCGCGATAATAATGTTCTGAGTGTCACACACTCCCCTGGTCTGGTTTGGGAAGGTGTTACCCTGGGTCTTGGTATCGAAAGGTTAAAGACCCGAATCGTCCTCAACTTAAGTTCCTCGATTGATGAGGAGCTTAACTGGAACCCAGCCATTATGAAAGTTGCCAGAACGGTGAAATAGGATACCCCTCATGGATTTTAAATCGTTATCTATTAGGAATAAAATCCTAATTCTTGTCGCAGGTGTTGGTGTAGTACTCAGCCTACTGCTGGCTTTTTATGCTCCTTCCCAGGCTAAGCAGTTAGGCAAAGATATTCTCACAAAAGATGCTCAATTTGTAGGTGGACTACTTGCTGAGAACCTGTCCGTTGGTATGCAGATGATGTTTCTTGATGATGGAGCATCCCTGGATGAAACCTTGGCACTCCTGAAAAGCGATGATCAAGAGAATAACGCAGCCATTCTAAATGTCCGAATTTGGGACACTGAAGGCGCATTACTCAGGGAGCTCTTTAAGTCAAAAACAAGTGGTATTCAGGCTAATAAAGTGACTGAAGTGAGTATTGATGATCTTGATGATTACTTACTGGTTTGGTCACCCATGCATGATTCTGAAAAAGAAATAGTCGGTTATGTTGAGATTCACTTCTCAAAGGCTTTTCTGAATGAGGAGTCATCTGCCAACACCATGTCCTCTTTGTTGATCGCTCTCATTGCGCTGGGAACTACCATAGTTTTGGCTTTTTTGGTGGGTAAAAATATTTCCGGTGCCATTTCAAATGTAGGTGATATGATAAAAGATATAGCTCAGGGTGAAGGGGACCTGAGTAAGCGGCTGAAAGTTTCATCCCAGGATGAAGTTGGTGAACTGTCTATCTGGTTCAATACCTTTGTTGAAAAGCTTCAGGATAATGAACAAAACCAGAGAGAAATTCAACATGGCGTTCAGGATGGAACCACTCAACTTTCAAGTATCGTGACTGGACTGGTTACTGTATCACAGGATATTTCTTCAGGTTCCTCAAACATTGCTACTCAGTCTGATATGGTTGCATCAGCAGCCGCAGAAATGAGTTCCAACATGGATACTATCACCCAGAACTCTCAGAACTCTCAACAGAACATGAATTCTGTTGCCAGCTCAACTGAGGAGATGACTGCCACAGTTGCAGAAATAGCGGAAAATGCTGAACAAGCCAGGGAAATAACAGCTGAGGCAGTGAGCAATGTATCGAAGGCAAGTGGTCGTGTGGATAACCTGGGGGTTGCTGCCAGGGAAATCAGTAAAGTTACTGAAACCATAGTTGAGATTGCTGAACAGACCAAACTGTTGGCTCTCAATGCTACAATCGAGGCTGCACGGGCAGGTGAAGCCGGAAAAGGATTCGCAGTGGTTGCCAATGAGGTCAAAGAATTAGCCAAGCAGACAAACGATGCAACTGCAGATATATCATTAAAAATTGCCGCCATTCAATCTGGCACAGATGATACGGTCTCAGAAATAAAGTCAATTTCATCTGTCATGGATAGAGTCAATGATATTGTAAACACTATTGCTACAGCAGTAGAAGAGCAGAGTGTGACAACACAAGATATTGCTGGTAACATTGTGTCTGCCACTTCAGGGATGGATGAGGTAGTAAATAGTGTGACCCAAGCAACCCAGGTAGCTCGGGAGATAACAGCAAACATTTCTGAGGTAAATACAGACATCGTTAAAATAAAGCAAAAGGGTGAAGACCTAAATAGTACAACAACGACACTAACTGAAACGGGGAACCAGCTAACAGACATGGCCTCCCGACTAAACACCTAAAAAGGAAACAATTATACAGGTAATTCCATATCTATCGGGGTACAGACAAACGCCCTCAATAAGTAACTAAAACTTATCGACTACGTTTGCAGGATGAATGGCACTATCTGCCACACACTAAACTGGGATACTCATCATGAATTTCATACACAATTTACCTATTCGAACGAAGCTCGGGATCGTACTAGGTAGTCTTTTACCAATAGCCATCATTATGTTTACCAGCACAATTCTATTGCTTGTGAACCAAAGTGATGAAGGTGTCAGGATCAACATTGCAGGTCGACAACGCATGCTCTCCCAAAAAATGACCAAAGAGATCCTCACATTTAATACATTAGAGGTTGAATCTGCAAGAGATGCAGCACAAAACTCAATGCAAGTCTTTGATGTCAGCCTGAACGCCCTGCTTAAAGGCGGATCCGTCCCCTTAAGTCTAAACCTGGAAACCAGTGAGTATAGAGAACTTCCTGCTGCTTCCGAATCATTGAGGGCTCAGTTGCAAAAAGTTGACAATCTGTGGGCGAGTTATCAAAAACAGGCAGACCTGGTTCTTAAGACACGTGATGAGCAAGAGCCGGCAATGAATTGGTTACTTGAGAATAGCACCAATCTTTTGAAAGAAGCCAACAAGGCAGTCAGCATCCTACAATTGCAGGGTGAGCAGGCAGTTGCCAATTACAAAAGAAATCTCGTCATCCTCGCTGGTATTGCTGTACTTATTCTGGGTGTTGCATTCCTGGTCGTCAGTAAGATTTTCTCAAATCTTGCCAAACTAATGACCTACAACAAGTCCATCGCTTCGGGTGAATTCAATAGCGAAATAACCATTGAGACGACAGATGAGTTTGGTGCATTATGTGACTCCCTTCATCACATGGCAAAGGAAATTAGTGTCAAACTTGACCAGCAAAGAGATGTTCAAACTCACATTCAGCAAAATTCGAAATCGCTGACAGAGAACACAATCGTGCTTGGAAATGTTTCAGACAGATTACGCCAGGGATCCAAAGAATTGCTTAGCCAATCAAACGTTGTTGAGGCAGCGGCGCAAACCCTCAATACAACAATGACAGATATATCTGATTCAGCCAGTCAGTCACGCGAAAATATGGCAACCGTTGCTTCTTCAACAGAATTGATGACTTCAGCAATCGACGAAGTGGCTCAAAATGCTGAAAGAGCAAGACATATTGCCTCTAATGCAGTCCACAACGTAGAATCTGCAACAGAAAAGGTCAATGGCCTTGAGTTGGCTGCCAAGGGCATCAGACAGGTCATTGATTCAATCACCGAGATCGCAGAACAGACAAAATTGTTAGCTCTGAATGCAACGATTGAAGCCGCTCGTGCCGGAGAAGCAGGAAAGGGATTTGCTGTTGTAGCGAACGAAGTGAAAGAGTTAGCCCGTCAAACTGGAAATGCTACTGAAGAGATTCGACAAAAGGTCAACGCCATAAGAAGTTCCACAGACAGCACAGTGAATGAAATTGGAAACATCCGTGAGGTAATCAACGAAACTAGTGATATTGTTAATACCATTGCCACCGCCGTTGAAGAGCAAAGTGTCACCACCCAGGATATAGCCAAAAATATAAACTCAGCCAATGATGGTGTAGGTGTAGTCATGGATGCAGTCATGAATGCAGCCACATCCACCGGTGAAGTTGCAGAAAATATTTCTAGAATGAAAAATGAAAGTGCTGAGGTTAGACAAGAAAGTGCAACCCTTAATAAAACCACGGGAAGCATTCGCTCTGATATCTCAGATTTACTAAAAAATATGTACTCCGTTAAAACTGAGGAAATCCAATGGGTGCCGGATCTGGCTGTCGGTGAAAATTTTATTGATAATCAGCATATCGAATTGTTCAGAATGATGAATGTCATTGTTCGAGGTCTAAATGAAGGTATGTCAAATAAAGAATTGCAAGACAACATCAAATTTCTGCAAGAATATGTGATTTACCATTTCAGTCAGGAGGAACAGGAAATGGAGAAGTACAACTACCCCGAGTTCCAGGCACATAAGCAAATGCATATTGATTTTATTGCAGCAGTAGATTCCATTACATCCAAATTTTCCATGACAGGGGATAACACTGTGGTTCTGAAAGAGCTGGCTGACGTTGGCCTTAAATGGTTAAATGAGCATATTACTGAAGTTGATAAAAAGCTGGCTGTCTTTTTCAGATCAAAAGCGGCTTAACACATTGATTACGAGGATATAATGTCACTAAGTACACGTTTGAGGGATCTTCCAGTATTCTACAAGATCGGGGTCTGGGCCATGGTCCCACTCTCTATTGGAACAGTTCTATTGGTTTCACTCATGCGCTATTTCCTGCTGGAAATGGGTGGAGATGAAGTTTCAGCTCTGGTGGGCTATATATGGTTTGTAGGTTTACTAAATATTATCATGCTCGGTGTAGTTACTTCAATAGCTGGTCGGGTGATCATGATTAAACCACTCACCTCTCTGGTTTGTGCCATGGAAGCCACTGTAGATGGGCGTACAGCTGAATGCACTGTTGATGACAGCAATAACGATGAATTTGGACGTCTCGCCAGGCTAATCAAACAGTATGCAAGGAATATGACCTCAAGCCTTGAGGAACGGATGGAGACGCAAGAAGAAGTCCAGAGCAGTTCAAAATCACTGGCAGAGACCACCATCAAAATGGAAGGCTTGTCCAGGGATTTATCCACACGTGCTGATGCTCTGAGCGACCAGGCCAGTGTTGTAGCTGCTGCTTCTGAAGAACTCAATGTCACCATGTCAAACATTTCAACTTCAGCAGAACAGTCAAAAGAAAATATGGCAACCGTTTCGTCCTCCACCACAATGATGACACAAGCAATTTCTGAAGTCGCCCAGAGTGCTGAACGAGCCAGAGTCATTGCTTCATCAGCAGTCGCAAATGTAGAGTCAGCAACCCAAAAGGTTACCGGGCTTGAGTTGGCAGCCAACGATATCGGCAAAGTGATTGACTCAATTACAGAAATAGCTGAACAGACGAAACTGTTGGCCCTGAATGCAACTATTGAAGCGGCTCGCGCTGGAGAAGCTGGTAAGGGCTTTGCCGTTGTCGCCAATGAAGTCAAAGAATTAGCCCGCCAGTCAGGTGGTGCTACTGAGGAAATCCGAGCAAAGGTGTTTGCAATTCGAGAGTCTACAGATAGTACTGTGAGTGAAATAGCGAATATTCGCGAGGTGATGAACGAAACCAATGATATCGTAACCACCATCGCTACTGCAGTAGAAGAACAAAATGTGACGACCCAGGATATTGCTCAAAACATTTCTTCTGCAAATGAGGGTGTCGCAACGGTTATGAATGCTGTTGTCGAAGCTGCATCCGCCACAACAGAAGTTGCTGAGAATGTCATCAAGGTTCAAATGGAAAGTAAGGGAATCGAAACTGCAGGACGTGAAATAAATAAGTCATCTGAATCCATAAGTAGTGAAATCCAACAGCTATTAGGCAGTATTTATACCCACAAACTGCTGGACGTACAATGGACTCCAGACCTTACAACGGGCGAGAACTTTATCGATATTCAACATATCGAACTTTATCGTATGGTGAACGTACTGGTCACCGGTGTTGAACAAGGAATGTCCAATTCAGAATTGAAAGAGAATATTACCTTCCTGGAAGATTATGTGGTGTACCATTTTAGCCAGGAAGAACAGGAAATGGAGAAAATGGGGTATCCTGATTTTGAGACTCATAAAAAGCTTCACGTTGATTTCATAGCGGCAGTTAAGGGTATTTCATCTAGATTCAAGATGCAGGGAGATAATTCTGCTGTTCTGGCAGAACTGGCAAAAGTTGGTGTGGCATGGCTGGATGAACATATTACCAAAGTCGATACTAAACTAGCCAGCTTTCTAGGTAATAAATAAGGGAGTTGGACTTGGGGCAAAAATTAAAAGCGCTGATTGTTGATGATACAGCTGTCTACCGCAGAATATTAAGTGATATCCTCTCGGAAGAGAGTGAGATTGAAGTTGTTGGAACTGCTTCCAACGGAGAAATCGCCTTATCCAAAGCCCAACAGCTCAAACCAGATTTGATTACTCTGGATTTGGAAATGCCTGTTATGGACGGGTTGGAAGCCCTTCCCCACCTCAAAAAATTAAGTCCAGATCTCGCTATCATCATGGTCAGTGCCCATACAACTGCAGGTGCAAAAACAACGATGAAAGCCCTCCAGGCTGGTGCACTGGATTTTATCGCAAAACCAGATCGTTCCTCAATGGAAGCGAGTCGATTGGAAATCCAGCAACAACTCAGAACAGTGCTGAGGGGAGTAATTTCAAAATTTCACGTGCAGTCGGCATTGGGACGACGTACGACGATTGCAGATGTTAAGCCACCACCACCTCCGCCAGTTAAACCACCTGCAGACTCAATTGCCCAACGAATGGCTAAAATCACCGGCAAGACCAAACCTGAAGTTATTGCAATTGGGATTTCAACAGGTGGTCCGCAAGCTCTCACCAAGGTCATACCCCGCTTGCCTGGCAAGCTTAAACTTCCGGTGCTGATTGTCCAGCATATGCCGCCTGTCTTTACCAAAGCCCTGGCGGACTCCTTATCGAAAAGTAGCGCCTTGAATGTTCTTGAAGCTGAAGACAATCAGAAACTTACAGCTGGAAACGTCTATATCGCTCCAGGTGGTAAGCAGATGAAGGTAAAGAAGGAAGGTGGTGAAACATTTATCGTCGTCACAGATGACCCTCCTGAGAACCATTGCAAACCTTCAGTAGATTATCTATTCAGATCCCTTTCACATTTGTATAGGGGGAATGTTCTTTCGGTTATCATGACCGGGATGGGGAAAGATGGTGCTACCGGAATGCGTTTACTGAAACGCCTGGGTGGTAAAACCATCGCTCAAGATCAACAATCCTGTACCGTCTTCGGTATGCCTATGGAAGCCATCAGAACTGGAGTTGTAGACCAGGTGGTCCCGTTGGAAAACATCGCCAGTGAAATACTGGCAAACATATAGCGGGATAGAGACTACCTTTAATGAAAAAAATTACCCCAGGTGAATTAAAAATATTTATCCCCTATGTAAACAATCTTACAGGGATTGTGCTGGATCAGACTAAAGCTTATCTGGTCGAAAGTCGCCTTGGTCCCCTCCTGGATATCCTGGATTGTGAAAATTATAGCCAGCTTTACACCAAAGCTCGCAACGATCTATCCAAACGGGTTGAAAAAAACATTATTGATGCTATCACGACCAACGAGACCTATTTTTTTCGTGATAAAAACCCCTTTGACCTCTTAAAATTCAAGATTATTCCAGATCACATTGATCAAATGAAATTGACCCCTGGCATGCGACCTTCCTTAAGTATATGGAGTGCAGCCTGCTCAACAGGCCAGGAAGTCTACAGCATAGCCATGGTCCTGCGTGAGATTATCCCTGATATCAGCAAATGGAATATTTCACTCATAGGGACTGATATCTCAGATGCAGCTGTAGCCCAGGCAAGTATAGGTCGATATAGTAAGGTGGAAGTTGAAAGGGGCATGAATGCCTCTCAGATTCAAAAATATTTTACACCCGAAGGGAATCAATGGAAAGTCAGGGATGAACTTCGAGCCATGGCTCAATTCAGGAAAGGAAATCTCCTTAAACCCTTGCTAGGTCTGCCAAAATTTGATATCGTTCTGGCACGAAATGTGGCGATCTATTTTAGCATGGATAATCGGAAGGTTATGTACTCACAATTGGCGGACCAGTTAAAACCAGGTGGCTCGCTTATGATTGGTGCTTCAGAATCCCTTATGGGGCTCACTGACCGCTTTCAACAAATGAACTATATGAGTTCCACATTTTATGCGCTTAAATAAATGAATCTCTATAATAAGGGGTTAAATCTATGTTGAATAAAAGAACTCGTGAACGGGTCCCATTTGATGTTGAGGTTCACTTTGATACCGCCGACGACCAGATTCGATCCAGACACCTTCAGGACATCAGCATGAATGGGCTATTCTTTGAAACAGAGAATATTGTTCCTGAAGGGACAATCGGAACTATAAAACTTTATCTTGAATCTGGAAATCAGCATATCGTTATCAGTGCCAATGGAAAAGTAATTCGCTCCATTACTCAAGATATGAACACATCAGGTGGTCTTGGGATTGAATTCACAGAGATTGATACTGAAAGTTCTATCCACCTGTTTAATATTATAAAATATCAAATGCCTGATGAGGATAGTCCCGAATAATTCGAAGGAATTCTAATAGAATCCATCACAATTCAAGGTGGGAATGGTTGAACGCTTCCTCTTGAATATTTCCACCGAGTCTGGTTTATTTTCATTCTCCTAAAAAAAGCTTAAGGAATCACAGTGCACAGCGATATTATATATGAGTGGACTGAATAATATAAAGATGCAGGCATAAAGCTTATGACACTAATGGTTGGACGACAACCCATTCTTGATCAATACGGCGTGACTTACGCCTATGAACTGTTGTACCGTGGTCACGACGAGCACGCTTTCAGTAATCTCAATGAAGATGAAGCAACATCCAGTGTTATTAATAACACTTTTTACAGTGCGGAGTTCGGGTGTATTAGTTCCGGGAAGAAAAGTTTTATCAATTTCACCTCACAACTGGTCAGGGATGAAGTTTGGAGAGTACTTCCCAAGCATGATGTGGTTATCGAACTCCTTGAAAACATTGAGCCCACACCAGAGCTGATTGCTGCCGCACAAAAAATCAAAGGCCAGGGCTATACGCTGGCATTGGATGATTTTGAGTATGATCCGAAGCTGGAGCCTCTCATTGAACTCGCTGATATTATTAAGGTAGATATTCGTCAGAGTGGCATGCAAACGGCTGAGAAATTGGCTAAAACATATCTGCCGCGAGGCATCAAATTGCTGGCAGAAAAAGTTGAAACTCTGAAGGAGTTCAAGGATTGTCGAGATTGGGGCTATACTCTTTTCCAGGGTTTTTTCTTTGCCCGGCCCGAGGTTATTGAATCTGAACAAATCCCAGAATCAAAGGTCTCCAAACTTCAATTGATGCAAAAGGTTCACCAGCCTGATATCGACTATACTGATCTGGTAGACGTACTCAAGAGTGATCCCAGCCTTACGTTGAAACTATTGAAATATATCAACTCTGTCGCCATGGGTGTGAGACACGAAATCACCAATTTGCGCCAGGCTCTGGCACTCATTGGCTTGAATAATTTTAAAAAATGGGCATCTGTACTCATCATGGCTTCCATTGCCGAAGACAAACCAAGAGAACTGATGAAGCTTTCACTTTTCCGAGGTAGATTTTGTGAACTGCTCAGTGATAAAATAGGTCTAAGTGATCAGAGCTCAGAATACTTTTTAACTGGAATATTCTCCCTCATGGATGCAGCCTTCGGTAAACCTATGGAAACATTGGTGGCAGACCTGCCCCTGTCTGATGAGATTATCGAGACCTTGCTTGGCAATGAAACCAAAATCAGAAACGTATTGGAACTCTCTCAAGCATTGGAATATGAAGGCGAAATTGAGAAGTACGTCTCAAAGTTAAGAACCTCAGTTCCCCTGATTAAACTCTCTGAGATAAACCAGGAAGCCATTTCCTGGACCGATCAAATAATGCGTCTCTAGTTATTGTTTGAAAATCAAGGAGGGGGGTTATTTCTTGACCTGAATGTTAAAGCGACTGCCTTCTCCCATACTGCTCTCCAGGTCGACCCTCGCTCCAATTGTATCTAGATAAACACGGACCAGTGAAAGCCCCAGACCAATTCCCTGATATTGCTTGGAGTGCCCGATGGTCCCCTGGTTAAAAGCCACAAATATTCGACGTTGCATTTCCTCATCCATCCCGGGACCCGTATCCTCAATGCGTAACTCAATGTGTTGATCATTAGATGCTACGGCGATAAGAATGTGACCTTCTTCAGTATACTTCACAGCATTATCAATTAAATGACTAATCGTCTGACGTAGACAGTATTCATCCGTAGTCACCATCATGGGCTCCTCAGGGAGCTGCTGTTTGACCTCCAACCCCTTTGATGATGCTTCGGAAATCTTTTCATTTATCTGATTTCTAACTGACTCTACAATATCAAATGTTTCAGTTTTTACTTCATAGGTACCTGAACTAAAATGAGATATATCTAATATTTCCTGCATGGTTCGGGCGAGGCGGTCCCCATTCTGTTGGATCAGGTCAAAGTAAAATGTTTGATCCTCATTGAGGGTTTCTTTTAATTCATCACTGAGTAAACCCATGAATCCGAGCAGCGAGTTTAGAGGTGTCCTTATCTCATGACTCATATTGTCTAGAAATGCGGCTTTAAGCTTTTCACCTTCTTCTGCCTTATCCTTGGCAGCCCGTAAGGCTACTTCGTTGCGATGCAAGCGGGTGATATCAATTGCCTGATAAATGACATCTTCCTGACTGTCGCCAAAAAAAGCAGTCCATAGCAGGACGCGTTCAGGGTATTCGATTCGTGTTACTGGAATTGCGACTTCAGCTGCTTTACAATTGAGGATTATATCAAGAAAATCCGGGGGAAGAATTTCACCAAATTGTTCAATCTCAAGACCACGTTTTTGTAGAAATGATTTGCAGGCCAGATTCAGATAGTTCAGGTTTCCCTCTAAATCCACAACAAGAGTGGGACCCGGGTGATGCTCCACGAGGGAGGTTTCTAATTGAATAGGTTTATCACTCATTTCGTTTGCTTTTCAATATCTAGTTTGAGAGAGATCTGATTGCCCACTTGGTTTAATCTAATCTCCTTACAATACGCATGAAAAATCGGGAATCCACGTCCATGGTCTGCCTGTGGGTTTGATTCATTGTGGATAACAGTGCGCCAATCAAAACCAGGACCTTCATCTTTTACTTCAATGACAAATTGGTCATTCACCACCCCTAAAGATAGGTGGACTATTTTTTTGTGGTCTCGTTGATTTCCATGGATAACTGCGTTGTTCAAAACCTCTCTGAGGATAAGATCAAGCACAAAGCGATTATAGGTTTCCAGTTCCTCATCCAGGAGTAGGATGATCCTGGCAACCTGGGCCACAACCTCATCCAGGCTCGACTGAAATGTCTGGGTATATTGGAAAGGCGATTTCATTGCCTGGATCGGAGAAACATCCCCGTTAGATGAGGGTTTCCATGGCTTCAGCCAACTGATCTGCTGTAAAAGGTTTGTTGATGACCTTATTTACCCCAGCTTCAAAAGCTTTTTCATGATCAGCTCCTTCGCTCTGGGTTGTCACCATTACTATTGGAAGATCTGCCTGACTGTATTTTTCTCTAATTTTCTGGGTCAATTCGATACCCGTCATCTCAGGCATATTTAAATCCGTAAAAATAATGCTGGGTTTTTCAGCCAGTACAGCGTCAACTGCTTCTGCAGGAAATTCAAAAGCGATGGCATCAATGTCAATCTTATGCAAGGTTTGGCGATAAATATTTAGAATCATTTTAGAATCATCCACGACGACGACCCTTGTTGATGCTTCGGTCTCAACAACTGTTTCAGGTGTAAGGGTTTCTTGCCATCCTTCTTCACCAATACTTTCAAATAGTTTTTGATAGTATTGCCGAGTATCAGGATGAGCCTGCTCAATTAAGTAGCTTTCTGCATGTTCGCGGAAGACATCATAGGCATAGAGAGAAACCACCATATCATCAGCAAATGCATTTAAAAATGCCTCGCAGATAGATTCTATATCGTTTTCAGGATCTTCCAGCATGTTCTTAATACCAAACAGCACGACTTCATTGTGATTCGCATTGAGAGCGCGAGCAGCAGCCACTCGCACAGATGGTTCTACATCAGATAGACCATTTACGATGGTGAAGAGACCTTTATCAATGGACAGAAAGCCCAGAGCCTCATATGCAGCAAATCGAACATTTGAATCTGAGGGATTGTGGCGCAACAATTTTTTGATGGGTCTCACGGCAATTGCATCACCAATATCACCTAGCATATTTAGTGCTTGAATCACAAAATCTGAATCCCAGGAACTCAGGTTATTCATGAGATGGGGAAGATAATTTTTAGGTGCCTGGAGAATAAGCGCTTTAGCACGTTTCCTGGTTGATGCCCAGGGACTGTGCAAACTATCAACAATAAGTTTATGAGCCAGGGGTAGCTGCATTCCATAACAGGTCTGCAGGACGGTACGATCTAATTCCTCATCCTGCCCCAGAAGCTTATTCAGACTGTCAACAGCATCCGGGTTTTCCATTGCGCCAATGCTGGTTACAATAGGTATCCATGCAGCTTCCTCATCCGAGTTGACCAACGAGGCCATCGCCCGTGTAGCCTCACCTGAGCCAATTTCTACCAGGGCTCTAAGAAGCTCTGAGCGACTATCCACCGTTTTATTATCTTCGTAATAGTTTACCAGGGCTGAAACAATTCCAGCAGGTTGGATTTCTACAGCTAGTTCAACCAGCATTTTCGTGTTAGCGATTTCCTTGTTTCTGAAAAGCTTATTGAGACTCTCAGGTTGTTCAACAACTTTTTCCAGTAACATATCAAACAATTGTTCCTCTGGGATACTTAAACCTAATTGCGCACCGGCGAGATAGGCTAGAACCTGTATTGAGAATTCAGAATCAATCTTTGACAGTTCTAATAAAAACCTGTTCTGAGCCATTTTATCTAACTCACCCAAATGGGATACCAGAACCTTGATCTTAATAAAATCTCTTTTCTGAAGATTTTCTTTTAACTCACTGATAAATGCAGAATCGTTCATGCTCATCCTTATTCCAACATACCCCAAAATCTAACCCTGTGATATGGATTTACATACCATAGTCCCCACAATTCTTGAACTTTAGAATATTTCTATTCTACATCAAGTATCGACCTGGTAACCAGATTCTTTAACTCAGGAGTGCTATGCATAAGCCCTTATAAAATGAGAAAAGCAAATGATTTCTCATTTGCTTTGTACCGCGGAGAGGGGTCGAACCTCCACAAGCTGAGCTTACTAGATCCTAAATCTAGCGCGTCTACCAATTCCGCCACCGCGGCTTAAAAAAGCGTGTCAAGATAGAACTTGAACAGTTTGAAGCAACAAAAAGCCCCAGCAGAAACTGAGGCTTTTTTCATAATTATTTAGGCAGAATTATTTGAGTAGAACCAGCTTCTTTGTGGCGCTATATCCATTTGAACTAATCATTCTATAGAGATAAACACCAGAGTCAACTCGCACACCATTCTCGTTCAATCCATCCCACATAGCATTGTAGACACCTGGTTGATGTTCGCCAAAAGCCAGGGACCTGATTTCCTGACCCAAGAGGTTATAAATACCTACCTGAATTTCAGAAGCCTCAGGAACACTGTAGCTGATGGTTGTCGTTGGATTGAATGGGTTGGGATAGTTCTGGTCCAGCTTGAAACTTGTTGGTAATTCAAGTTCTTCCTCTACACCGGTAGTCAGAGGGAAGGTATAGTCCTGGCCATTACTGGGGATAGCAATACCGCCTTCTGTGGCCACGATCAAGTCTGTTGTACTGAGGGTAAACTCACCGAGAGGAGCATTAGCAGCGATCATAAATTGGATTTGAAGTACAGCACCTGTACCAGCCTCAATTTCAAGACCATTAAAATTTACACCCAGTACCATGGATTTACCATCAACCTCATTGGCAACGAATGTGAAGTCTGCTCCACGATCTACTCCGTGAACAGATTCAATGGTCAAATAATCTTCAGCACCATCATCCAAATTAAACTGAATCCCCTTTATGGCTGCATTGGCATTATTCAGTTCAACCAGTAAGGGGGCTGATAGTGTACCTGGGGTACCACCACCACCTGTGAGACGAACTTCGATGCCACCAATTGTCAGCAAGCCATTCATCCAGGTTGTGTTCAAGGCAGTTCCATCTGGATCTGTCACAACCAGTAAAAATTGGGGATCGGCGTCCAGCACTTCATGGAATTTTAACTCAAATATTTCATCATGGCGATTGACTGGTACTGAATAGATAACCGTACAGACTGGTCCGTTTCCTGGAATGATAGCATTTCCACTGGCGTCAAAGATCAGAACGCTGACCGTTGAATCACGATCATTGAATTCTACTGAAAAAGCACCATCCCAAACGTTATTTCCATTAACATCAGTATAAGTCTCACCAAAATTCTGGACACCATCACCTTCACCAAGATCATTTGTATTTGGCGTTCCGTCCTGACCAAAATCATCTAATGGTTCGGCAGCCGTTCGTCCAGCCGGTGTGACACTAACGACATCAAGCACATTGGGTAAATCTTTCAGACTGAATTGAAGACCACCGACAATATCGGTATTTTCAAGATTGATCTGAACTCCTGCAAACGCATCATCGTTTGTTATAGATGAACCAACAACAGATACGGTGGTCTCACCAAAGCCAAAAGTGGCAATTAAAATGAGGCTGGTGATGACTAGAAAGCTTTTACGCATATTTCCCTCCACATGCATGTGGTTGAAGTTCATTCAATCTAAGTATATAACAGAACCGACTTATTGATTCGCATCACAATCAGATCGTTCATTGACAAGTTGAAAAATAATTGGATCAGGTGGTGATACAAACCTTATTTGCCTCAGTATATACTGTAACAAAATTGTTAGTGATCACCCCGCCAGACCTATTTCCCATGGCATTTTTTGTATTTCAGACCCGATCCACAGGGGCAGGGGTCATTGCGTCCTACTTTTTCCTCAACGGTAATGGGTTTCTGCTTCTGCGGTGGACCAGGTTGAGAAGGTTGTGCCCCTCCGCCCCCATCTGTTTGTGGTAGGGCGTTCAAGAATCCCATGTTTGAGGATTCAGCGTGTTGAGATGAGAGATTACGGGCTCGTCTCATTTTATTCTCGCGCTCATCTACAATCCGAGCGTGGAAAAATAACTTGAGGACCTCCCGATCAATAAGGTCTAACATCTTTACAAAAAGAGCATAGCCCTCTTTTTTATATTCTATGAGGGGATCTTTTTGACCAACCGCTCGAAGGTTGATACCTTCCTTCATCTGATCCATCTCATAGAGATGTTCACGCCACTTCTCGTCAACTACACGCAGATAGACAAACTGTTGTAAGCGTTTAAAATTATCTGTACTGCCTGTAATCTCAGCCTTCTCTTCATAGGAATCCCAGAGAAGTTTGCTTACTAATTCTCTCAACTTTTCAGGATCAAGATCTGAGTCTGGTGTATCCGGGAGCTGAACCATTGCAGTAGAACCCAAATCACTCTGTAAGCCACTCCAGTCCCAGATATCTACATCATTCTCCAGGGCACTGTATTTTTCAACAACGCTGTCTACATAATTCTCAATAACTTCACGGAATTCTTCCTTGAGATCCAAACCATCAAGGGCAGCCTGACGACGATCATATACCACCTCACGCTGCTGATTCATCACATTATCATATTCCAGGAGATGTTTTCGAATGCTGTAATTTCTGGCTTCAACCTTTTTCTGTGCGCGTTCTACAGCCTTGGTAACCATACCCGCTTCGATGACTTCACCTTCTTGAAGACCCAGCCGATCCATGACGCTTGCAACGCGGTCAGAGCTGAACAGACGCATAAGGTCATCTTCAAGACTAAGATAAAATCTCGATGCACCTGGATCTCCCTGTCGGCCGGAACGTCCTCTTAACTGAAGGTCAATTCGACGTGATTCATGGCGTTCTGTACCCAGGATTTTGAGACCACCCAGATCTTTTACTTCTGGACCCAGCTTAATATCAGTACCACGACCTGCCATGTTGGTGGCTATGGTCACTGCATGAGCTTGCCCAGCTCGTGCGACGACTTCAGCCTCGCGACCATGCTGTTTGGCATTGAGTACGTTATGTGGGATTTTGAGCCGCTTGAGCATACGGGACAGGGTTTCAGAGACTTCCACAGTTATGGTACCCACCAGTACTGGTTGTCCTGATTTATGAGAAGCAATGATCTCCTCAATAACCGCATTAAATTTTTCCCGACGTGTCTTGTAGATCTGATCATTTTCATCGGCTCTGACAACGGCTCGATGTGTTGGGACTTCAACGACACCCAATTTATAAATATTAAAAAACTCTTCAGCTTCGGTAACCGCTGTACCCGTCATTCCTGCCAGCTTTTTGTAGAGTCTGAAATAGTTCTGCAGAGTAATTGTCGCCAGGGTCTGTGATTCTTTTTCAATCCTGACTTTCTCTTTGGCTTCAAGTGCCTGGTGTAGCCCATCACTATAGCGTCGACCGTGCATGATGCGACCGGTAAATTCATCAACGATCATGACCTTGCCCTCTTGAACCACATAGTCAACATCTTTTTCAAAAAGAGAATAGGCTTTTAGCAACTGGCTTAGATTGTGAATGGTATCAGAACGCTCTCCATGCATGGCATAGAGTTTTTCTTTACGTTCATTCAATTCCTGGATCGATAATTCAGTATCACTCTCAAGGTCATTTAAAAGTGTAGGCAAATCAGGGATGATAAAACGTTCGGGGTCATTTGGCGATAGAGCCTCACGTCCCTTCTCAGTCAGATCGACGCTATTCTGCTTTTCTTCGATAACAAAAAAGAGTTCTTCATCCAGTTCAGGCATCCGTTTATCACGGAGGTAATCATTTTCAACACGCTGCTCGAGTTTTTTAATCCCCTGTTCCTGATAGAGCTTCTGTAGACGCCGATGTTTTGGGCTTCCACGACGCGCCTGGAGGATTAGCTCTCCTGCATCATATTCCAGCTCAGGATCCTTTAGTTTTTCCTCCGCATTCGCCAGAATTGAGTTGACCAAGGTGGTCTGGCGTCGCATCAATGAATCGACCAGGGGTCTAAGATCCGTATAGCGCTGAGCTATTTCAGATTCAACGGTTCCTGAAATGATGAGGGGTGTTCTGGCTTCATCAATGAGAACACTATCAACCTCATCAACAATGGAGTAGTAATGTCCGCGTTGGACCTGATCTTGTTTGCTGATAGACATGTTGTCACGCAGATAATCAAATCCAAACTCACTGTTAATCCCATAGGTTACATCGCAGGCATACATTTCCTGACGTGTAGAAGGCTCCATCTGATTCAGAATTACACCCACAGATAACCCTACAAATTGCAGAAGTGACCCCATCCACTGGGAATCACGTTCAGCGAGATAATCATTCACGGTGATGATGTGTACACCTTTGCCAACCAGTGCATTGAGATAAATGGGCATGGTAGCTACCAGGGTTTTCCCCTCACCTGTTTTCATCTCGGAGATTTTTCCTTGATGGAGGACGATGGCTCCCATGAGCTGGACATCATAGGGGATCATATCCCAGGTCATTTCCTGGCCGGTAACCTTTATGGGTTGATCCATCATCAGGGTTGCCCCTCTTTTCACAACGGCAAAGGCTTCAGGCAAAATCTCGTTAAGTATTTCCTGCTCAAGATCATAGACAGCACTGGCAATTTCTTTATGATCCTTGCCGTCATTTTCAAGCTTTGATTCAAGCTCTGAGGTCTCACTGCTGATCCTGGCTTTAAAGGCTTCCGTTTTTGCGATGAGGTCATCTTGAGTGGTTTGAGAGAGGGTATCATAATGCTCATTGATCTGGGCGACCAATGGCAACAGCTGCTTGGTCTCACGATCAGAGCTGGTTCCGAATATTTTGGTAATAAATTTACTAATCATGGCGCTAAAATAACTTCTTCTTAGTCTATGAGAAGTGCTTTATTGTGACTCCTTGCGAGATTTTCTATTGACACTTTTACAATTGAATAACAGAACATTCAGATTCTGATTTTATTTAAATATAACTGGAGTAATTCAAGCATTTCCCTTTTCCCCTTATTGATCTGTATTAGTTTTACTCCATCGGTTAAAAATAGATAGCGGGGGTTATCATTGAGTAGCATGGTTCAGGCGATCCAATACCACCTGTTCACCAGAAGCTTTTTACCCAGGGTTATGAAACCGCTTTGGCAAGTCTGCTGTGTGTTTCTACTTCTGGCAAAAGTCCTCTCTGGCACGGACTTACCTGTAACATTTGATCGAATTACTATTGCAGATGGTCTCACGCAAAATACCGTCTTGTCCATCCTCGAAGATCGAGATGGTTTTATGTGGTTTGGTACACGGTTTGGGCTGAATCGCTATGATGGCTCTGAGATAAAAACCTTTCTACACGAAGCCCTCAATGACAACAGCTTGCCCGGGTCTAAAGTCACCGCACTGTGCGAGGATCATGATGGGGTGATGTGGGTTGGGACCTCAACCGGCGGAATTGGTAAATACAATCGCGAGCAGGAAACGTTTGAACGATTCACCCATGATTCATCCAATTCAAATTCACTTGTCAGTAATCGAGTGACCGAACTTTATGTTGACTCACGAGGCTTTCTCTGGATAGGAACAGAAGAGGGTTTGAGTGTCTATGATAAATCCAAAAAATCTTTTAAACGCTATCAACATGACCCTGAAAACGACAACACCATTAACCAGAACCGAATCATGTCGCTATGCGAATATCCCCTGGGGACAATGAATGTTGGCTTGGAGAACGGTTCCTTAGATGAAATTGATATCCAGGCGGATACAACGTTAACTCGCTTTTTGGTCAGGGAAAACAGTTCGATCTCTCTCAGATCCATGTATGCCGACCATGCTGATAGTGTTCTCTGGGTAGGTAGATTTGGACACGGTTTATACAAATATGATCATAAGATACCCAAGATTTCACGCTGTAGGACAAGTGACAGGGAACAGTATATGGCACAAGCCGGTCCCAATAAGATCTGTAAAGATAAGAATGGTCTGTTGTGGATCGCAGGTGTAGCAGGACTGGCGACCTTTGATCCTGAGACAGAAATATTCCAGGCCTATCTGCACGACAGGAATAACCCAAGTTCGCTGGGTGATAATTTGCTCTATGATGGGTATATAGATCGTCAGGGTATCATCTGGTTAGGAACAGAGTCAGATGGGGTGAATTATTATGACCCTGCCCTGCTTCGCTTCGCCAATAAACGGAGTGAACCGGACAATCCCAACAGCATTAATGCAAATATGGTCTTTTCAATATCTGAGGACATGGCAGGTAATATCTGGTTTGGAACACTTCCCGGGGGAACCAGTGTTAAAGATGCAAAAACAGGTGAGTTCACACACTACAACTCATTTGGCAAAGGACATGCCTGGTCAAGAGACTACGTTGCTCGCGTTCGTTCGGATCATTCTCAGAAAATCTGGATTGGCACCTTCGAGTGTGGATTATTTGTATTGGATTATCCTACTCAGAAAATGGGACACTATCGAAATGGCGATGAAGATCCCACAAGTTTTGGAGACAAAACCACAAGAGATATCCTGGTAACCCGCGATGGGGATGTTTGGATTGCAACTGAATCCAATGGTCTGGATCGCTATGATCAGTTAACCCATGATTTTGAACATTTCAAACATGATCCAAATGACCCACAAAGTATTTCCAGCAATTTCACCTACCGGTTGATAGAAGATCGGGATGGGATGATCTGGATCGGGACGAGTGATCGAGGGTTGAATAAATTCGATAGAGAGTCTGGGACATTTAGTCACTACCAGGTTGAAATGGGCTCAGATAAGTCTCTCTCAAGTAATTATGTAATTTCGCTATATGAAGATGATTCAAAGAATCTCTGGATTGGAACACGAAACGGGGGCTTGAACAAAATGAACCCTGAAAGAACCAGGGTCTCACCCGTAGATTTGGAAGCAAGACCACAAGGTCAGACCATTTTCGGAATCCTCGAAGATGATCACCATTTCCTTTGGCTCAGCACCAATAAGGGTATTCTCAAGGTTCATCCTGACAGCGGACTTGTGAATACCTATACGGTCAGTGATGGCGCACAGGAAGAGTTTTATTTTGCGTCCTGTGTAAAAGCGAGAGATGGGCGCATGTATTTTGGTGGCATTAATGGGTACAATGTGTTTCACCCAGATAGTATTAAAAACAATACGTTTATCCCACCCATCGTTTTCACAGGTCTATCTATAAATTACGAACCAGTGTCCATTGGACCTGATGAAAAGGGTAGAACTATTCTACACAAATCAATTTCCAAGACGGACATTATCCATCTTAATTATTATGATAAGGTTATCTCGTTTAAGTTCGCGGCTCTCAATTTTTCCGCCAGCTACAAAAACAAATATTCGTATCGGCTTGAGGGTTATGATTCGGATTGGCGAGATGCTCAGTATACACCAATCGCACAATACATGAATCTACCAGCAGGTGATTATACCTTCCGTGTGAGGGGATCAAATAACGATGGGTTGTGGAACCTGGAGGGGGCATCCATTAAGCTATCCATATCCCCCCCCTTCTGGAAAACCTGGTGGTTTAGAATTTTGCTGGTAATCATCTTGATCAGTGCATTACTACTGTACATTCAGTTGCGTATTGCCAGACTAATTGCTCAAAGGGAAGAGTTAGAAAAACTCGTGCGTGAACGAACGGCACAACTCAAAGAAGAGATCGAAGAGCGGCAACGTGTTGAACTCGAAAAAACTGAACTCAAATTGGACCATCTTAAGCGGGAACTTCTTACCCAATCTCTCCACCTCAACGACAAGCAACAAATCATGGATAATCTTCAGAAAGAGCTGGAGGGATTTTCCAAGGTTAAAAACTCAGAAGTCAGACCCAGGATTAACAAACTACTTCGTTTCCTCAGGGATCGAAGTGCGGTGAAACAGGGATGGCATGAATTCGAGCAATGGTTCACTGAAATTCACACAGGATTTTACACTGACCTGCGGTCTGATTATCCAAGCCTATCTGAAAGTGAACTCAAGGTCTGTGCACTCCTTAGATTGAATTTGATTTCAAAGGATATTGCCAAAGTGATGAATGTTCAAGCTTCATCCATAGATATCTATCGCCATCGCATTCGCAAAAAGTTGGAATTAACAGGCGAAGATAACCTGGCCATGTTTTTATCAAAATATTGATGGAATCTATCTTTATTTTTTCTTTACAATCCGCTTCTCTGATCAAATTTTAGACCTGCTCAATCCGAACTCTACTGGTATTTCAAAACCTTTTGGTACAAGGGATTTTGCATAATTAGACCCAAAATTCTTTCAACTTCATGATTTTTTAAGTCCTCTTTTAAATCAACAAAATATCCTCACTCCCAACTTTTTGACTTTGTAAAGATTTAGTAAAGGTGCTCTAAACCCACTTCCTCCTTAGGTTTACACCGAATTCAAACCCAAACAAGGAAAGCGAGGAGGGAATCATGAAAAGGATGTTTACAATGATTTTAGTGGCGGTCAGTCTAGCTACAGTGTCCGCCGCTGTGATCACAGTACCCGAAGATGCTGCCACTATTCAGGCAGGAATTGATATTGCTGTGGAAGGCGATACTGTAAAAGTTCATCCAGGTACGTATGTGGAGAACATTAATTTTAACGGGAAGGATATTGTCGTCAGGTCAAACGGTGGGGCTGAACGCACCATCATTGATGGGAATCAAAATGGCAGCGCGGTGCTCATGATTAACGGAGAATCACAAGCTGCAGTCCTGGAAGGGTTTACCATTACTAACGGAACAGGATGGTTTGATCCTGATGAAGAACAGCGTGTTGGAGGAGGGATTGCCTGTCGTGACAGCTCCTCTCCCACTCTGAAGAGGCTTATCATCACTGGTAATACAGCGATCGGAGCAAATGATCCAAGCGGTGGCGGTATTACCCTTGCTTATGGTGCAAACGCAATACTTGAGGATATTGTCATCTCCAACAATGTGTCAAAATGGGGTGGTGGTCTGACGATAGTAGCCTCAAACCCTTACTTGAAGAACGTTGAAATTTTAAGTAATGAAGCAACAACGACAGGTGGTGGTGTATATATCGGCGTCGATGCAGCGCCTGTCTTTTGTGCAGTCACCATTCAAAACAATCGTGCGACCTATTATGGGGGTGGACTGTTTATTCATGACCATTCAAAGCCAGTCATGAATACGGTGACAGTTAGAGATAACCGAGCTCCCAGTGGTGGTGCTGGCATGATCGTGAATCATGGCAGCAAACCACTGGTTATCAATTCAATTTTCTGGGGAAATTTTCCAGATCAGATCATGTTTAACAATGATGCTCAATATTTACCCGATACGGTTTCAATCGCCTATTCTGACATCATGAATGGAGAGTCTGGTGTAGATACTGGACCAGGATTACTCAACTGGTTGACTGGAAATATTGAAGCTGACCCACTCTTTGAACAAGATGGTTCTCTGAGTGAGGCCTCTCCCTGTATCGATGCTGGCACATCCTTCTTCCTTTTAGATGGAGATACGGTACTCAACATGACTGAAACAGAGTATTGCGGATCCAACCCAGATATGGGTGCCTGTGAAAAATTACCCCCACCGCTTGTTTATAACGTTCCCGGTAGTTTCAGCACGATTCAAGGTGCCATTGACCTTTCCAAGGATGGGGATACTGTCCAGGTCGATGTAGGGACCTATTACGAAAACATCAACTTTAATGGCAAAAATGTTATTGTCAGATCTGTGGGTGGTCCGGAATTAACCATCATTGATGGTAGTTCCAACGGAAGTACGGTTTCTATTGTTTCAGAAGAAAGGTCGGCTGTGCTGGAGGGCTTCACCATCACCAATGGTAGTGGTACACCAGGTGATTACGGACAGCATTACGGGGGTGGAATTTACATCAAGAATGCTGCATCACCCCATCTGAGAAACCTTATTATCGAGAACAATACTACCCTGGGAGATACAGCCATGGGGGGTGGAATTTTTTCTTCCTCCTATACTATGCCACTTCTTGAGAATATTGTGATCAGAAACAACGAAGCCGATTATTGCGGTGGATTTGTCGCCTTCTACTGTGATCCCATTATTCGTGGAATGGAAGTATATAGTAATTACGCCCGAACTACTGGAGGAGGAATCGCATTCTGGGGGACAGGTGAAGCTGATGTACAAGATCTAACGGTTTATAGTAACCGGGCATATTACATGGCGGGTGGTATCGTGGTTTATGAAGGTGCCAAACCCATTTTGAACAATGTTACTGTCACAAAAAATAGATGTACAGTATCAACCCCATCCTTGCGGAGTGCTGGTGGTATGGTGGTTGGTGATGGATCAATTCCGACACTCATTAATTCTATCTTCTGGGGCAATAGTCCCAACGAGATCGAATACTACTGGGAACAATCAGCAAACCATATCAATATATTCTATTCCTGTGTTGCAGGTGGTCTGGCAGGGATTGAAACCAACAATAATGGTACTGTGAATTGGGATGAATCAAGTATAAGCCTTGACCCCCTATTCACCGATGTAATCCGGGATGATTTTACACCCCGGGATGGTTCTCCTGTGATTGATGCTGGAATCGCGTTCTTCGAGTTCGGTGATCAAGTAATTGTTGATATGAATGAGGATGAGTACGTAGGCGTTGATCCAGATATGGGGTCAGTTGAAGTTCAGGCTCCACCTATCACACTCCTAGTGCCACTTCATTACTCTAGTATTCAACAGGCCATTGGTATTGCCAGAGATGGTGACACAGTATTGGTGGGTAATGGGACTTATAATGAGAACATCAACTTTATGGGTAAGAATATCACAGTTCGATCGGTAACTGGACCTGCAGGCACAATCATCGATGGGACGGGTGATGGCAGTACCGTATCAATTGTTTCAGGCGAAGAATCTGCGATACTGGATGGTTTTACTATCACAGGAGGCAACGGCACACCAAATGTAAATGGTCATCGTGTTGGGGGAGGAATTGCTGTCCGATATGAATCAACACCTACACTGAGAAATCTCATTGTAGAGAATAATATTGCCACTGGAGACACTGCCATGGGAGGCGGCATCATGTGTTCATATGGGTCAGATGCCATTTTCGAGGATATCATCATTCGCAACAATGAATCAGAGTATGGTGGTGGTTTTTTGGTATACGAGGCCAACCCTGTGTTGAGCAGGATTGAAATTCATGAAAATCACGCTCGAGTCACCGGTGGTGGTCTTGCCTTTTGGAATTCTCAAACAAGCGCCGATAGCCTGGTGATACACCACAACACTGCCCGATATCTGGCTGCTGGAATCTGGCTGCACGATGGCGCTGATGTAGTTTTAGATCAGGTCACAGTCGTTGACAATGAGTGTACCTATCTAAATCCATCCTCCATTGGAGGCGGTGGAATGGAACTGAGCACTGGATCCAGTGTGGTACTCAAGAACTCCATCTTATGGAACAACTATCCAAATGAAATTGAATTCTATGGAGAGACAGCAACCAATTCCGCCATCATTATGTATTCTGATATAGGAGGGGGTGCTGAGGGGATAGAAACCAATAGCAATGGGGCTATTCAATGGGCACAGTCAAATATTGATATGAACCCCATGTTCTGTAATCCTGATTCATCACAATACACACTGGCAGAGGATTCACCTTGTGTCGGTACAGGCTTGGGGGGTGTAAATATGGGGGCCTTGGAGATTGGTTGTACGGCAGTTGGAATTAACCCAGATCTGGTGGGTCTCCCCAGCGAGTTTCGTCTGTATCAGAATTATCCCAATCCCTTTAATCCTTCGACAACCATTACCTATGATCTACCGGGTGCTGGTTGGGTCAAGCTGGTCATCTACGATGTAAGAGGTCGAGAATTAAGGGTTCTGGTCGAGGATGAACAAGTCGGTGGATATCACACGTTTCAATGGTCAGCCCGAAATCACCAGGGCAAAGCTCTGAGTGCTGGGGTTTATCTATATGAAATGACTTTCACAGACAAACAGGGCAAGGACTATAGATCTGTCAAGAAGTTTAGCCTGATAAAATAGCGTTGTCATACACGTGTCACGCCCCGGTTTGGTCTGGCAAACCGGGGCTTTTTTCCAAGTATACACAATGGGTCTCATAAAATAGCTTTTAAGCGGGGGAGGTTGTTGGGATGCAGGAGTTGAAGGATTCACCCTCAGGGTTTGAGTTGTATCACAACCAACCACATCCCTTCAACCCAACCGTCGCAGGGTCAACTTTTCTTTTCAGACCCAGATGGTCCTCGGATGATTTCTGAGAAAACATCTAAGCAGGTTAGACTTTTATGCCTCATCGCCATTTTTGTCATCACCATGATATTTCCCTACACCTGTTCGTATGGATTTGACTCTTCTGGGAAACATCAGACAGCTGAAATTGAATTTTCTCAGGTAGATGGCCATATCTGTCTGAGTCATTCCATCCCCGGTCTGTACGTCACAGACCGGGGCCTCCAGATTGCTTATTGGTCATAAATGCTTCCCGGAGGCTGAGCTAATCGAAGCCTATTCACTTATCTCAATGTCGAGTGTTTGTGTTGGATGCTTTTTTTTCTGGGCATTTCGATGAGTCTTTCCTCTGTGAGCTACGACCACACAGGCTAGTCAATGTCCAGACAAAAAAAGCGTGCCTTAACTAAAGATTAAGACACGCTTCAGATTTGAACTGATGTTTTAGGATCAGTTATATCATGGATAAACGACCATCAGACAGTGCATCATTGAGAATGGCATCCAGGATACCATTTACAAAGCTGCTACTTTCCTCAGTACTAAAGACCTTGGCAATCTCAATCGCTTCAGAGATGGATACCTTGGGTGGAATATCCTTGAAATAGAAAAACTCCGTCAGGGCCATCCGTAGAATTAAGCGATCAATGAGTGCAATGCGAGTCAAGTCCCAGTTCCTGGATTTACCAGCAATCAATTCGTCAAATTCCTTCCGATGAGCCATTATCCCGTTAACGAGATCACGGGCAAATTTTAATAACTCTTCAGACAGTTCACTGGTATCCGCCAGAAGATTGAAGGTTTGATCCAGACTGTCATTCTGGATTTCGTGAGCATAGGAGACTTGTACAACAAACTCTCTTGCTCTTCGTCTTTCTTGCATGGACTAGGTCCTGATCCTTTCTTCGCCGTTTAGATCTTAGTGAAAATGCGTTTACCTGAACGGCGCATTTGCTTGAGGCGACCGATTTTTCTAATTCTCTCCTCAGCTAATCTATCAGCTGCATCCATAGTAGGAATCTTTTCATCTTGTGAAAGCTGGAAAATCTCCTGGAGAATATTATATATATGATTCACACGGGCATAGGAACGCTTCTCATTGTAGCCTTCAAGCTCTCCATAGACATTAATAACTCCACCTGCATTTATCGCATAATCAGGTGCGTATAGCACACCTCTATCCAATAAAATCTTGCCATGTTTATCATAATCAGAAAGCACATTATTTGCTGCGCCTGCAATGACCTGGCACTTAAGCCGATCGATGGTCTCATCATTCACTGATGATCCTAAAGCGCAAGGAGCAAAAACATCCATTTCAACATCATAGATCTCATCAGGAGCCACAGCAGAAACATTCTTATACTTGAGCATGTCCTTGATGCGATCTTCTTTAATATCTGTTACAATCACTTTAGCGCCAGCTTTTGAAAGATGCTCTACCAGATAGATACCGACATGTCCCAGTCCTTGAACGGCAATCACTTTTCCTTCAAGACTATCTGATCCATAAGCTTTATTGGCAGCAGCTTTGATACCCACGAAGGTACCATATGCTGTAAAGGGAGATGGATCACCAGAACCACCCAACTCCGGGCTTAGGCCGGCAACATTGTCAGTTTCTTCATGAACCCATTCCATCATCTGAGGCGTCGTATTCACATCTTCAGCAGCTACATAGCGACCACCCAAACTATCTACGAGACGACCAAACGCACGAAAGGCAGCTTCATTCCCAATCTCACTGACACGACCAATGATAACTGATTTCCCGCCTCCCAGATTTAAGCCAGCCAGAGCTGATTTATAGGTCATTCCTTCTGATAGACGCAGTACATCCCGAATCGCTGCATCTTCATTATCGTAGTTCCAGACGCGACACCCACCGAGAGCTGGTCCCAGACTGGTGTTGTGAATCGCAATAATAGCTTTTAGCCCGGTTTCCTCATCATGACCAAAAACAACCTGTTCGTGGTGGTTTAAAGCAGGTGCATCAAAAAATCCCATTTCATTCTCCTTCTATCAATTCTGAAAATATTAATCTGCTAACAAATGCCGACTGATGACCAATCGTTGAATCTCATTGGTACCTTCATAGATCTGAGTGATCTTGGCATCACGCATCATTCTTTCAACTTCAAATTCACGAATAAATCCATATCCCCCGTGAATCTGAACTGCTTCTGTAGCAACATGCATAGCCGTGTCACCGGCAAACATTTTTGCCATGGAGGCTTTTTCCCCAATGGTCTTTCCCTGATCTTTTAACCAGGCTGCTCGATATACCAGCAGACGACTGGCATCGACTCGAGTTGCCATATCTGCAAGTTTGAATCCTATCCCCTGAAACATGCCGATGGGTTTACCGAATTGCTCACGTTCCTTAGCATATTGAATGGACCTTTCCAGAGCTCCCTGAGCGATACCCAATGCTTGGGCACCAATTCCAATGCGGCCGACATCCAGGGTTGCCAGGGCAATTTTGAACCCCTGCCCTTCTTCACCGATGATGTTTTCTGCAGGTATGCGACAATTCTCAACGATCAGCTCACTGGTATCAGAACCTCGGATGCCCAGTTTGTCATCTTTTTTGCCAGTTGTGAAGCCTTCCAAACCCTTTTCAACGACAAAGGCTGATATGCCACGATGTCCGGCATCTTTATCTGTTTTAGCAAATACAACGACAAAATCTGAACTGATGCCGCTGGTGACCCAGTTTTTAACTCCGTTTAACACATATGAGTCGCCATCACGGGTTGCGGTTGTAAGCATGGCTTTGGCATCTGAGCCTGACTGAGGTTCACTCAATGAGTATGCCCCCAATTTTTCACCGCTGGATGTCAGTGGAAGGTATTTGTTTTTTAAATACTCAGAACCAAATTTGAGTATTGGGTTGGAAAATAGTGAGTTATTGACTGACATGATCACACAGGTGGAAGCATCAACCCGGGCAACCTCCTCCAAAGTGATGGCGTAGCTCACGGCATCCATCTCTGTCCCGCCATAAGCCTCGGGTACCTGCATACCCATGAAACCGAGTTCTGCCAGCTTCTGAATCACATCAGTTGGGAATTCAGCCTTTTCATCACGTTCCATGACTCCCGGCTTGATTTCAGATTCAGCAAAATCTCTGATGGTCTCCTTGACCATCTTTTGTTCTTCAGTAAGTTCAAAATTCATAATGTGCCTTTATGCATTTTTTTTACTTCGTTCAAAGATCAACTAATACGTATAAAAACCTCTCCCCGTCTTGCGTCCCAGGTCTCCTGCTGCCACCATGCGTTTCAGCAATGGACAGGGACGATATTTGGGATCTCCTAATCCCTCATACAAAACGTTTAGAATAGATAAGCAAACATCTAGCCCAATGAGATCGGCCAGTGTCAAAGGACCCATGGGGTGTGCGAGCCCCAGATGCATAATCTCATCGATGGCTTCTTTGGTGGCGACGCCTTCCATGAGCGTAAAAATGGCTTCATTGATCATGGGCATAATGATACGATTGGCGACAAAGCCTGGAAAATCATTGGCTTCAACCGGTACTTTCCCTAATGCTTTACACAGCTCCACCGTTGTGGCAACTGTTTCATCGCTGCAAACATGACCTCGGATAATCTCAACCAGTTTCATTATGGGAACTGGGTTCATAAAATGCATCCCGATTACCAATTCAGGACGACTGGTTTGAGCGGCAATTTCCGTAATAGAAATGGATGATGTGTTGGAACTGAGAATGACGCCAGGTTTTAAAGTTTTGTCCAGATCTTTAAATAGTTGAAATTTAATATCCCGGTTTTCGGTGGCAGCCTCGACGACAAAATCACATGCTTCCAGCCCATTGAGGTCGGTTGTGGTTTCAATACGCTGGAGTGTCTCATTTCTAATTGATTCAGTGATTCGTTCTTTTTTGACCTGACGATCCAGATTCCGGGTGATCGTATCCAGACCTTTCTCCAGGAAAGCTGTGTTGATATCCATGAGAGTAACGGTATAACCTGATTGTGCAAAGACATGGGCAATACCATTTCCCATGGTTCCGGATCCAATAACACCAACTCTATTGATCTTCATGCCTACCCCTAAATTCTTTCAACGATAAGTGCTGAAGCTTCACCGCCACCAATGCAAAGTGCAGCCAACCCAAATTGTGCTTCTCTGGCTTCCATGGCATGTAATAAAGTGGTCAAGATACGAGCGCCAGATGCACCAATAGGATGACCCAGAGATACAGCCCCACCATTCACATTGACCTTGGTATGGGGGATATTTAACTCATCCATTGCAACCATGGTCACAACCGAAAAGGCTTCATTAATTTCAAAGAGATCAATCTCCCCCAGGGTCATGCCTGCCTTTTTTAGTACATTCGTAATCGCCTTCACGGGGGCAGTGGTAAACCATTCTGGTTCGTGAGCCGCTGATGACTGGGCAATCACTCTAGCCATAGGTTTTAACCCACGTCTTTCAGCTTCTCCCTCACGCATGAGTATTAGAGCAGCAGCTCCATCATTTATTTTGGAAGCATTGGCAGCGGTAATGGTACCATTCTTTTCGAAGGCAGGTCTTAGTTTCACCATTTTGTCAAAGTTGCCGCGCCCAGGTTCATCATCTGTATCAATTATCAGATCATCCCCTTTGCGTTGAGGAATAGAAACGGGCGTAAGTTCATTGGTAAAGTCACCATTCTTCTGTGCCTTTAATGCGCGTTCATAGCTCTCACGAGCAAAATCATCCTGGGCTTCACGGGTGTATTTGTATTCTTTCGCACACAATTCGCCAGCAACCCCCATATGAATTCCATCATACGCATTTTGCAAGCCATCACGCAGAATTCCATCCAGCATCTCCCCATGCCCCAGGCGTTGGCCACTGCGTGCTTTGGGGAGATAATATGGTACATTTGACATACTCTCCATACCCCCGGCAACCACAACATTGGCATCCCCAACCTGGATTGCCTGTGAGGCAAGCATGACAGCCTTTAACCCTGAACCACAAACCTTATTTATGGTGAGGCATTCCGTGGTATCAGGAAGACCAGCATAGATTGCAGCTTGTCTGGCAGGTGCTTGCCCTTCATTTGCGGTGATAACATTACCCATGATGACTTCATCGACATCCTCAGGGGCTATTTGACCACCTTCCAGGGCTGCCTGAATGGCAACGGCACCCAGCTTGGGAGCAGGCACCGACGATAGAGCACCTTGGAAGGCACCGATGGGGGTGCGTTTTGCACTGACAATAGCAACTTTCCGAATAGCTCTGACTCTGCTCATGATAATTCCTTCTGTATTTTTCTCAAACCTGGGACTGTTTATTCTTCCGGGCCAAGGACAAGACTCAAGGAGAGGCATATCTTTTGGCAGACACGGGTGTTACATCTATGCTAGGGTCAAAAATCGTTCCAAACCATTATATCCTCTATGAGGATGAAAAAAAATAGACCTGAGATCAGGATTCTTCGGGTCGGTCGTAAGCCTTGATAATTCGTCGGACCAACTTGTGTCGAACAATATCGCTTTCATCGAATTCAACAAAAGCTATCCCGTCAACCTCTTTAAGGATCCTTACAGCCTGAAGTAAGCCAGATTCCTCATGTTTTGGCAGGTCGATTTGTGTGGGATCACCTGTAATAATAATTTTTGAATTCACACCCATTCTGGTCAAAAACATTTTCATTTGCATGGGTGTTGTATTTTGGGCTTCATCCAGAATGATAAAGGCATGATCCAGTGTACGTCCCCGCATATAAGCCAGGGGCACAATTTCGATGGTTTTTTGGTCCATGAGAATGCGCACCTTATCATGAGGCATCATATCGAACAGTGCATCATAGAGCGGTGCCAGATAAGGGTCAACTTTTTCGCGCAAGTCACCCGGGAGAAAACCCAGTCGCTCACCAGCTTCAACAGCAGGTCTGGTAAGGATGATCTTTTTGACTTCCCGGTTTTTCAAGGCAGAAACAGCAAAAGCAACTGCCATGTAAGTCTTGCCCGTACCTGCGGGTCCCAGTCCAAAAACCATGTCATTGTTGACTGCCGCGGAAAAATAGCGCTCTTGTCCTGGCGTTCGTGGTTTTATCACCTCAGAACGTGTGAAAAGCACTACGGAATCAAGTCCCTCTTCACCCAGACTGGTTTTACCTGTCTGGCTCAACCTGATAATGGTGAGAACGTCATCTTTGTCTATAAATTTCTTGCGGGTCAGTACTGCGATCATTTCTGCAATGACATTCTCCACAATAGAAAGCTTGGATTTATCTCCGCGAACGATGAGCTCGTCACCGCGGACATACAAAGCCACTTCAAGATGATTTTCTATTAATTTAAGATTGGTGTCGTTTGCCCCGAGTAATTCAACGGGGTTAACCTCCCTGATCGGAAGGCGTTTTTCAGTAGCAGATTTCTCGGTTGTCAAACTCATATTGCGGGATGAGATTAATTTACCTATCGGGTATTTCCAAATGAAAATTATGTCCTGATTTTATACAGTTTCAGGAATGAGTGGTAGAGAATCAGAAATTAAGTTCCTTACGAATCCATTGCTCGACTTAATAGCCCCAGAACAAAAATAATTCATTTCAACTTGGTATTTATACACTGCTTGGGTTAGCTTAGAACATCGTTCACTAGATACTGGTTATTGAGTTTCGGAGAGGGGTCAATCTTTACACCCATCTCTGCTAAGAAGATCGTTCCTCGGCGTTACTTTTGTGCCTGGAATTGTTATTCATTCTGAAGGGGGTACTTCATGGATGTGGCAACCCATAGATTTAAACTAGCCAAAGTCCTAAGCTTTATCATCATCCTTTTCATCTTTTTTAATCCCTGTTCACTACATGCTGGTGTTACTGGCAAATTGCATGGCACCCTGACCCATGCAGAATCCGGTGAACCAATCATCGGAGCTACCATTCAACTTTTGGGCACCAATTTTGGACGTATATCAGATGCGAAAGGTCGATTCGTAATTCTCAATATTAGTCCCGGGATCTACACTGTCCGTATTTCTTTTATAGGCTTTGAAACGATTCTTTTGAAAGGCGTACCCATTAATGTAGATCTGACGACCTGGTTTGACCTGACCATGACAAGCACCACTCTGGAAGGACAGGAAGTCATCGTTTATGCGACAGGAGATGTCATTGACAAGTATCTTGCCGGGACCCGAGCAGTATTTTCTCAGGAGAATTTTAATTCACTTCCCATTACTCAAATGAGTGAAGCCCTGACCCTTCAACCCGGTGTGACTAATACTGATAACTACATGTATGTCCGTGGGGGACGCTCCAATCAAGTGGGCTACCTCATAGATGGGGTCTACGTTCAAGATCCATTGTTGGGGTCATTTGCAAATGATCTCGGTACCAATACTATTCAAGAATTGTCGCTACTCAGTGGAACCTTCAATGCAGAATATGGGAACGCAATGAGTGGGATTGTGAACGTTGTTACCCGTGAAGGTGGACGCAACTGGAAAGCCAGCGTGAGAAGCCGAACCGGTACATTTCAAAATACCGATGAAAATAAATCTGAAGGTGAAAAAACGACCTGGAATATCAGTGGTCCACTTCTGGGAGAGGATTTAAGAATATTCGTATCAGGACAATTTTTGAATCTGGATAGTTACAAACCCTGGGGATTCAACGATCAAAATTCTCACACAAGTAAACTGACTTACACCGGGATACCAAACCTGAAAGTCAATGGCATGTATCGAAACTCATGGAGTCGCTGGAAAAATTATTGGCACAGTTGGAAATACATCCCGGAACAGTATTACCAGTATGGGTCAGATAGACGCCACTTCAACCTGAATCTTACCCATACGCTGAGCGAAAACCTGTTTTATGAGCTCCGGGTTTCGCAGTATGAACAGAACTATCGTCAGGGGGTTTGGATTGACTCAACTTCCAGTTGGAAGGATAGTAGTGCCTACACAGCCTATGCCGATTTCGACTGGTATTCTGAGGCTGGGAATGGATATGAGTTTTATGCACGTAGAGACCCACCTATTTACACCATCTCCACTACAAAGACATTTGACTTTCGTGGTGATATTATCTGGCAGATGAATAGCTGGAATGAGTTTAAAGTGGGATTCCAATATAAGGGTCATGATTTGGAATTGGAGAACCCCTACGATCCTCAAAGAGAAATCCCATATCGTGATGAATACCATATGCAGCCAATCGAAATTGCAGGTTACTTCCAGGATAAGATTGAATTGCCCTTTATTGTTATAAATATCGGACTTCGATTTGATCAGATGGATGGAAAAGCGAGTTATCGCAAAAATCCATTGGATGAAGCAACCCGTACAATGTCCACCCCAAAAAGTCAGATAAGTCCTCGCTTAGGCATTGCCCACCCAATATCGGACAAAACCAAAATTCATTTTGCTTATGGCCATTTCTTCCAGAACCCGCCATACGCTTATCTATACAACAGATTGAATTATGATGTCACCGTGAGTGCACCGGTGTTTGGTGACCCTGACATGGATGCCGAGAGAACCATCGCCTATGAAATTGGCTTTACCCATCAATTCACCGCTGCACTTCTAGGTCGATTTAATGCGTATTTCAAAGATATTTCCGGCTTAGTTGGCACACGCTATTTTGCACCCTTCGCTGATGATGCACCCGATCGATATGCGGGTTATACACTCATCATTAATGAAGATTATGCCTACTCAAAAGGTTTCGAATTCAATTTCGAATTTAAACCGACAAATTTCTTCACCACTGCGTTGAATTATACCTACTCCATCGCAAAAGGAAGTTCCTCTTTCGCTGATGAGCAATATCCAAGCACCACTGAATCAAGCATCCTTTATAATCTGGATTTTGACAGGACCCACGGCTTGAATGCTTATGGATCATTCCGAATAGGGAAGTCCAGAGGTTTAAAGGTGTTCAACCGATTTCCCTTTTCCAGAACCGATCTGGGGTTCGTCTTCCAGGCAAGCTCTGGCAGACCATATACACCCTCGGGGAAGGGTATTGGACTGGTGGAAATAAATTCACTTCGCAAACCTTCCACCTATTCCCTTGATATGGTAGCAGGCAAACGATTTAGCCTGGCCAACAAGCTCTCAACCAGGGTCTTCCTGGAAGTAAAGAATCTCACCAATGCCAGAAATGTTAGATACGTTTTTACATCAACAGGTGAGCCTGACTATACCCTCTCTCCAGGACACAGTGAGGAGTATATGCATAACCCAAGAAATTTTGGACCTCCCCGTACAATCAGACTCGGTCTCTCACTGGATTGGAGATAATTATGAATTATAGAAATTTCCGTCCCCTACTCCTCGTCATTATACTACTGCCACTGGCACTGAATGGTCTTGATAAACATCTTGATGAGGAGAAAAGTGCAAGGTTTAAGCCGTCAATAATGGATTACACCGATCGTGCACGGGGAGTTCATGATGCCAGTAATATCGGATTATATTTTACAAATTATGGTCGAATCTCTCGAGGAACCTTTGCCTCAAGATACGCTGGTGAGTACCCCATTAATAGTTATAGGAATTATATCTGGAAGTTAATGCCTCTGGTTGGTGTCGCACCCGATAGAGCTGCAGGACGTGCAGCTAATGTGATCCAGTCAGTCTATCTCACGAATGTTGAATGGGAAGCTGTCACTGGTTTTCACAATCCTGCAGAAGGTTCCATTGCCTTTAGCGATGATCCTACCACCTGGCCAGCTTCTGTCTGGTTTTTCCAGGATGACCAGGGTAGCCCACTCATTCTATCAGATCAGGACAGTTACTGTGTCTACAATGATGCTAATAATTCGGTTGAGGTTCTAGGCATTCAAACAGCTAAGACAGGTTATGCCTTTGCTAATCCCGACATAAAAGATATGATCTTTTTCAAGTTTGATATAACCAACCAATCCCTTGTGAGTTATGACAGTGTTTATTTTGGCTTATATCATGATTTTGATATTGGAGGTGGCTCTGAATATTTACAAGATCTGTTGGGGTGGGACAGTGAGAACAATTTTATCTATTATTACGATGTAGATAACTACTCTGCTGAGTGGCAAGCACAGCCTGGAGTTATGGGGATTGCCATCTTCGAGACACCATTGATTGATGGGGTCACAGCAGGAATCACCGATATGCACACCGACACACGTTCATTGGAAGATTCTACACTCATTGCTACACTCTCAAGTAATTTGGATCTTCTTCCTGGTGGTGTTAGTCCGGTGGATTTTTTCCCCAGAGTACGTCCAACGAATATACATTTTGATGATCCCAGATTGCTTCCACCTTCTGGTGGCGATATGAATGGTACCATTTCTTCAGGTCCTTATGATTTAGCTCCTGCAGACACCCTCACCTTCATCATGGGTATCATAGCTGGCAATGATATTGATGATCTATATACGAACCTCACAGCAGCTCAGAATTTGTATGCGAAAAACTTTGTCACGGCACGTCCACCTCCAGCCCCCATGCTCAATGGCATAGCCGGTGATGGATTCACGACCCTGTATTGGTCAGATGAAGTTGAATCCGTCCCCGATGAGGCATCAGAAATCATCGACTTTGAGGGCTACCATCTGTATCGAAGTGTAGATGCCGGAGCATCCTGGGATCAAATCGATCGTAACCAGGTCTCAGCTGAGGGCTTAGATCCCATTCCCCTGGCCAGTTTTGATCGCATTAATGGTATTGGTGAGGATCTTGGCATGGCTTACTCATATCATGATGAGAGTGTAGTCAATGGCTTTGAATACTGGTATTCGCTTACTGCCTTCGATCATGGAGATTCAGTCATATCAAGACTTGAAAGCCCAATTGGAAACAACCTTGCCCCTATCAATGTCGTCGAACTAACCCCACATTCAAGTGCTCCCAATCATACTTCATCATCAGGCACTGGTGTTACCCATACTGGAACTGGTCACTCCAACTATCTGCTCAACGTAGACCCAGTATCTCCAAATTTGTTGAGTAGCTCTTCGTACTTGTTGAGTTTTGGTTATGTCCAGCGGCAAGATATTGGTGCGCGTACTGTAAATGCGATTATCGAAATATTGGACTCAGCCAGGGTTCCTACCACCCATTTCGGTTTTGAGTTTCTCACACCTACAAGCGCAAACCTGTTTGATTTAAACACTCAAACCAACATCTATCCAGAAATGCCCTTCGTGTGGGATTGGGCCTATCCATTTCCTGTCAATAATCCATACTTTCAAGTCACCTTTAAACAAGAAGACCCATTGACTGCACCAGTACCAGGGGATTTCTTTAGTCTGAATTTTGCAGCAACTCTTCATCGAATAAATGGCACAGATACTAGCATTGTCATGCAATCACAGAAATTTAATCTTGAGACCCCTCTTACATCAGAAGATGGACTGATTATGCTTTTTGAACCTCAGCCCATCTTGCAGGACATCAATTCTCCTCCCATTCTTGATTTCACGATTGACTTCCAGGTTGTTGATGAGGCATCTCTGATCACATCCGGTTACCAAATCTCTGTTACTGGAACTGGTAATAGCCCAGATAATGGAACATTTCTCGTCATGCAGGTTGTACGCAATGTAGACATCTTCACCTTTGATGCGGATACCTTGTATAATACAGAATCGTTAAATTTTGATGGTATTGAGGCAACCCTCACCTTTGATCGAGGTAATCCACCGCCAGTAGGTACCATGACAACCATAACATCAGTTCCTCCATTCAGTCCACATATCCAGGATGCCTATACTTTTGGTGTGGTAGAAGAACAAATCAAACCTGTGGAGGGGATAAATGAGCTAAGCGATATTTGTGTGGTACCAAACCCCTATTTAGCTGGGTCACTTTGGGAATCTGATTATGGAAGTTTTCGTAGGGAGCCCATCCGCCAGATACAATTCATCAATCTTCCCACAGCATGTGAGATCAACATCTTCACATTGTCAGGTGATTTGATAAAGACCCTGGAGCACAACGCTATTCATGGTACTGAGACCTGGGATTTAAGAGCTGAAGGAGGTCGGGAAATCGTCTCGGGAATCTACCTCTACCAGGTTAAAAGTGGTGACCTGGAATATTTAAATCGATTTGCGGTGGTCAAATGAGAACTATAACCAAAATTACGCTCAAATATTTTATCTCTCTCTCACTCGGCTTCGGTCTGATACCAGGCTTATTTGGACTGAACAAGAACCTTGGGACTGCAGGTGCTCAATTCTTAAAGATTCCTGTTGGTGCTCGGGCAGCAGCTCTGGGAGGTGCAGTGACAGGGATGTCTGATGATGCCACCGCATTGTTCTGGAATCCTGCAGGTATCACACAGGATCATACTCATTCACTTCATGCATCACAAATTCCATGGATGACTTACTTCAACATAACAGCTGTCGGATACACCATGAACCTTCCGCGGCGAGGAACCCTGGGTATTCACATCAGGACTCTGGGAATGGAGAAGATGGAGATCACCACTGAATTGGAACCAGAAGGAACGGGAGAATTTTTTGATTCTCAGGATATTGAAGTCGGTGTGAGTTATGCAGTCAAACTCATCGACCAATTCAGTATGGGCTTTACAGCCAAATTTATACAGCAACGCATCTGGAATGAAAGCGCCAGTGGTTTAGCAGCAGATTTTGGGACCCTGTATCATATTGAATATGGGAATACTGTCATCGCCATGTCCATGAGGAACTTTGGACCCGATTTGCAAATGTCAGGACCCGATTTGCTGGTCTTTTATGATGCGTCGGAATATTATCCCAATCGGATTGTTCCGGCTAATAAGAAAACTGAAGCATACCCGTTACCGTTGATTTTTCAGTTAGGACTGACAAGCGATGTGATCAATTCTGCTTATTTCCACTCACGTTTTGGATTGGATCTTGTCCATTTTAATGACAATGATGAGCAAATCCTCATGGGATTGGAGAATACGATAGCTCAAAGGTTTGTGATCCGGGGTGGTTATCGGTTCAACTCAGAAAAATCAAGTGCCAGCCTGGGCGTTGGTCTCAATCAGCGAATCGATAAATTAATTTTCCAGTTGGACTATGCATTTGTCATGCATGAATACCTGGAGGATACCCGGTTTCTTTCGTTGAACCTGTTGTTTTAAACAAGGATTCGAATCCTCGCCTGCTTTGAGTGGCAAAGATTATGCTCTGGGTTCTGGTAAAATTTTCCGCATGACAGAAAACTCGCCGGGATCATGATCAAAGGGCATATATCCTAAACCAGTACCGCCATGCAGGACATCCAGCGGGCGTTTTTTCTGATTAAACAACTGATCAATCGTTACCACAACCGTTTTTTTGGGGGAAATTACTTCAATCTCTTCCCCTACCCTGATTTGATTTTTTATTTCAAATTCCAGTAGCTTTGTTGATTCATCCCAGGCTGTAATCATTCCCGCATTTTGATGAGTAAAGTCTTGAGAGGAAGGGTCAACATAGTTTTGACCATACTCCTGGGGGTTTTTTGTATAGAATCCTGAGATATATCCTCGATGAGCGATACCGATCAAATCTTCAAGATTTTTGCTGTCAAATGGTCGATTGGCTTGCATATCATCGATGGCTTTCCGATAGGAACGTGCTGTCATGGCAGCATAATAGACTGACTTGGTTCGTCCTTCAATTTTGTAGCTGACAATCCCGGCATCCTGCATCTGTTCCAGCAATTCAATTGAGCACAGGTCCTTGGCGTTCATCATATAGGTGCCGTGTTCATCTTCTTTCATATCAAAATATTGACCAGGACGTTTGGGCTCTTCCAGAAAATAGCCATCCTCTGGAGGCGCATAAGCTTCATCTACCTGAATAATATCCTGCCCCTCTAATTCAAGGAGGCTGGAAGATTTTTTGCCAAAGCTATATCCCCAACGGCATGAATTCGTACAGGTCCCCTGATTGGCATCCATGTTATTCATATAATTGGTAATCAGACATCGACCGGAGTAGGCGATACAAATAGCTCCATGGACAAAAGCTTCCAGCTCAATATCGGGGACCCTGTCATGGATTTCCTTAATTTCTTTCAGACTAAGTTCTCTGGAAAGGATGATACGGGTCACCCCTTGGTCTCTCCAGAAATCAGCACTGGCCCAGTTGGTGCAGTTTGCCTGGGTTGAGAGATGAATATCCAGTTGTGGGAACTCTTTGCGAGCCAGGTTTATGAGACCCGGATCAGACATGATCATGGCATCAGGTTCATATTGCAGCATCCGTTCCATCTCATCCATGAAACCCTTGATTTTCGAATTGTGGGCATAAATGTTCATGGTGAGGTATAATTTTTTTCCCAGGTCATGGGTATAGGCAATGGCATCTACCAATGATTCTTTCCGGAAGTCGTTCTCGCGGGTCCGGAGGGAATATCTTGGAACGCCGGCATAGACAGCATCCGCACCATAGGCAAAGGCGTATTTTAATTTTTCAAAATTACCGGCGGGTAATAATAGTTCAGCAGTTGTTTTACTCATAGCTCTCTTTCGTAAGTCCTTCATTCATACTCACTAAATAAGCCCCCACATCCACCTGAAAGCAAACACTATATCAGAGACGGTTCACGAATATGCAAGCTCTTATCTTGTCAACTATACACCACATTTTCGATTTAATTAGCTTGAGATCGCCTTTGCATCTTTGGGTGATTTTAATCACACGCCGATGCAGTTACATTTTTCAAACAAACCGATAGAATTCCAGCTCGAATGATGATAAAAATAGATTCCTTAAAAGAATGTCTCCACCTAAAACACCTAACCCTGTGATATACAATATATTGGGGCATTATACCTGTGAACCCCTAATAGTTGTGCCTGTCTAACATTCTATTGGCGTATCACATAATCCTCACAATTTGATGGTTGACAGGGAAAAATCAGTAATCTATCTTGCGCGCAATGGATGGAGAATTTTAGTAAAATTATGGAGTTGATTTGGGAGTGATTTCCCGAGGAATCCATCTAATTCGTGATGTCTGTCACAGTCATTACAACATATCGTATGTCCAATAACAGGAGGAAAACAAGAACATGAGTAAACGTTACCTATTTACTGTATTGCTCGCACTCGTTATGGTTCCCGCATTAGCCCTGGCACAGGGTACTATTTCCGGTACTGTAACTGATGGTAATACAGGCGACGCCCTACCGGGTGCAAATGTGATCGTTGACGGTCAGCCTTATGGTGGTGCATCAGATTTAACAGGAGCCTACCTAATCGAAGGTATTCCAGCAGGTACTTATACTGTTTCTGCTTCAGTCATCGGTTATGAAACAATTTCAATGAGCGCTCAGGTTGCAAGTGGAGTTGTCACTACCCTGAATTTTGCGCTCACGAGTGAAGCTCTGGAATTTTCAGCAGTATCAGTCATTGCAACACGTGCAAAGCATCGTGAAACACCTGTTGCATTTACTGATGTATCTGCTGCAGATGTCAAAGAAAGACTAGCATCACAAGATTTACCCTTGATTCTAAATGAAACTCCAGGAGTCTATGCTTCAAATCTTGGTGGTGGATCAGGCGATTCCCGTGTAAATGTTCGTGGTTTTGACCAGAGAAATACCGCTGTTCTGATTAATGGTGTTCCTGTCAATGACATGGAAAATGGATGGGTCTACTGGTCAAACTGGGATGGTATCTCTGATGTGATCGGTTCCATGCAGGTACAACGTGGATTGGGTGCTTCAAACCTGGCAATTGCCTCTGTTGGTGGTACGATCAATGTTTTAACCACAGCCGCCGAAGCTAAACGCGGTGGAATCTTCAAACAGGAAATTGGATCAGATGGCTTTATCAAGTCCTCTTTCGCCTACTCAACAGGTCGAATGGGCAATGGATTAGCAGCCTCTGGAGCCATCGTTAAGAAAACTGCTGATGGTTATGCATATGGCACATGGACTGACGCATGGTCATATTTTTTCACTTTGAATAAAGCCATGGGTAATCATGCCCTTGATCTAACCTTCCTCGGTGCTCCACAGCAGCACGGACAGCGTTACAGCTCTGATCAGATGCATCCAAATGCTGATTGGCAAGAAGGTGGATTATTTGATGGTGATCTCCGAGCCAACTCTGGTTTTAACGGATCATATGATGGAACTGGAAACGGTTGGGGTTATATCTCCGAAGAAAACTATGATATGATCATGGATCAACCTGGTGAGCCCTCATCACTGGATGGAATCGGCAAAATGTTATTCGGCGGTATCCAGCAGACCAAGAAGATTGGTGATAAATTCATGATCAACAATAGGACTAATTATTATCATAAACCTGTTTACAACTTGAACTGGTATTGGAATATCAGCAAGAGAACAAGTTTGAGTACAGTTGTTTATGGTTCGAATGGTTTTGGTGGTGGTACAGGTCCATTGAACAACCGTGGAAAAAACATCTACTGGAATGCTGATGATAGCACAATGGTTGTTGTTGGAACAGACACGAGCTATACTCCTGGTGCCTATAACAGTGCTAGTGTAAAATACATCAATCCTGGCCAATCTGATGAAGGTGATTTCTCCTATGATTGGGATGAGTTTATTGCTTATAACTCAGAAGGTGATGGCATTTTCCGTTCAAGCGATACTGTTTCCAGCAAATATTCAGCCTGGAACGCTGGCAACACGATTGATCCAAATTATTCCACAACTGAAAAACGCGCGAAATACATTATTCGTGCTTCCGTAAACAGTCATAACTGGTATGGTGCTATCTCAACCTTTAAGCACCAACTATCAGAATCCATCAAACTTACTGCAGGTATCGACGCTAGGAAATATGAAGGTATTCACTATCGCGAGGTTGTGAACCTTCTTGGAGCTGACTACTATGTTGATGAATATTACTATGGTGGAAAAGACTACAGTAATATCAATGATACATCACCTGCTGATGGTATGAAGCGTATCGGCGATAAAGTTGCCTATCACAATGTTGGATACAACAATTGGGTTGGTGGTTTTGGACAGGTTGAACATTCAACTGCTCTCATGTCCAGTTTTATCAGTGCTGCAGTTTCAAACTCACAGTATCAGCGTGAAGATTTCTTCAATTATACTGATGCTTCTGGTGATCAACTCTCAGAGAAAGCTAGTTTCCAGGGATCAGCCTTCAAGGTTGGTGCTAATTACAACTTGTCCGAAAAGATGAATGTATTTGCAAATGCTGGAATGCTATCCGTTGCACCTGGGTTTGGAAGCGTCTACTTGAACTATGTGAATGACATTAACAAAAATGCCAAGAACGAAAAGGTTACATCCTTGGAACTTGGTTATGGATATACCGGTACAAAACTTGGTATCCACGCCAATTACTACTACACCTTGTGGGCTGACAAAGCCATGGTTAAAACTGGTGAAGCAGATGATGGCGAATTGTTGATATATAACATTGAAGGACTGAATGCACAGCATACTGGTCTTGAATTCGATGTGACAGCTATTCTGATGAAAGGCTTGAAACTTAATGCCACTGCTGCATTCGCTAACTGGATCTGGCAAGATGATGTTGTTGCTTCTGTTACACCAGATGACGCTAGATCTTCAGATGCTTACGAGATCAATATCTACTCCAAGGATCTCCATGTTGGTAATGCACCACAGAACCAAATGTCTGCTGGTTTGGTCTGGACACCTATTAAAGGTCTCCGAATTAACCCAGTACTCAAGTATATCGATAAATACTACGCAGATTTTGATCCATCCGATCGAGACGATCCAACTGATCGTGAGGATGCTTTCCAGTTAGATGCTGCTTCATTGCTCGACTTCCATGCTGGATATGATATCAAACTCGCTGGATTCCCTGTTTCCTTTGGTTTCCATGTATTAAATGCTCTTGATACAGAATACATTGCTGATGCTGTTGATGGTTCTGGTCATACAATCGACGATGTAGAAGTTTATTATGGATTGGGAAGAAGATTGAACACTTCAATCGCCATCAATTTCTAATTCAGATTCAGTTGTTCTTTAAAAAAGTCCCGGGCAATGCTCGGGACTTTTTTTTATCAAATTTGTTTGTTTAGGGGTGTACTAATCAGGATGTTCTATCCTTCAGCAAGTAGTACAAACCCATAAACATTCCAACAAGCGCGGCAGCAGGTGACAAGACAACTGCTCCAATAAAACCAATCACGGAAATACCATCAAACATCTGATTTATGAAGATGATTGATCCAATCTTCCCATTCAGCAACTCAAAGATGTTGTGGATCAATGCCAACACGGGGAAACTGATTACGGCTACAGCAAACAGGGTTCCATAATGCCTAGGTTTCTGCCAGTGATGGACCAGGCTTGCACATAAAAGAGTGGCACTGAGGTACATAAACGCCACGCCTGGAGGGTTGGCACTAATTCCAAGGATGAGTGCAATGAGCAGCGAGATGCCGGCAGCAATGAGCAAGGGTGTTGTAAGTGGTCGTTTGACTTGATCCTTTAGAAAACTGATGAATTGATCCATGGATATCCCCTTCTGCAATAAATTCAAAACAGATTAGGTTCAGATGAGGGAGGTGTCAATAACAGCTCATTCATTTATCCTGAATGACACTAATGAGTTATGGGAATTGCTTAATCAGAGGGATGCGGTGCTAAAAGCAGAATCCTTAGGGAGCTGAAATTTGGATTTATGGATTTCGATTAAAAATCGATTGAAAGAATTCTGCAATACTGAGTTTCTTATAGTCACGATATTCTCCCGCATCAAAGTATGCACCTTTACAATCTGGACAGCGTTCGAAGTGAATATGTTTTTGTCGGTCATCAACCTCAGGGTTCATCAGCGTGCGGCATTTCGGGCATAGAATCTGATTATTCTCATTGTGCTCTGATCCAAGTTCTGTATCACCTATATCGATAACTTCAGATCCTGAAAGGGCTTTCAAATCCTCCACTTCAAGGTGATCAAACCACATACCATAACACTGGGTACACCGTTCAATGGCAATACCCTTGTATTCGATAGTTTTCATATACCGCTTACATTTTGGACAAACCATGCGCTTTACCTGGCCTTTCCTCTAATGACTCATACTTGTTTCACAACCCAACCACGCTAATTATGATTGACCTATGACTATGCCTTCACCGTCTCTTTTTTAGTTTTTCCTGAGTTCTTCTTTGCCTCAACCGCAGGTTCCAGCGCTAAGTCAATGACATCGCAGATTTTGTCTACGAACTGGAATTCCATTTCCTTTTTCACCTTATCGGGCAAGTCAACCAGATCAGCTTCGTTCTTCTTGGGCAAAATCACAGTAGTAAGACCAGCCCGGTTAGCTGCCATGACTTTTTCACGGATACCACCAATTGGCAGCACAGCCCCACGGAGTGTGATCTCCCCTGTCATCCCGAGATCAGATTTTACCAGACGTTCTGTGAGTAATGAGATCATGGCTGTAAAGAGCGTGATACCTGCGGAAGGACCATCTTTAGGCACAGCTCCTGCAGGTATGTGAACATGAATGTCCCATTTCTTGTGAAAGTCAGGATCGATATCAAAGCGATCTGCATTGGAGCGAATATATGAATAGACTGCCTGGGCAGACTCTTTCATCACATCACCAAGTTTACCCGTCAGTTTTAGACCACCCTTGCCTTGCATTTTCATGGCTTCAATGAAGAGAATATCTCCACCCACTGCTGTATAGGCCAGACCAATGACAATTCCGTAATTGGACATTCGCTCAGCTATTTCACTATGACGTCTCGGCGGACCCAGCAATT
>JAERTJ010000099.1 GCA_016844945.1 Fidelibacterota bacterium | reverse complement strand
TGCATCATGAGCCCTTCCAACTCAGTGATACTCCCATCCACATTCAATTTTGCCAGTTCTACCTGAGCACCTTCCAGGGGGAAACCATCTGAAGCATCGGTGACAATCCCACGAATTTGAGATTTACTTTCCGGTGTTCTTCCGATGGCTCGATCCATTAGAAAAAATAGACCCTCAAGATTTCGCTCTACGGTATCGTCAATGATATCAGCATTGGGTTGGAGGTTATTCGTTCCAACCTCAACTAAGAATTGGATGGCACCAGTCTGTGTGTAAAACCAGTCATGGGCATTTCCACGCTGGGTTTTACCCGGGGTGACAGCGTAATTGCCATCCCCTGATTCATTTATGATGCGTTCTGACAGGGTGTATGCCAGTGAGGACATCACCTCGATATCTGGCGGGAATTTACTTTCTTCCCATTGCCAGGAGTAGTATATGATTTCTGGTGTACCAGACCGTGCTGAATGATAGGCAACTGACATGAGGAATTTCTCCTGTTTTGCCAGGTCAGCGATGGCTCTGGTTTCAGATTCAGAGAAGGCTTCAGGACCGCGATAATAATCATAGTCATCCACCCCATACCCATCACCAAAGATCCAGTTAAAATCGTAGTTTCGATTGAAATCAACGCCATCCAGATCAAAACCAATACCGGGGACAAAATCGAAGATTCCATTCCCGTTATTATCTGTCTTATTCTTGCGATAGGTGATATCTGTCCCATCATGAACAACTCGTAGTCCTTCAGGGTTATAGGTGGGCACTACCCAGATTTCCAGGTTCTGCAATATCGATAGGACGTGAGGATTCAATGCATCAAAACCATGGAGCAGCGTGTCAATCAATCCCATTGTGATTTCAACACCTAGGACCTCCTCAGCATGGCATTGTCCCAGAAAAAGCAAGGCGGCTTCATCCTCATCAATCGTCGGGTTGTCAGAAAACTTCATCGCATAAATCGGTAGCTCTTCATTATTGGATTGACCAATTTCAATCACATCTACAATGGCATCATAAGCCGTGAGCTGGTCAATGGAATCCATATATGCCACGATTTCTTCATAGGTGTGAAAACGGGTATTGATTACCGAATCCCTGAGGAGGGATTGCGCGTTGAGCGGAAGTAATTGAGCGAAAAAGAGGACCAGGAGTCCCAGTCGAACAAAGTGGTGCATAAATTTAAATCCCCGTATGCTGGTCCTTATTTAACCAACATTATTTTTTGCGTGACCTGGTATGAATCTGAAGCGATTGTCAGTAAATAGACACCACTACTCAACATCTGTCCAAAATTATTGCTTCCATTCCAGGTATATGAATTTGCTGACCTATTACCCAATCGTTCATGGCGGACCTCGCGACCCATAAGGTCATAGATACGTACTTCAAGATTTGAACGATTTACATTCTCAATGGGTATGGTTACAGATCCATTAAATGGATTTGGGTAGGCAGCATTTACCTGAAAGCTTTCTGCGACTTCAACAGGATCAATGGAGACAGGCATACGTCCATTGTAGCCCTGGGCGTAAATATTAGTCAGCTCAGTTTTACCTGAAGAACGCATATCCAACCAGGCAATGAGATAGTAGAGTGAGTCTGTATTTGGATCTGCAAAAGGAATAATTTGAGGCTGCATTTGATTCAGGACCGCTCGACAAACAGGGACCCCTTCTGCTGCATGGCCTTCACTGTATGGATGGGAGTCATAAAAGTATATATCCGTATGTATCCCAAAGCGCCCATCTTCCCAGGCTAATAGATAGCGGGAACCATTGATGGTCCTCAGGGCAGGACCTTTATTCTCGGTTGTCAGTGTTGTTATTTGTTCTGGTTCTGTGTCAGTGATCAAATTTTTCACAAAGATGTCATGCTGAAACCCATCATAACTTTGCCATGCAGCGTAAATGACACCACTATTGTCGTCTGCATAGCTCAGCTCTAATGCCGTCTGATCGGCAAACGCATTTGAAATGAGTTGTTCTGTCCCCAGGTTACCATCAGTATCCACAGTGACAGAATATAAATCCACGCCACTTTCTGCAACATTTCTGAGGTCTTCCCACCCAACAGTTATTACTTCATGCGTGGGATCATAAGCCACAACAGCAGCTCGTTGTGTACTGTTGTCGGCTGAGCTTAAGGGTTGAGTCCAGAGGGTTTCTCCCTCAGGTCCAAGTTTACTGATATAAGAATGGAAACCATCAATAGTTTCGGCTTCCCACACAAAGATGACAGTTGAATCTGCCATGGCGACAGTCCCTGTAACATACTTGTCAGCCACAAGGTCACTAGGCGTTACAACCAGACCACCGGCACTCCAGTGGTCAGTTCCATCAACTGAATATTTCTGAGCATGAACTTGTAAGCCTTCGAAGAGGACATACTCTGTCCAAAAATAATAGAGGTACCCATCAGCGCTGGTTATCATTTTCGGGGTGAATTGCCCAAACAATGTTTCAGGGTGACTTGCAATACCTGCTAATGGCCAGGTTGGTACCAGATTTTCATCTACATGTTGAGTATATAGGACTTCAAACCCTGTCGAAGGGTTAGTATAGCTGACGTATGCCCCCCCCTGATTGTCTTTCGCAATAATGGGTGCAGTTTGCTCTTCGTTTCCAGATAGAACAACTCCATCAAGGGTCTGGTAGATTGCGGCTGTCTTATCCATGACCTGCGCCATGGCGACAGCGCCGGTCCCTGACCACCGATTATCTTCCCAAAAGATTAAAGCTTGATCCGTTCCCCACTCCAGTGTCTGTATCTGGTTGGCATCTCCATCAATGCCAAAAAAGAATTCACGACCATCAGTTTCCCAGGTTTGAGTCCCACTCTGTGTGACATGCTGAGCAGTGATTCCGATACTACCTGTGGATGCGTTTGACCAGACGACCATTGCACCGCCAGCACCATCAGGGCGAACCAGACCACCAGCCTGGTAAACCTGACCTGAAGTCACTGCAAGTCCATCCGTTTCAAAACCCATTGATCCATCAACATCAACATATTGGAGATAAATATCTGCCTGAGGAGCACCACCGTTGCGTTCATCAATCCAGGTCACAAAAATACCATCATTATCGCCAACGGTAAGACGAGGCTGTAATTGTTTCAAAGAAGCTTGTACAACTGGGATGCCACCCTCAGTCCACAAAGAGTTTCCATCCATATCCAGACAGTGAACAAAGATATCAGGGTCATTGGCATCGTTGCGGAAGTCTTGCCAGACATAATAAATCTTGTCCGTTCCATTTGATTTTACCCGACTAAAACTTTGCTCAGAAGCGAGATTTGTCAAGGCAAGCCCATCTGTCACCCAGACTGCATTTCCATCAACATCCAACAGTTGGGAATATATATCAGTCTTCTCATGGTTACGATCGTCTATCCAGGAAACAGCCACACGATCACCGTCAGCCGGTGCAACTTTAGGGTATTCCTGATTTGCACCATCACCACAGACCAGAATACCATCTGTCCCCCACAGACCAGTAAAATCAACATCAAGACGTTGGCCATAGATGTCCGGGTCATTCACATCTCTGGTATCACGCCAGACAACTACCACATCATCCCCACTGGTTTCAATACTGTGTTTACTCTGCGTTCCAGTTGCACTCACCACGGGAATTCCATCAGTCCCCCCGGATGCAAGCGGACCAGTCAGCGTAAGTACTGTACCAAAAATGTCTCCAGACTGAGAGAGTGACCCATCATCCCAGATTACATACGCAACACCTGTGGCACCACGCGCCATGTTTGCAGACTGTTGTGAGCCGGCATTAACTGCCAGCGGTACACCTGCTGGATCCCAGGATAAATCCCCATTGGCATCAAGATGCTGGGCATAAACATCGCCATACTCGTCATCCCGATAATCGATCCAGGCTAAAAAAGCACCGCCTGCTCCATCTGACACAAGGACAGGATCTTCTTGACGACCATCAGCAATGGTGGCACGAATTCCAGTTTCACCCCAGAGTTTCGCACCTGAAGTGTCGATTTTCTGAACATAAACATCTCTATCGCCTGTGCGTGTATCAGACCAGGCAAAAATTAAATCACCAGACAACCCAGAATCGCCTGTGCGCTGCCATTCGATGTGAACCCCCTGGCGAACCGAAACGCCATTCTCGAGCCAAGAAAAGTCCCCTGTTGCAAAAACGCTCCCGGCCAGCAGAAGCAGTATGAGTTGTCTCATTATTTGAAATCCTTTGTGATAGTCAATAGTCCGTTAAAGCTCCGAATCTATATGGTTTAATTGCTGTCTAAAATCTCTTCCACCAGGAGGACAACATCGATAACATTTACCTCATTATCGCTAGAAATGTCCGCCAGGCTAAATTGATCCTCATTCATGTCCTCAATCAAGAGGATAAAGTCTAACATTTTCATCAAATCTCTGATGTTTATCAGATAGTCATTATTCAAATCCCCAGGAGGTGGCTGACCCAGGATAACATCCAGACCAACCATTATGTCAGCTTCTCTGAGGTTTGTGGCACTGGTATAAAGCGTCAGTGGGATCTCATAATGGCCCGGGTCCAGGCTCAAGGTCTGGACATCAACAACAAATGATTTGCTCTCACCAGGATCAATCCGTCCGGACCACCCGGTTGCTGAGAACCAGGCCACAGGCGGCTGGATAGATATAGCCGTACCTGCTTCAAAGGGTGTACTTTCATTGTAATGGATTGTGAGACCCATATTGCGTCCAGGACTTTGAATACCAACGGTGGAGCTATAAGTGGCTCCTTCCATAAGCTGGTATTGAAAAACAATTCCACCATAGGGATCGAGGATTGCCTGAAAGGTGAAAAAATCACTGGTTCCCCATTGTGGGAAATCTTTCCATGTTATAACACACTCATCGTATTCATTGGTGTAGAAATACAGACTCCCCAGAGGACCTTCATCATAATTAAGATCATCCCACCAGGGTGCCACCAGAGCAGAGGGGGCTGCAGTCGTAGGTAGCAGCAGGTTCAGCCAGGGTGCATAATTACTCATAAATGAAAATGTACCATTGCTGCTGATGTAGAGTTGCGAAAAAACTGCATCGTAGAATGGAAACTCAAACCCGATGTCATAGGGACCTACACTACTATCATCTTGGTCACCCAGGTGAACAATTAAATTTTCAGTGGTCTCAATATCCACCCAATCATAGATAGGACCACCTGGATCCGTATTACGTTTCCAGGAATACCCGAACTCATCACTCCCCTCCCGTGTGGCGGGGGTGTTAGATACTACATTTCTAGTATGTTTGGTGACATCTGATTCTGTGATCGCTGGTGCAGGTGCTGGAGGAATAAGATCCAATGTCGTGTTCACATCAATATTGTAAGCAAGTGGAGATTCTCCAGCATTGACAATAACGATGGAGTCGCGATTTGAGGACCATGGGTTTTGCACAAAATTAAGAGAGGTGCTACTTACAGCCACAAGAGCATCTGGAAGTCGAGTTCCCCGATCAGTGGTAAAAAGGAGTGCACTCCCATTTCTGATGCTGCCAATACTCGGGTCAGCAATGCTATTATAGGAAGCCTGTAACCCTGTGGTAAAGTCTGGTGATTCGATCCCCACGGTAGAAAAATTGGATTCAACATCAATATTCTCATAATTCAGGTACTGAAATTTGATATCATTGTTTCCGCTAGCAGTGGGTCTTTCCTCTGTATCGTAGATAATCAGCTGAAAACTCAAACTATTCTGAGCTCCGAGATTACTCATACGGCTCCACTCAACAATAAATGCCTCTCCAGCCGCATGATTCCTGTAGCTTACGGTTCCGGGACCTGTAGTTAAATCATCCCAAAATGGTGCGAGCATGGCTGTGGGCCCAATTGGCGATGGGATTATCCGGTTGTGGAAGTTGACCACAAGCTGGCTTCCGAATGCTGCCCACCCATTGGTACAGACAGTAAGCTGAGTATACTCCTCACCATAAAAAGTAACGGGAAAGGGAAGGTTCAGGACACGTGAAGCATCACCCTCTTCATACATATCACTCATATTAATGGTAGTGCCAAATCCCCCCAGAGCCGGGTTTATCTCAATCCACTCATACAAGGGAGCTTTTGTGTAAGCCAAATCCCAGTTGTCGAAAATCCTGTATCCATAATCATCTGCCTGTGAGGGTCCATACCGGATGGGCTCTCCCATTTCAAGTTCGATTTCCAGCGTGTCAGTGGCGTTGAGCTGGACACATTCAAATTGAAGGTTCAGCTTCTCACCGGGGAAGATTTGCTCACTAAACGTAATATCCAGGACATCAGTTGAACCTGTTGCATCTATTGAAATTTCCGGGCAGGACAATGAGCCAACAGAATATGTGATCAGGTCATGTTGAAGTGGTGTTATAGTCAGTGCTTGGGATGCAACACCTCCATCATTCATGATGTCAATGCTTACTTGTGCAGAATCTCCTGGATTAAAAACACCGCCTAGCAGATTTAGTGAATGGATGCTCAATTGGGGAGCTTGAACGGTGAGATATTTATCCCAGGTCCAACTTATGCCTTCAACCCCAACTTCCAGACTAACATTCACCTGATGACCGTGCTCCAGATCGCTGGAAGCAGAAATACTAATTGGATCCAGATTATAAGTACTCTGGGCAGGAATTGAAGGGATTAACAGGGGTTCTCCAAGCACAATGCCCGCTGTTTCTGAATTAAAAATGAGTGATACATCGGTCAATTCATCCCCTGGATTGTAAAGCTCAACATTCATGGATGATTCCATTCCGGCAACAAGTTGTCCTTCATCACTGGTGGTCCAGGTAGTGAGATATAGGGGATATTCATCATCACTGATTGTCAAAGTAGTGAGATAGGGGAATAAATTTTGACCTGTTACAGTCAGTTGTATTGTTTCAGTGGTATCCACGGTAAAAGGCAGACTGATATTTCCACTGGCGTCAGTATAACCGCCGATTGCCAACTCTTCATTATACAGGGCAACATATGCATGAGCTACGGGTGAGCCTGTTTCAGTATTAACTGTGAACTCCAATGAATTTTCACTGGGGCTAATCGTATCCGTGTGTGATACGCTAAGCAATTCAGGTGTTGCCGTCCAGAGTTGCATGCCTGGATCACCCAACAAGTTGTAGATTTTATGATAGAATTCCGGTGTTTGATCAAAGGGAAAGAAAGTGTTCTGATGATAATTGCGCCAGAGTTCGAATTTCCCATTCCAGAGCGCTTCACCTAGTGTGGTCATTCCCTGATCAAAAATTCCAGAGTATATTCCAATATCGATGACATTGTTAAACTGAGTGTGGGTGTACAATTCGCTGGGACCAAAGAAAGCAACTGCCCCTTTGGGAACTGAAAATGTTCCGACCCGAGTCCAGAGTTCACCAAAACAAGGGTCATCTGTTGCGGCTGCGAAATTACCTCCTCCGCAGACCACTGAGGTGATAATGGGGGTTTTCGCACCATTACGGATAAGTGTGGTGATATCATAATTGGTAAAATCAGGTCCAAACCAACCGTTATACATTCCAAAACCCCGGTAATTCACAAAACCGACACCATTATTAATGGGGATGGATATGGCCGAGGTCGTTGATACTTGCGGATGGTATGCTGTATAGACTTGATTGTATCCATTTTCCACCAGTTTGGCAGAAACCCACCTTTTGGTAGCTTCTGCAGAAGCAGCACCCCAGGTTGTAGAAATCATAAGTGCGCGTTGAAACCACTCAGTTTCTCCCATGAAGGGACTGCTTTCATAAGCCACTATCTTGGCCATAAAGGCAACCAATTCAGAAATGGTGTCTACAGACAAACGCCCAACCATCATTTCTGGAAACGTATCATCTCCCTCCAACATGACATAGGGGTGATCGGTCACCAGGTTGTCACCCTGTGGATTCTGAACATAGTGTCCCGGTACTCCCTGACTTTGATCTTCATCTCCAACGAGTAGAAGAAAATCAGGACGATCCTCCCAGGTGTCCCAAACATTCTGGAGGTAAGTTTTGATGCTTCCTGCAGAAAATCCCGTTGTATTTGCGCCAATGGTGACGATGGAAACCTTATAACCCGACCTGAGTTTCCAATCAGCAAAATATTGAATATGTTGACTGAAGGTCGCCGGGGTGAGGATGAGATAGTGACCTTTGGGTGCAAACTGTTCTTCTGGCAGGGAAACAGATCTGAGACCTCCATCCTCTGATACCTGTGATGTTGATGAGAGTTCAACGCCCTCAAGGACAAATTGTATGGTTTCAGGGATCTGAAGCATGCGAGTGGATTTATTCACCTGGACCGGGTGAATAGTGACAGGGAGAAAGAGTTGGTCTCTCATATGTATAATTTCGCCTGGAAGAACCTGGTCAGGTCGCGAGCGCAGTGTTTGATCCCAGTTATAACCTGAGATTTGCATGGGTTGTCGATCTGAATCAAGGTGTCCGACTGGTGTAGCTTTTAAGTTTATATCCTGGAGTGAGTAGTCGCGTCGATGAATATTACTGATGATAATGGATCCATCATTGAGTATAGGAATCAACTCTGTAATCATGGGTAAGGCAGGCTCACCAGGGGCACCAGCTACCCCATAACCAAACTCATGAAACGACTGGGGTTTCTCTATCATCAACCGCCATTGGGCTTCCGAGATGTCTCTGAAATCCAGATCAACCAGGATTCCAGTCCCCACCGATGTGAGATTAATTTTTGGGCGTATTAAATCAGCAGCTCCCAAAAAATTGAGAGCCAGCAGAATGGATAATATGATTACGATTGGTTTCCGCATAGATCACCTTTCGATGTGATAGCGTTTAACCCCCTCACGTGTTGCTGCATAAATGGTATCACCAGCAACAAAAGTGCTATAGGTATAGCCCTCATCAATTGCCCGGTCTACCTCTGGATTTCCTGGGTCGCTAAGATCAACCAGGAACATTCCATTCTCCCCACAACTCAAAATTGCGATATCATTCCACATACTGATGTGTTTAACCCAGCCCCCGACTTCAACATTCGCCAGGGGTAGTAGCGGACTTGAGCTTCCCGCCCTGGTGAAAATTTGCATTCCGGACCAATTATTAGCTACTAGCAGATAGTCATCATAAAATTTTACCTCGAGCGCTTCGCCTTGAGTATCAACCACTGCCAGAGTATCACAGAAGCCACTGCCCATATGGTACAGCCCAACGCCCAATTCACCATGGGTTGCTGCAACCAGAGAATCCTGGGCATCTATTCCATAATTTTTTGCACCTGTGTATTTATCCACTGTATTGGCTTCCCAATAATAATAGCCTTCCATGGATTCATAATGACGATTCAGATAGGTATACCTGAGGCCATCCCCCAGATCAGTATCCGTATTGTAAAGTACAATGAGATTATCATTTACATATGAAGCAGCCATATCTCTAGTGTTTTGATCTCCAAAGTATTCGGATTCCCAGATCAGGATACTGGGATAGTTGACATAGACGGAATCAAAAGCAAGCAATTCAGGATTGAGTTGCTTTAAGTAGCCCTGATCCCTGCTAACAGAAAGCAACAACTGATATTCTGGCATAACGGTTAATGCTAATGCCGGACTGCTGCCGAATTTATATTCAAAAACTTTAGAGACGATACCATTGTCATCCTGCCAGATCTGAGTCCCGGCGGCAGATGCAGCAACATAAATTTTATCCTCAAACGCATATACATCGCGAGCGTACCCACCGGTTTCTATGACATCGACAAAAGAAACATTGCTGGCAGAAAATGTATCAATAGGATCAGGTTTCAAACAGGCATTCAGGCTGAGGATGAGCAGCAGGATGGTAAGGGGGTATAAAATTCGTTTCATGGTGATAACATAACTCATGTTTTGTCGGAATTAAAAGTACATGTCTATAATGGATTTGAATCCAAATCGGATTCCAAACCAGTATCGGGAAAATGATTTGAGGTCTCTGACACCAGGATCGTCAGAATCCACATTGCGTTCGCGGTAACCGGCATAGGGTTCAATGCTAATCGGCCCACTTAGACTTGGCAGTATCGTCAGGTCAAGCCGATATTCATCCTGATAGCGTCCTGCATGGAGGGGATCTTCATGCTGTTCGCTCTGATATGCCCGCTGATCGTAACGACCGGCCAGGCGGATTCTATGCTTTCCAGGAAATCTCACTGTCAAAGTGGGACGAATATTTAAGTATTTATAGGAACGATCCTTATCATCATAGCTGTTGTTATTATCAGATGCTCCCAACTGGAACTCAGTACCGAGCGTGAGCGCATTCAATTGTGTGATGCGTAATTTGAGATCTCCCTCCAACATGTTCATATCATAATGTGAAAAGGGAGCCTGATATATCTCGTTGCGGACAGTTAGACGATATTCCAGTGTATTTTTTTTATAGATGCGATGTTCAAAACCCAGATAAAACCGATCTGTTCCAAAATTGCAAACCTCTCTGGCTGAGAGTTGAGTCTGTGGATCGCGCATTAAATAGTTACGCAAATAGTATTCAGGTAAGATCCAGTACCCAATGGAAAAATATCGATACTTACCCAGGGATTGTTTCAAGCCAATAGAGTAGGTTTGGTAACTGCGCTCCTGGATATCATGGTAACGATGGTAATTGACTAAGGCTGCAAACCTGGTTTTTCGTCCCGCAAACAACTTTGGGGAATAGGTCAAACGACCTGAGAGTGAAAGTACATTGCTGGATGAATACTCAATACCATTCAAGTATTCAGAGTTTTGGGAGGCTTTAAGGATCTCTATATCTGAAAGGTTGAGCGGATTGCTCTGATAATTTGGCTGAACCCCGATTTCATAAAAAACTGGAGCTACTAACCTCTGGCTAAAGCTCTGTGAGAATAGTTGAGTGGACAGAGCCAGTATGATCAGGAATTTTCGCACTAGTCACCCAAAATTTCATTCAACTTGATAAAGACCTGGCGATCCTCATCCAGAAGTCTGACTTTAACTTCATGCATTCCCTTACCCAGCTTTACATCGCAACTGCGCCAACCACCAGGGACAATATCATTTTGACCGTCAACAGTTGTAACTTCAGAACGATCTGTTGAAAAGTAATAGGTACCAACGACTTTACCGTTGTCCAGGACCTGTATGCGGTAGTCTTCTTCTCGGCCCATTTGCTGATCAAAACCCAATCGACTGGTAATTTCCAGATTGACGGGTCCTTTCAGCGTCACGAACAAGGGATGGTCTTTTCGTAGGGCATAGTAGCTCAGTCGCTTGCCCTTGGAGATCAATTTGATTGGGTCTTCTTCAGAAAGGGCATCCACGCGTCTTTTCTTTCCTTTCGGGGCCTGTCTATCTTCCAGAATTCTTACCAAAACGGGTTGTCCACGCTTTTTGGGTCGCAGAATAACCTCATTAACGCCTGAAGGAACACTGACATAGTCTATTGTCGATTTACTAAAATAGTGGTTGGGATGCTGTGGCGATTTCACACCTTTGCTGATCTTCTGATCATGATTCACCTGGAGGGGTTGATTCCCATTCAATTGAATTTCAAACCCATAGGGGGTTGATTTCTTTTTCTTGGTGTTCAGGACGACTCGGGAATAAATCTTAATACGTTGTGGACCTTTTACCTTATAGACCAGTGATTCATCTTTGAGTTTGTAGTACGAGCTACGATTCCCAGAGACGATGAGAATGTCTCGATATTTCTTAGCGTTTTCAGGTTTTATCACACCAGCAAAACAGCTACTCAGGATCAAGCCAAAAATGAGACATTTTTTAAACATAGGAGTCCGGTTCATATTTTTCTAAATGATGTTTAATTTTGCGTTTACTGTTCAAACCAACGGTTACAACCATGGCTAACAGGATTACTAATGCCAGTGCGGTCGTCCAGGGGTTATACCTTTCACTGGAGTAGAAAGATCCCACTCCTAACTCTGGAGTAGGTGTTGCAGCATAGGGATATGCGAATTGCGCAAACATGGAACGAATATTCAGAACATGAATAATGGGAACACCCTCTCGTCCAAATTTAGCCATAACACCCCCATTCCGCATGGATTCGAATTGCATTCTGATTGTGAGTCCAGGTGGAATCAAACGGGCATAGGCTGCATCACCTAGCACAGCAGCACCACCCCCTACATTGACAAAAGCTTTATAATCTTCAATTCGCCGATCTGCTGAGTACCGATTTATTCTACGCGACACAGCATCTGACAAGTTTTCACTTGAGATAAGATCTATATCATTTCGTGCGATGGCGGATTTAATCAAATCGCGACCTTTGGGACTCAGCCTACGACCGATATCAGATCCTCCACCAATACTGGCAGCCCTGGTGGTAAATGATATTACACCCGCCTCTTTAAGTAGTCTTTCCATGTCCAGCCAGGTAAAACCTTCAATATTCGCTCCCCACTGGGAGGCTCCGACAGAAGCGAGGATGTGGGGAGTCACACCCATTTCCTCAAGCGCACAAACCACAGCCAGATTACCACCAGGCATGGATCCTGTTAAGGTAACAGCAACCGTATCGCCTCGCTGTACACCTGCTTTTGTGAGATAATCAACCATCATGGCAGCAACATTAGGATCAAGTACTGATATTTTTGCATCCAGATCACCCTCATCAGTGGTGATATAAGTAAACTGACGACCGATGAGTCCTGTTTCGTTGGGATCGTTAATATCATCCATAAAGATGGCAGCTTCACCTCGACTATCCTTTAAGACATCCATGGCTTTTTGCATGCGTTCAGCTGCAGCAATCTTTACATCATAAGCTGGCTCGCGGGTTTTCACGGTGAGTGAACTTGCACCATAAAAGACAATTAATGAAATAATGGCCATGGTTACCAGCACCTCTACGCGTTGAATGGCTGGCCTAAACATGGATCACCCCACCACTAATGAGCATGACTGCTAGCTGAACAATACTGGCTGTAATTAGAATGACGCTCACTGTTCTCAACACTCCCTGTCGATCCATCCATGAAGCAATGAGACCTGGAATGATATATCCGATGGTATAAAAATCCCACCCCAGGGCTTGAAATTCCACAGCCAGATAATTTCTGGAGATGTATCCCAGAAAAAACCCAAGGAGCAGCGACAGCACGAGGCGACGTTTTCCATAAATCAGCAGGAACTGAGACAATCCTTTGACAATGAGGAATACCAGAATTGAGATGCTGAATGTAGCAATAATCCTCAATGGATCGTGGAGGAACATGGCGATATATCCAGGGACGATAATTCCCCCGGCAGTAACTCCGAGCCACTCTGTAAGCCAGAGGCTGAGAATGATACCTAATCCGATGGCAATTTCAATCATGAGCTACTCTTGCTTTTTTGACCGCAGTAAGCGCGGAGGGCGCAAAGGGTTTTAAGCCTGGTTGGCTAATAAAGCAAATTTTAGTTGTTGTGAGTGTTGGTGTGAGCATGCGCTAGTTACTATTCTCTACTTTCAATTTGAATTCGAGTTGGCTCGATATTTTTTTAATTCATCAAGAATTTGGAATCCGGTACCGACAATATTCCCGATACCGAAGATGAGGGTATTCCCTTGTTGTGACAGGAGTTTCCTGGCAAAGATGGATGCACTCTCATTCTCTGAGAATTGCTCAACTGTTCCATGGATTTTTGAAAAATAGGGTTTCTCAAACCGTTCCATACGATCTCCCCTAACGAAAAGTGAGTCGGGCTGGATGTCTTTTACAATCAGTTCCAGTAATTGTGAGGTTCTGCTAATTCGATCTGAGCGGGTATTCAGAAACGCACAGATGTGATCATATTCCAGACTGGGATGATCTTTAATCATATTCCAGATGGTTTTTGTGGATTGTGGATCGTTGGCTGCAAAGGCATTTACCAAAGAAAAGTGTCTATCATCCAGGATAAGATCCCAGACTCGAAGGGCACCGGGATCTGGTTGTGCTTTGCGCATACCCTGTAATGCCTTTTCTCTGGTGATCCCAAGGGATTCGCAAACCGCCAGGGATAGCGCAACATTTTCGGGGTGCTCAATATGGTTAAACCCCATCATATCCTCGTGGGTAACGCCATGATCTGTAACTGCTTTAACCTTGGTTCCACGTTTTGCAGCAACGGATTCGAAGATGTCCAGCTTGTCTTGTTCAGCGGTAAATAGGCTCCCTTTAAAAGGGATTGTATTTGATAGTGACATGGCTATATCTCGGAGTCGGTACCCCATCTCTTCAACATGGTCGAGACGTGCATTGGTAATCACACTATGGGTGGATTTAACCATGCGTTGTTCGGTGACCCACTGATATTGAGGCTGAACCGCCATACATTCCAGAACGATTGCCCCGGGTCTAAACTGACCGAAATAGCGCAGGAACCTTACTTGCTCCCCGATGCTGGGTTTTTGTAGACGATGAATTTTACGGTCTTTCCCCTGTAAATCAAGGATGCGTGGGTCAGATCCAGTGGTCTTTCCCAGAACGGAATAGCCAGCTTCTCGGAGACCGGCGCAGACCAGGCGTGTCACACTCGATTTTCCCCGAGTACCATTCACATGAATTCGAATAGGTATACGGTTCAGGGCACGGAGATGCACCAACCACTCTCCCATCAGGGCAGTGATGATCAATAAGATCATGATAAACAAAGAAAATACAACAACATCCATAAGTAGAAACTACACGCTGAGTCCCTTCATACTCCTTCGAATTTCGAGGACAAAATATAGTTTTCACAGAAT
>JAERTJ010000098.1 GCA_016844945.1 Fidelibacterota bacterium | reverse complement strand
ACACTATTCTACAAATTTTGAGCATCACCCTGTTTGAAAAAATTCATATTTTTCAGGCTCTTACGGAACAAAATTACAGAAACCAGAAGGTCGCTGGGCCTATCCAGCTGAAATTATTTGATTCTTAACCGGACACTACTGACTTATCGTATTGTTATAATTCCAGAGACAATCGGCTCAATAACATATTTGAGTAGAAACTACCAATCCCTGCAACGAAATGTTGTTGCAGGATTTAATGTCACCTGCATTGGAGATGAGCGAGCCTATTCATATCTGCCATCTCGTCAGGGAAATACCATTTCTGATAGAGCGTCACTGCATGTGTTGAAGCACATGCAACCTGAATTTGTAAGCTATAGTTTTTTAGATAGAGGTAGCGACGAGCGGCAATATTGCAGCCCAGGAATCGACTTACCTGTTTGTTCAATAATGCGTACCAAATATGGCCGTTACCCTGAATACCATACATCGTTGGATGATTTAAGCCTTGTAACTCCAACTGGTTTACTTGGAGGTTACGAAGTTCTCACAAGGGCAATTGAGTGCCTTGAAATGAATGAACTATTAACTTCCACAGTTCTTTGTGAACCACAACTGGGAAAAAGGGGTTTGTACCCAACGATCAGCACAAAAAGTAGTGGCTCAGAAGTAAGAGATATGATGAATTTTTTGGCTTATTGTGATGGTTCATCAAGCAATCTCGAAATTGCCGAAAACATAAATGTCCCTTTATGGGAACTCAAAGAAATAATTGATAAGTTAAAGAAAGAAGGAGTGCTCAAGACAGTAGAGGCACCACCGGAAAGCATCTAACAATCACATGCGCTCGGACAGTAAAAAGCGCCGCTCGTTCCTCGCTCTGCTTTTTACTGCCGGTGATGTGAGGCGTTCGCGTAGCAACGTTACGTAGAACCATCTTGTAATCTTGAGCGGATGATTTTTTCTGCTTTTTTGAGAAAGCGGAACATGTGAGACATTTTGGGGTGGCTGTGGGATATGTAAGGCTTATTGCAGGTTTTTGATTGCGTGAATTCTTCGTAGCACGAATGAAAAGCATGGAATGCCGATAATATAACCGAATGATTAGGCCCTCTGTTCTGTAGAACGAGCGCAAAGGGATTTCCAAAAAACAGGAGGTAAATATGCCAAAGGAAAAAGCTCTCTTTATCAGCGGTTCAGTGGGTTTAGGGCATGTCACCAGGGACTTGGCCATAACAAGGAAACTTAGAAATATAAATCCTGAGATTGAGGTCTCGTGGCTGGCATGTCCCCCGGCAAGCACGTTGATAAAGGATGCTGGGGAGAATCTTTTGCCTGAATCAGATCAATGGGCCAATGATAACGTCCCCCTTGAAAAGAACGTAGCAGAAGAGTTTCAGGTAAATCTCTTGAAATACCTGACCTCAGCAAGGGGTGCATGGGGGCAGAACGCGAAGGTCTTCGAGCAGGTAACCAGTAAGGAGCAATTTGATCTCATTATTGCTGATGAAGCCTATGAAATATCCCTTGCATTGAGAAAAGACCGCGATCGGATAGAAGCGCCCTTCGTTATGATCTACGACTTTATCGGATGTGATTCCATGTCCTGGAATCCGCTTGAGAAACTCCTGACCTATATGTGGAATAGGAAAATAGCTACTAATCCAGCTTTCTATTCTGATCGGAGAAATACAGCTCTTTTAGTTGGTGAACTGGAGGATGTTCCCGACAAAGGTCTTGGGCTCTTTTTACCCAATCGTCGCACCATGGCCAAAGAGACCGGGCAGTTTATAGGATATATTTTGCAGTTCGATCCATCGGAATACGCTAATAAAGCAGAAACCAAAGCTAATTTGGGTTATGACGAGAATCCTTTAATTGTTTGTTCTATTGGTGGTACTGCGGTTGGAAAAGACCTTTTGACGCAGTGTGGCCGTGCCTACACTATTGCTCGAAAACAAATCCCGGATCTTCAAATGGTTCTGGTCTGTGGACCCCGTCTCTCTCCTGATTCCCTGGAAGTTCCAGAGGGAGTAGACGTCAGAAGGTATGTTCCAGCCCTTTATGAACACTTTGCTGCCAGTGATCTGGCCATTGTCCAGGCAGGAGGCACAACCACGATCGAACTGACGGCCCTCCGACGTCCTTTCCTCTATTTTCCTCTGGATGGGCATTTTGAGCAACAAATCCATGTCGCAGGACGCTTGGACAGACACCAGGCCGGAATCAAGATGCAGTATTCCCAGACAACACCAGAGACTCTGGCTGAAATGATCGTGTCTAACATTGGAAAAAAAGTCACCTATCCTACCATCCCTGCGGATGGTGCTCAAAGAGCTGCGGAGCTAATAAACCAACTTTTTTAACCCCATCTTTGATCTTATCCGTTGAGACTGAGGATTTTTGTAATGAAGTGTCCGAAATGCAGTACTGAAAATCCTGTTACTCAAAAGTTTTGCGGCCAATGCGGGGCCAAATTGGAAAAGGCATGTCCCAAATGCGGTACATGTAACCCTCCCGAATATAGATTCTGCGGTGAATGTGGCAATGAACTATCCCTCCCTTCTGAACCTTTGCAAAAAGATCTTTCCTTTGATGAGAAATTAGACAAGATTCAACGCTACCTTCCCCAAGGCCTTACCGAAAAAATCCTGTCCCAGAGGAATAAAATAGAAGGTGAACGCAGGCACGTCACGGTTATGTTTTGCGATATGGAAGGGTTTACCTCCATGGTCGAAAGGCTTGGTCCTGAAGAAGCTTATTCCATAATGGACGAGATCTACGAGACCCTGATCCACAAGGTCCATGACTATGAGGGGACAGTCAATGAAATGACCGGGGACGGAATCATGGCCCTTTTTGGTGCTCCTATTGCTTTAGAAGACGCGCCCGAGCGTGCTGTCCGTTCCAGCTTGGTGATCCACAGGGAAATGACCAAGTTAAATGATCAAAAAAAGGTTTCAGATCAAATACTCCCCATCAGGATGCGTATTGGGATTCACTGTGGTCCCGTGGTCGTAGGCACCCTGGGTAACAGCCTTCGGGTTGAGTTCAAGGCGGTTGGGGATACCGTGAACCTCGCTTCCCGAATGGAGAGTTTGGCCGAACCAGGTACTACCTATGTGACCGAGGAGATCTTCAGTCGCACAGAAGGGCTCTTTCGGTTCGAAGCTTTGGGGGAAAAAGAGATCAAAGGTAAGGAAAAACCGGTCAAGATTTACCAGGTTATCGCCCCCAGTGCCAAAAGGACAAGATTTGATATCAGTGCGGAACGAGGCCTTACACCTTTTGTGGGACGACAACGGGAGTTAGAGCTTTTGGTTAACGCTTTTAAGCGTGCCACTGCCGGCAGTGGACAGGCTATGTCCATTGTAGCCGAAGCCGGAGTGGGGAAATCCCGTCTTCTCTATGAGTTCCGAAAGGCCGTAGCAAGCGAAGATGTTACTTTATTGCAGGGGCAATGTACTTCTTATGGAGCAAATACTCCATATCTCCCCATAATAGATATCCTGAAGGACAATTTTCGAATTGTGAGCAAAGATAGCCCAACGGAAATATTAGAGAAAATAAGAAAAGGCCTCAAGAACGTAGATGCCAGCCTGGATCAGACACTTCCATATTTTTTGGATCTCTTCTCTTTGGAAAATGGCTTCGATACTCTCAAGGACATCGATCCGGAAATCAAGAGGAGAAAGACCTTTGAAGCTCTGAGAGAGATTACACTGAGGGGATCGCAACCAAGGCCGTTGGTAATGGTTTTCGAAGACCTCCATTGGATTGATAAGACTTCAGAAGAAAGTATCAGACTCTTGATCGAACATATCGCAGGGGCTAAGGTATTTCTGATCTTCACCTTCCGGTCCAATTATCTTCCCCCTTGGGGTGGAAAGTCCTATTACGCCCAAATCCATCTGAATCGGCTTTCAAAGAGGGAAAGCCTTGGAATGATCAAGGCCCTTTTGAATGCAGAGGCTGTCGAAAAAGACCTTACAGAACTTCTTCTGAACAAAGCCGAAGGAATTCCTCTCTTCGCAGAGGAGTTCACCCGATCCTTAACGGAAACAGGGTCTGTGGTTGGTGTGGATGGACGTTGTTGTCTTAAAACGGATTTTGCCTCCATCCGTATTCCGGGCACTATCCATGATGTGTTGATGGCAAGGGTGGACAGGCTACTTGAGGACGAACGAGAGATTTTGCTGGCCGGAGCGGTTATCGGAAGGGAATTTAGCTGGGAACTGATTGAGGAAATCACCGGAATTCCCGAAATGGAACTTGTCTCCCGCCTCTCACGGCTAAAAGAAGCTGAGATGATTCTTGAAAGAGGTATCTTCCCTCAGGTGAGTTACATCTTTCAGCATGCAATGACACAGGAACTCCTTTACGATTCAATGCTTCCTGCGAAGCTTAAAGAATATCACAACACGATCGGCTTGGCGTTTGAAAGGCTTTATCCAGACCGTTTTGAGGAGAATGCTTCGATGTTAGCCCTGCATTTCACACGGGGGGGCAAACCTGAAAAGGGATACCAATATCATCACCTGGCCGGTGATCGCGCTGCCGCCTCCTACGCGAACCGGGAGGCCATGGAGCACTTCCACGAGGCCTGGCGTTTGATCGGTGATTGTCCAAAAAATTGTGAAGCGGAAGATAGGCGTCTGGTTACGGTCATCAAACTGGCAGAGGTCATGGAGCCCTTAGGAGAATTTGAGCCAACGCTTGCGCTTCTTCAAGATATGCTCGAAGACTCCACAGGCGCTGAAGACCCATCAAACTATGACAGGATTCATTACTGGATGGGCAACACTCTTGGCAATCTGGGTCGTTACGACGACGCTCGTAGCCATCTTTTTCGTTCCTTGGAATTATCGCAAACATCCGGAAACAAAGAAACGGAAGGAAACGCCCATAATTACTTGAGCCAATTGGATAATATGCAGGGCTATTTCGAACGGGCATTGGATCATGCGGAGGCATCTGTTCGTTGTCTCCAAGACATCGCAAATCCAGTACGCTTGGCGTGGGCGCTTACCATGAAGGGATTAGTTTTATCTCGCTTGAAACGAGAGGATGATTGGGGAGAATTCCTGGAAGAAGCAGCATCCTGGGTCGAACGCTCCGGAAACGATCGTGCCCGATGTTTTTTGCTTATCATAAATTGTAATAGCTTAAACGATACCGGTCAATACGAAGCGGCCTTGAAGATGGCACTGAATAGCATTGAACTGGCGAAAAGGATCGGCGAGGGTATCCTATCTATATTTTTCTTTGTTTATGCAGGGCAAGCGGCCCTTTATGGGGGTAAAACTGAATATGCCGTAGAGCTTCTTCAACGGGGAAAAACAGAAGGCAAAAAACTGGGTCACCCATTGGGCTTGGCATATATCCGTCTCGGTCTGGCAAATGCATTGCTCCGTTCAGGCTGTGTAGAAGAGGCGGTGGAACCTGCTGAAGCATCGCTACTTTTTTGTCAGGCGCTGGATCTGGGACCTTTTTACCAAGGTGCCCTTCAGGTCAACGCAGAGATTGTTGCGCATCTTGATCCATTGAAAAGGACACGAATTGAGGAGTTGATGGGGAATGCTGCCGCCTTAGTCAAACGAGGCCATTCACCCTGGGAAAAAATCAAATATCTGATGACTTGGGCCAGGATATCTTTAAAACAGGGCAAAAACAAGAATACTAAAAAGTATTTGGCAGAAGCCAGAGCCCTTTACCTGAAGATGGGTTTGGAAAACGGGACCGGGGAGCTAAGGTCGATTGAGACGGCGCTTAAAGAAGCAGACATTTAAGGGAGGATGACATAATGAGATTGATGGCCGTGATGGCCCATCCGGACGATGCTGAAATCTGGTGCGGGGGAACTCTCACTCTTCACGCAGAAAAAGGAGACACGGTTCGTATTTGTTCGCTCAGTTACACAGAGGATTCCAACAGAGGCAGGGAGGCTCGGGAAGGGGCGAAGCGGATGAGGTGTGAAGTGGAACTTCTGGGTTTGAAGGATACATTTATCAGAGACAATGAGGAAGCAGTGAAACAACTCAAGAAATCCATGGATTCATTTCAGCCTGACATTATCATCACCCATTGGTTTGATGATATACACCCCGACCACGAGGCCACGTTTCGTGTTCTTCGTAGGGCGCTTGTTTGCGGTTTTTTGGGAAAATCCATAGATGAATTGAAAACCACTCCCCGGATTTTCTGTTGCGACACTTACGGTTCTATTGGTATCCATGGAACTTTTAAACCTGACCAATTGGTGGATGTAAAAAACGTCTGGGGAAAAAAGAAATCAGCCATCCAAGCTCACGAAAGTCAGCCTCTTTCGTTTTATCTGGATATGATTGAGCGACAATGCATCGCCCATGGAAGGGCAACAGGAACGGGATTCGCCGAAGGATTTCTTTACGTGCCGTTATTTGGTCGCGTGAATAATAGTGTGAATCTTGGGTAGCTAATTGGAGCACTCCAGATGTGTATTCATGATGGGGTTGCCCAACCTAACTAATTAAAACCATAGGATTTTGTTTGTAAATATGACTCCTTTTTGCCCCTATACCGCCGTATTTGATGCAAAAATCGGCATTATTCAGATTAGCCGGTGGAATCGCGAACCAAACGCTCCACCAGACCCCTGATACTTTCGCGATCCTGGCGGAGTAAGTCAGAGGGACTGGTGAGCTTAACGTTCGGCGCACGGAAAATTTCGTACATGAGCCACGCAGAATTTCCTATGTGTTTAGATAAAATGAGCAAATTCAAACTCCCCTTCATTTAGGGATTCTACTATCGGTTACCACGTCTTCATGGATAATGAGCGTACAGATAAACCGAAGCATGTAAGTGCATCCACAACAAAATGGGCCTGAATTCTGAAATTCAGCCGAGTTCTTTCAAACGAAGTTTTTGCCTATATTCTTTTATAGTGGTATGATCCCTCGACACACAATGTGAATTTTGTACAAGAGGATTATACGATGCGCCAAACCGAAAAAATGATAGAATTGGATAATTCAGCTCTTATGAAGGAGGATGAATCAACGTATCTTCTTCGTATCTCCGGGGAATCAGTCAATCATCAATTGCGTTACCGTCTCATAGACCTGTTTTCGGGTGCAGGTGGCATGTCTTTGGGTTTTTCAGAAGCCTTCTGTCAGCCTTTTGAATCAGTTTGGGCCAATGACTTTAATCAATACTGTGTTGATACATACAATCAGAATTTTGGCCTGCACTCGGTTCCGGGTGATATTGTAGATTTATTGGAACAAAATAGGATTGAAATACCTAGAGCTGATGTGGTCATAGGCGGGCCTCCGTGTCAGGGATTCAGCCTCTTGAACAAAAAGCGCCAAAACGATCCAAGAAAAGAATTATGGCGCCCTTTCCTCGAAGTTGTTCAAAAGTGTGATGCCTCTATTTTTGTAATGGAAAACGTACCTCAGTTGCTCGGAACATACGAACACGGGGAGATAGTGGGCACGGCTGAATCTCTTGGGTTCAACATTTGCCAAGGGAAGTTGATAGCCGCTGATTATGGCGTCCCACAAACCAGAACGCGGGCATTCATAATAGGTTGCAAATTCGCTGATCCTTCCGTTTTGTTCCCGCCTCGAAAAACGCACCATAATCCTAACGGGAATGATACTCATAAACAATTGACGTTTCCTTTTAACAAAGGAGAGTACTTGATCAATTCGCATAAATGGCGGACGGTAAGGGATGCCATATCTGACCTACCACCGCCGGAGGGGACGGAAATAAGAAACCTTCCGGCGCCACTTGATCTGCATTTTGGAAGAAATCCGACTGAACTCAGTCGAAAGCGGTATCGGGCAATTCCTGACGAAGGGATGAATCGCTTTGATCTACAGAAAATCGTTCCTGAGCTAACACCGGCTTGTTGGATAAGGAAGAAGTCGGGTGGTACGGACCTATTTGGGAGACTCTGGTGGGATAAGCCGGCATTTACAATACGTACGGAGTTTTTCAAACCCGAGAAAGGCCGCTATTTGCATTGACTGACCTGTTAAGCGATTTCTACGATAAATGACCAATCATGAAAAACCAGGGAAATATGGAACCCTTTGGACAAGGGAAGAATTGATCCTTGCATTTGATCTTTATTGTCGAATCCCATTTAAGAAGACAAAATCGAACAACCCTGATGTGATAAAACTCGCGCATATTTTGCAGCGATCGCCCGCAAGCATCGCTAGAAAATTAGGCAATTTCGGTTCACTCGATCCACAATTGCGCAAACAAAATGTAATAGGGCTTTTACACACCAGCAAATTAGACCGCAAAATATGGGAGGAATTTCATAACAATTGGGACCAGCTTGTTCTGGAAGCAAATTCTCTAAAAGATAATTTGTCATCAAGGGTTGTACAAAAAAATAAAACTGAAATAGAGGTAGCTACTCCCACTGGACCATCGGAGAAGTTAACAGCCCAAAAAGTTCGTATCCATCAATCATTTTTTCGTCAAGCAATTCTCAGCAACTATGAAAGTACATGCTGTATTACCGGATTAAGAATCGCAGAATGTTTAGTTGCAAGCCATATCATACCGTGGAGTGTTTCTGAGGATGATAGAACTGATCCCCGAAACGGTTTATGCCTTAGTGCCACATTTGATCGTCTTTTTGACCGAGGACTAATAGCCATAACGAGCGAATTACGAGTTGCTGTTTCATCTTTTTTGTTGTTATCCCAAGACCAACAAATAAATGATATGATTTGCATCTATCATGATAAAATGATCATCAAGCCACAGAAATTTTTGCCATTAGAATCAAATCTTAAATGGCATAGAACTAATGTTTTCAAAGAATAGTTAATTATTGAGGGACTCGTAATGAATTCAGTTAATGAGATCGAAGGACTCACTGAAGAGTATCGTGCGCTGTTAGCGCTTTCGAAAAACGATATTTCAGCAGGATCAAAAAATACAATAGAAGATATTAGAAAACGACTGGTCAAAGATGGAGAATGGAGTCATCGTGCTTCGGAACATCTTATAGATCTAGCAATAAATTACGGTTCATTCATGCTTCGGAATGCTTTAGCCATTTCATTAGCTTTAGAATTTGAAGACGGAGAACTGGGTTTCTAATGAACTTTTGCCTCAAAACATAAGAAGACAAAATATCGGAGTCCGTGACAAGATACTGGAATATTTAAGACAAAATGTTGGGAAAAGGGTCACTGGCGAAGAATTGAAATATCTGGCCAAAGACAGGTCTGAATGGGCAAGACGAGTCAGGGAATTGAGAACCGAATACGGATGGCCTATCGTAACGCAGAATACGGGCCGCCCGGACCTCGAGGTTGGAGTTTATTTGCTTGAGGCGGACAGGCAGAGTCCCGAACACGACAGGAGCATCCCTGATGCAGTCAAAAGGGAAGTTCTTCGTCGCGACGGGTATAGATGCACTAATTGCAATTGGTCCCACGATGAATGGAACAGGTCCGACCCTCGACACTTGGAACTGCATCACAAAAAGCCTCACGCA
>JAERTJ010000097.1 GCA_016844945.1 Fidelibacterota bacterium | reverse complement strand
CTGATATATTCTCCGCATTTTGCCCACCAGGCGCTCCATGAAGGTCCCAGATGATACCCATGCCTATTTCTTCACACCATTGTACAAAATCATCTATAAATTTGAAATTATGCTCATCATAGATATAAGGTGCACTGGAGGGTTGCCCCTCTCTCGGTTGAATCATGGATGCTAGCAGGGGGACTCTAATGGTGTTCACACCCCAGGATTTCATGATGGCTACATCTTCCCGGGTCACAAAGTTTTCATAATAGGTATCCCAGAATTTTTTGGCATTCCTGGAACCAATCAAATCCTCAATAGCAGCTTCAAAATGTCTCGGGCGATCTAATTTGCGAATCCCCCACATATATCCCTCGGGTAGCAACCATCCACCAAGACCGATGCCTCTCAACTGAACGATCTCTCCTGTTTCACGATGGATAACATTTTGCCCCTGAGTTGTATAGTACGCTTGCACATCTGAAACGAGAAATGTCAGACTCATCATGAGAAATATGATATTCGTTCGCAGGGTTTTCCTGTATTTCACTTGTATTCCCTTCAATTCAATAAGTTCTGAAATCAGTTTGAACTCGCTTCCCTCGTTTGAAAACTGATTTTCCCCAACTCCTAACTCCTAACTCCTAACTCCTAACTCCTAACTCAAATCTACTCCTCATTAAGGGGTCGGGCGATTTCTTCGCTAAAAGCGAACCTCACTGCCATGGCACTCCACAGAACGCCATTAATCAGCATTACGCCAACAATGCCTCCTAAGAGTTTGAGACCTTCCTGAGACCCCGAATTGAGCAGGGGCAAGATTGCAATGAGCGCAGCTCCACCTCCCACAAGGAGACCAGTGAGCAAGGTCAAGAGTTGTTCACCCAAAATAATTTTGAAGATTGCGCCGGGTCTAAATCCCATGGCTTGTAGGAGAGCAATTTCACTCCGATTCTCGATAATGTTTCTCAGTATCACCAGCCCCAATCCAACAGTCCCAACCAGTAATCCCAGTGCACCCAGCATGAGAAAAATGGAGAGATAGGTATTCTCTACTGCGCTAAAGGCAATCAAACGCTCATCACAGCTGGAGATGACAGGACCATAATTCTTCAGACTGAATTCAAGTTGCTTTTGAATAGCTTGTGGATCTACTGCCTTCACCAGAAACAAATGTGATCCTCCCTGTCGAGGAAAATATTTGCTGAAGTTATTCTCAGAGATGATGACATTTCCCTGAAATATTGAATTTGCAAGACCACCCATTAGAACCAGGCTTAGCGTTTGACCATTATCATCCAGATAATGCAAGGTATCCCCAAGCTTCATATCCATCCCCCACTGGATCACACTCATATCGGCGATGGCTGGGATCACGTTTGCTTCCAGCTTGAGATCAAGAAGCTCCCATTCTACTACGCCATCAGAATTTTCAAGCGAATTGGAAAATGTGAAATGACCGGATAGATCCTCAGACCGCCCGCCTAAAACCTGGGGTTGATTCACCATATTGAGGTTGAGACAACTCCCATCATCTCCGGACTTCTTTTTAAAACTGACAAAGGGATTTCCAGTGATGGATTGATCATTATTCTGTGATTTAGCAAGTGTTTGCTCAATTATGCCATCAGCCAGGATGGGCAATGTGGTTTCTACAAATAGCTGGAACCCACCTGATCCAGAGGTTTCTTCGTCGCTATTAACGGTAGGGTCCTGATGATTCAATCCAACCGAAACCACGATAAAAATGCCCAGCGCAATCAAAACCACCGTTGTCAGATTTCGTCCTGAACGCCTACTCCAGTTACGCAGGATCAAGCCAGTAACATCAAACGAGATACTTCCCCCGTGATACTTCAATTCACGTATTGTCAGAAAGCAAACATGAATTCCAGTTGCCAGCAAGAGTGCCGCAGCTGTATAGTATTTCATCACTGCTTCAGCCTGACCTGGTGGGTGTTTCAAAACAATGTTTAAAGTGATTATAATAAACATTATAAGAATGCTGTAGTGGATTTTCCGGCGTTTTATCCACCACGCCCGGTTATGTAGTCCCGCCGACTGAATCGTCTCACGTTTATCCCCAAACTGTCTGTGCATGACCAGGTAAATAGATAGAAAAGAAATGGTAACACCGGACAACATACCGATCCAAAGTTTTGAAATTTGAATGTGCAGATGAAAATCTGAGAACCCTACGGCATCCCGCCAGAAGGTACCTAAACCGTACATTATAAATTCGGCGTATTTGATACCTAGAAACACGCCTACCAACCCACCACACAGAGCCAGGAACAGACCTTCTGTCAGTCTGAGTTTACGTATTTGCTCGGGTAGAAATCCCAATGCCAGGAATTGCCTGGTTTCTGTATAGCGCTGTTCGGCGTTAAATGCGAAGAGCAGTCCTGTTAGCAGGTTGGCTGCTATAATTATGAAGAAACTCAACCCCATAAAGAGCTGCCCAAAGTCCACACCACCTCGGGTTGCTGAAATGGCTTCCTCTAGGACTGGTTCAAATTTGAGCCCAAGATGCTCAGGACGGAGGTGGTTTAGGAGTTCATGCTTCATAATTACCAACTCACGTCCCTGGACTGGGAACCTCAGTGCTGTGAGCTGTCCAAATTTGTTTGCCCACAAGGATTGTGCAGATTTAACAGAGATAAATGCTTTGGGAGTTCCGCCATATTCGTCCCAATATTCTTCATCCCGTTCTTGAATTTTATCCAGGTCCACGGGGATCCCAGGATTCCAGTCGCCACAGGTCTCTGCATCACCAAGACCTGGAAATTCAGGCATGAGCAACTTGTCTGCCCCACTTCCAGTCAGTGGCGTGATTGATTTGAGCGCAAATGATCGTGATCGTCGTATGAGTTCATTCCTGGAGTCCTGAAGGTAATAGGAAATTTCAATCGTATCCCCAGGGTTGACCTTGAGTTCAGATGCAGTCCAATCATTGAGGATGATCTCACCATCTGATAAGTCTGCGAATTCTCCATGTGATACTCCTGCTACAAATGAATATGGGACAGATCGGTCACCTATACGAATTTC
>JAERTJ010000096.1 GCA_016844945.1 Fidelibacterota bacterium | reverse complement strand
TTCAGACTATCCTTCGGGAAACCAATCTCCACCACAACAACCTTCCCGCAATGACTTTGAGCTGGTTCAAACAGACATCCCTGTTTTCCAAATCCCATACTCACTGTTAAATCAGCTTGAATGCAGGGTGTGAGAGTAGATCCAAAATCACCGGTTACCCCTGAGGGCACATCTACTGAGACGATATTGGCTTCACTGCTATTGGCCTGGGTAATCAGCGTATCATATGGAGCCCGTATTTCGCCTTTGATGCCTGTACCTAACAAAGCATCTACGATGAGATCAGCTTCGCTGATTGTCTCCATTTGCTGTTTGGTATTTTCCCAGACTTCTATAGTCAAATTCATTTTTTTTAGGCGCTGGTAATGATAGAGAGCGTCCCCTCTTAACTCAGCCTCACCGACGACCATTAAGACGATGACATTCAGATTACGCTCTTTCAAATCGGTTGCAATGACATATCCATCACCACCATTATTGCCATGACCTGCCAAAACCAGAATATCAGGAGTGTTATTCAGGAAACCGAAAGCGTCCATTTGATGGACCACAGCTTCACCGGCAGTCTGCATGAGGGTTTGACCAGGGATTCCACAGGTGTTTATGGCGTAATCATCCACAGCTCGATTGGCTGCAATAGAAAGAAAAGCCTGCAAGCGATTAATACTCCAATACGGCGAAAGCAATTGCCATGGAGTGTTCGTGAGAAATAGTCACCAGACACTTACCCTGGATCTGGGTGAGCAGGGAAACCTGAGGTCGTCCTTCGGCATCGTTTAGAATTTCTATATCTGAAAAAGGAATGATGGTATTGTGTCCACTTTGATATACCGCCTTGGCGATGGCTTCTTTTGCAGCAAATCGTCCTGCAAAATGAATTTCAGGGTGTTCTTTTGACTCGCAATAAGCCGTTTCGCCACGTGTGAAGACGCGTTTCAGAAAACGCTCACCATAGCTTTCGCGCAGTCGATTTATGCGACTGACTTCAACAATATCACTACCTATTCCTCTGATTGCCATGTGTGTTTAATTTATACCTTTGTGTCCCCTGGAAAAGCGGAAATTTTAATCAATAATCGGTAAGAACTATTGGGATTGTTTATGGTTCATTATCCAGAACAAAAAAGGCTGTCAAAACGACAGCCTTTAAATATTTGTTTTAGCCTGATCGGCTACGGGTGGATCATTTGCCTAGCAATTCATTTTTCCTGTGTTCAGCCAGACTTTTCCAGCGGGGATCCTTGGCAGCCAGATTATATGCTGCAATAGCTTCTTTATTGCGCTTTAATCCTCGTAAGGCATCACCCTTTTCTATCATTGCTGGAGCCCAATTCTTTTTCTTCTTATACCCTGAAATAGATTTTGAAGCTGATGACAGGGCAGCAGAATAATTACCTGTACCGTTATATGCCTGGGCTAGACGATAATGAGTGTTGTATGAGGTTGATTTTCCTGTCAAGCCTCTCAATAGTGAAATGACAGTTTGATATTTTTCCTGGTCGATATAGATTTTTCCAAGTAGCTCATAGGCTTTTACATATTTCTTATCAACTTCGATGGCTTTCTTCAGGTTGGATATAGCCAGGTTATTGTTTTTCTGACTTTCATAAACTTTGCCTATCACATAGTAGGCTTTCTCATAGCTGGGATTGATGGAAATGGACATTTTAAGAGATTCGATAGCCTTCTTGTTGTTGCCCATCTGACTATAAAGATTCCCAAGACCGTACCATGATTTGTAATGCTGGGGGTCACTGGTAACTGCATCACGGTAATAGCTCTCAGCACCTTTAAAATCACCATCACGTTTGGCAATATAGGCTAGCTGATAATATCCACTGGCAAATTCAGGATCAACGGCAACAGACTTTTGATATTCAAGTTTGGCTGATTCATAGATTTTACGTTTTAGATATTTATGACCTTCGCTATAGTGTTTGTTTCTCACCATCTCAATCGATTTTGCATACTTTGTTTCAGTAGGATTAAACTTGATGGCATCACGGAACTTTGTTGCAGCTTCGATGGGCTGATCCATACGAAAATGAACCATTCCCATACTATAATATGCTTCTCCTTTAAAGAGACCCCAGATATCATGGGGGGAAGCATCCATCTGCGCAATTGCATCACTATATTTTTTGAGGGCATCGGTGTATTCAGTTCTTTCAAGTGCCCGACGACCATCGGCCAGGTGGACATTGACTTTTTCCAGGATTCCCCATTCTGCTTGAATTTCATTGTAGCGTTCTTCATCGGGTGAAGCCTTCATAGCAGCTTTGTAGGAACTATCAGCAGTTGTAATATTAAATTGTGAAATGGCTTTGCGAGCTTTTGTAACCAGAACTTCATCCTGATATTGAGCCAGTACCTGCCCAAAGAGAGAGATTATAATTAGTGCCGATATAGCGAGGTTTTTCATTCTTCTTTTGTCCTTTTAGTCAAACAACTCAATCAAAAGTTTTTGTCTTTTCCTCTGTGGTTTACCCACTCTCATTGTCAATGGCTACTCCTAAATTCTCACAGGATAGCCGTAAAGTGGCGTGCAATATAGCAGACCGACTTGCCTTTGTCATTGATTTTATTAAGGCATAGCCCTGCCTGCAGCTTCCACTCTGCGAGTTCCAAAACTACAATTTAATACCATGAAAGCCTACTTTTTTGTCGAGGAAGTCTATGGACACGATGGTTTGACCTGTTCAGTTTCAGAAGAAAGGGTTTTGGACGTCTGACATACGGGTTAATTTTTTGCCATAGATAAGTTGACGTTGTGTAGGCGGGTCTATACTATCAGTGCTATGAGTCTATGATGATTTTCATTTCAATTCAAACAAAGGTCAAGAGATTATAGTCATGGATAACAATTTTCGCGAGTTTGCACTCACCACCATTGATGAGCTCGGTCTTTCAGATTATGAAGTTGCAAAACTAACCGGGATTAAAAGTTCTTCTGTGAGTCGATGGAGAACTGGAAAAACAATTCCACGTAAGAATAGTTTGAGACATCTTGCCCAATTGGCAGACCGTCAGATCAAATTTATTAAGGGTGAGAACAGTATTCATGTTGATTGGGTGGATGAGGATGAGAGTCAACTCACTCCATATGTCCCTCTACAAAACATTCGTCAGACCATCAAAGTTTATACCTGGAGCCAAAGCAGTCACGCTGATTTTTTCAGGCGCAATGGCACGATCAGTCAGAAGCCTGTCCATGCATTAAAGGGTATACCTGATGTGGAGGACCCCCTCGCCTACTCAATCATCATCGATGAAGAACAGAACCCCCTCATCGACCCCTATACGCGCTATGGGGATGTGATGATCATTTCTCCGGCTGCCAGTGTAAAAAATGGGGATCACGTTGTAGCCAGACTCAGTGATGGGCGGTTGATCAGTCGCAAGATTCAATTTTCTGATGATAACCTGTTCTTTACCAGACACGAAGGTGGAGCTGCAGATTTTAGTGTAAAGTCAGAAGCGGTTCAATTTTACCACAAGGTGGTTTACGTCAGAAAGCGCTAATTTTCAGCCCTGAACATTTTTCTTAGTAAATAGAAGTATACCTTCCCGAAGGGATGGGCACTTCGACGAGCTCAGTGTCCGGTGAGAAGGTCTGGGAATAAAAAGAGACCTGAAAAATCAGGTCTCTACTGAGGGATTCTTTGTGCCGAGAGCGGGATTCGAACCCGCACAAGCGTTAGCTCACTGCCCCCTCAAGACAGCGTGTCTACCAGTTCCACCACCTCGGCAAAAAGCTATTCGTCTGTGGTCGTTTCTTCAGGAGTGGCTGTAGGTGCAGTGGTAGCTGCTTCCCCTGGCAAGCCAAGCTCAGCTGGAGCAGCTGCTTCAAACTGAGTTCCTGGAACGAACATCTCTTCCTGCAATTCTTTTTGGAAATCAGTCTGATTTGTGGAGCCACCCTTATTGAGGACTCCAATGAGAATGATGATAACCATAAAAGCTACAGCCAGACCGCCCGTAAGTTTGGTGAGGAAGTTTCCAGCACCAACGCCACCAAATAAGGCACTGGCAGTGTTACCGCCACCAAAGGTTCCGGCCAGACCGCCACCTTTACTGGATTGCATAAGAATGACCATCATCAATAACAGTGAAATGATAACCAAAATAATGTACAGAAATGTCATGAGTTTCTCCTAGTCGATGGCTCCGGCTGCGTCAATAATCCCCTTGAATCCTTCAAGACTCATACTTGCTCCGCCAACCAGTGCACCATCAATGTCCTTATTGGACAATAAACCTTTAGTATTATCAGGTTTAACACTCCCACCATAGAGAATCCATGTTGATTCAGCTACGTCTCCATCAAACAATGTGCGTAGTGCTGATCTAATAAATTCATGGACAGCCACCGCCTGTTCCGGGGAAGCTGTAAGACCGGTTCCAATTGCCCAGACAGGTTCGTATGCAACGATTACCGTGTCCATCTCGGATTTTTCCAGTCCTTTAAGACCTTCTCGGAGCTGTTTAGCGATGACTTTTTCAGTATCACCAGCTTCACGCTCTTCAATTTTCTCACCCACACATAAAATGGGGATTAAACCTGTTTTCAAAGACCTGTGAACTTTCTTGTTAATCCAATCATCAGACTCACCAAAGACATGTCGTCTTTCAGAGTGACCGAGGATCACGTATTCGGCTCCTGCTTCCTGAACCATGGCACCAGTAAGTTCACCAGTAAAAGCGCCTGCTTCTTCCCAGTGCATATTCTGTGCACCCACTTTGAGCTCAGATCCATTTACAACGTCAAAAACCGACTTCAATGCCAAAAAAGGCGGGCATAAAATAACCGACACCCCATGGGTGTCCAATAGATTAATCCTGAGGGTTTCTGCGAATTCGGCAGCTGCTTTAGGACCAAAATGCATCTTCCAATTACCAGCTACTATCTTATTTCTTTTCAATTACTTAGCTCCTTTCAAAGCTTCAAAAGCGGGTAAGGCAATTCCGCTTAACAATTCCAGTGATGCACCACCACCGGTAGACGTATGAGTTACACACCCATCCAATCCAAATTTACTGAGAGCTGCAGCGCTGTCACCTCCACCAACGATGGTGGTAGCACCTTGTTCTGTAATTTTGCATAGTTTTTCTGCGATGGCTTTGGTGCCATTCTCAAATGGCGTCATTTCAAAGACACCCATGGGACCGTTCCATAACACAGTTTTTGAATCTTCAAGAATGCTCTCAAAAGATTGTACTGTTCGACCACCAATATCCAGACCCATGAGATCATCTTCGAAGGCTCGGATGGGAATCTCGGTTCCCGTCGTATCTTCAGCAATTTGTGTAGAGGCAATGGTATCTGATGGTAAAACCAGATTTACACCTTTGGTCAGACAAAGATCTATGACATCAGCAGCAAATTGCAGACGATCTTCTTCCACAAGCGAAGAGCCCACACTGTGATTTAAAGGTGGAGCGCTCAGAAAAGTGAACGCCATTCCGCCACCGATCAAGATGTTGTCAGCGACTTCTGCAAGGCGTTTCAGGAGATCAATTTTCCCACTGATCTTTGACCCACCCATCACCACTGTAAAAGGTCGAACAGGTGCTTCTATGGCGCTCACCAAGAATTCGATCTCTTTCATGAGCAGAAAACCAGCTGCCTTCTCCTCAAAATGCTGGGTCATTCCAACATTTGAGGCGTGGGCACGATGAGCAGTTCCAAAGGCATCATTCACATAAACATCAGCCAGTTCTGCCAGCTGTTTTGAGAACTCAGGATCGTTGTCAGTTTCAGCAGCATGGAAACGAAGATTTTCTAGAAGGAGGACTTGTCCTGGCTTTAGCGCTTCGGTCATTGACGTAACTCTTGACCCAACACAGTCCGGTGCAAACTGGACATCAGCTTGAACCAGTTCTCCAAGACGAGCCACTACAGGAGCTAAACTCATCTCAGGGACCACTGATCCTTTAGGGCGACCCAGATGAGATGCCAATATGACAGCTGCACCCGACTCCAATAAATACTCAATGGTTGGCAGTGATGAACGAATTCTAAAATCATCCGTCACCTGCCCTTTGTCATCCAAAGGGACATTGTAATCAGTTCTGACGAAGACCTTCTTGCCCTTCAGGGCGAGGTCTTTGACATGCTTAGGCATAATTTCTATTCCTATGGAACAAGATTACTGGGCGTTTTTCAGTACATCACCCAAAGCCAGATGCAGATCGAATTTAAACTTATCTACATTGATCTTAGGTTCGTGCCAGACGCCATAATTGCCAGCCATAATCAGTTTAACCAGATAGCTCTGAGTCAGGGCTTCAGTGGTTTTTTTGTCATACCAGCGGATATCAACTTTTGCAGCGTTCTCATTTACAGCACCCAGTAAGGCACTGAGGAAGGTCTGACGGTTTTCAGTATCAGTGTTAATCTTGGCAAAGCCTGCACCAATAAGACCCTGAATCTGCTCCCAGTCAGTTCCCACAAAGTTTTTCCAGGTCTGACCGTATTTGTCACTCATTGTTGAGCCCAATGCTTCCAGCTGTTCGACTGCATATTCAACTACTTCAGGGTACAGCGTTGAGGCGCCGTGGGCAACAAAAACGGTTTCGGGCTGAATGCGATCAGCAATTTTCAGCAACTCATGTGCGAGTTCGATATTCAATTTAACTTTTGTGCCAGGCTTGCCCTTGTTTGGACCATGCATGGTTCCTATGGTCGGGGCAATCATAAGTACACCGGTTTCGGTGATGAACTGTTCGAAATCTTCAGGATTGGTATAAGTTGAGAATTCTGACTTCGTATCTTCATCTTCTTCACCAGCTAAAACACCAAGCTCACCCTCAACTGAAACACCCAGGGGATGCGCCATGTTTACTACTTCACGGGTGTACCCAATATTTTCTTCCAACGAGCGTGCACATTTGTTGACATGATCAGTGGAGTTGTCAGCCATGACACTGGTTAGGTGCTGGACGGCACCTTGAACAACCTTGCGACCAGCTTCTGACGTATAGTCACCATGGTCAAGGTGTGTGGCTATCTGAACACTGGATTTTCTTGCGCGAGCCCCAATATAATCTGCAGCAATTTCTAATCCGGAGATTGGATCACCTGCGCCAAAATGTTTGAGTGCACTATTTGAAAGTGCCAGAAGACCGGATGACCCTAAGGTTTCAAAAGCGTCAAATGCAGCATTAATACCCTGAATGGTGGTAATATTAAAGGCTGGCATTGCATAGGATTTACCTTTGGAGTTACCCTTTTCGCCTAATTTTGCCTTGAGTGTCAGCGCATGGGCACTGGTCAGGTTGTCTGAGAATCTCCGAGAGGTGTTTAATTTTGGGGGGGTGTTATAAGTTTTCATGACGCTTTCTCCGAATCTATGTTAAATACTACTTGTTAATACTCCACTTACGTGTTTTGTTCGATTCATAGTAACTCACGCGCCAGTTACTACAAAAACCAGACCAAGTCAAGCATTCCCGTGAGGTGGAGTTGAGAGGGTCAAAAGGTCGATCCGCTTCGCTCCTGCGCTCTTTAAAATGCCTGCCATTGCATTGGCAGTTGCCCCTGTTGTGAGGACATCATCAACCAGCAAAACATGCTTACCTTTCAATGCAGCCTCTGATTTGACAGAAAAAGCACCTTCCACATTTTGTTGCCGTTCAAGGGCCGTCAGCTTGGTCTGGGTCTGGGTGTAACGATCCCGTCGTACCAGCTGATTCCCAACATCAACACCAAGTCTTGATGAAAGCCAGCGAGTTAAATCATCAACTTGATTATACCCTCGCTCTCTATGTTTGGTAGGATGTAGTGGAATAGAGATTACTGAATCAAAAGCATGACCCTTGAGTTGGTCCATAATGTAATCTTTGTAATGATCCAATACCTGGAGAACAGGTTTACGACGCCGTGAATATTTCAGATGATGTATCAACTGTTGAAATGATTCGTCAAACTCGAACAAAGCCCAGGCTGTATCTAGGTATATATCACCTGAAATTGAAAACTGCTCATGCGGTTTACCAATGGGAGTAAAACCAGATAAGCAGGGAGTGCAAATATGGGTGCCTGTCTCAGTGAGGCGCGTATCACAAAGGAGACAAAGTGGTGGATAGACGAGATCAGTTAGATGGGTGATCAGTGACTTTAAAATACGCATAAAGGAAGAAAGAAATTGCACCTTTATCTCTCTAACTGGTTAATACGTACATAATGACTCGTTTTTTTTAGGTAATAAGGAGTGCGGATCCTATAACAGGTGCTGCATCACCCAGCTCTGCAGGTTCAATACGAATACGCCCTTTTTGATTCTCAAATAAATGGGCATCAACAACTTCCCGTAAAGAGTCGATAAAGAAATCAAATCCAGCCGCCAATGATCCACCAATTACGATGATTCCCGGATCTAAGAGGTGATTTACATAAACCAGGGAGTGTCCCACTGATCGTCCTAAGAGGCTCCAGGCAGACAGGGCATTGGGATCGCCGGCTTCTGCGAGCTTAAAGATCTGTAGTCCTGTTCTTGTTTCACCAGATATATTGACATAATTGCGTTCCAGCGCGGGTCCCGAGGCATAGTCTTCAAATGTGCCCTCGTTATAGGGTGCCAGTCCATATTCAGTGGCTGTACCATGAGCACCACTCAGGATACGACCATCCCAAACAAAACCATGACCATAGCCAGTCCCAAGGGTGATTCCATAGACTAAGGCTTCCCCTTTTCCTGCTCCAGATATGGCTTCACCCAGCACGAACACGTTGGCATCATTGTTCATCTTAACGGGTACGTCAAAATGAGCCTGTAAGCGTTCAACCAGTGGGTAGTTCTGAATGACAGGTGTATTGGGCGTTTCCATGACAATTTCATGGGTGTCATTTAATGGACCGGGTGCACCCACACCAACCCCTACCAATTCATAATCAGCATTGGCTTCAACCAAGCTTTTTATTTTATCAGCTATGACCTGCATAAGATCATCGCCCTTTTCAAATCGAGACATTGGAATCTTATCCGCCAGGAGAATTAGTGCTCCTGCTTCATCTACGAGTCCAATGCGAACTTTTGTACCACCAATATCTATTCCTGCTCGAACCTGCATCACTTTTTACTCCCGACCTCTACTCTAAAAATCTTTGCCATTCGTAATCTTGGACTTCATCACGTGCCTCAGAATGAACCAACTGAAAATTTCCATACCCGGAACGATCCACAAAAACAAACTCAACACCACCTTCAATTTCGTAGTATTGCCAGATAATAAATGGTTTCGCACCTAATGATGACTGTTGTCTCTCAATGTTATTTGGCTTGCCATATTTAATAATTATTCTACCACGATCTGTTGACCAACCGGCATCCGTGTCTGAGCCAAATTCTCTGTTCGCCATCTGAACCCGCTGGAAGAACTCCTGTTTGAATTCATTGAGCTCAGTATCCGGATCAGGATCCTTCCGTTCCCAGAACGCTGTAAGTACATTCCGTTTACCGACATCATCTGATCTATTATATAGTCTTTTTTCAGTCTTATCCATAATCAGACTGACTACTTTATAAATATCGTCGACCTGAGAGGCGCTCAAATCAGCATATTCACTACCTGTGTTTGTTGATTGGTTTGATCTATCCGTTGGTCTAACGATATAAAAAGTTCGTTTTTGAGTCTTCTGTACCGCGCCAGTTACATCACCAATAGTGACAGCCAGCTTGTAAATCCCAGAACTTAAACCAGCTGAATTTACCCCTCCCCATTCCACAACGGAGGTACCGGGCATTTTCTTTGTTTTAATTGGAAAATCCTGAACTACATCTTCATTAAGTGAGAGGATTTGAGGATGAATCGTGTAGTTGCCTGTTCCAGATAAACCATATGCTTCCAGGTAGTAATACATCATGGGTGAATTTATGGTAAAGGTACGTTGGGCATTAGGGACAACATCGTAGCCATATTTGGTAAATTCAATTTCTCTTCCCGCTTTTATTATATTGGAGGCAAGGGTAAGATCAGAAATCGATAACTCATCTTTTGGAAACATTTCCAGAGAAATAGGTTTGCGGATAGTCTGGCGCTTGTCAGAATTCACATCGATGATGTTGACCTGGAGGATATAATCTCCTGGCTCAACGAAGAACTTGCTTATATCCGGCACCCAGCTTAGCCCTGGTATGGCTGCAGTATTGGGGGCTCTGTAAACACGTTGCCAGCGATCTGGAGGATAGGGCACAGAATCATTTTGAACCAGAGCCGTCTGAAAAATCACTCTGGCTTCAAGTCCATCTTCCGCAGGACTGAAGGTAAATACTGACTGAGGTATCATGAGATACACATCCAGGTAGACACCTCCCTCAATTGAAAATCGAGAATAATCAACTGAGATGTTGAAATCAGGTTTGATCTCCTCCTGGGCAAATATGACTCCCAGGAATAGTAGTAAAGCGATGAGTCTTTTATGTAAACTGAACCGATACAAGACGGGATACTCCTTCCTCTTCCATGGTGACACCATAAAGAAATTTGGCAGCTTCCATGGTCAGTTTGTTATGAGTAATCACAATAAACTGAGTGTGGGTGGTAAAATGTTCTAGCATCTTTGTATATTTTCGAATATTGCGATCATCAAGGGGAGCGTCAACTTCATCCAGAACGCAATAGGGACTTGGCTTCACCTGGTAAATTGCAAACAGAAGTGCGATAGCTGTCAGAGCTTTCTCCCCGGCGGACAGCATCTTCAAATTTTGAGTTTTTTTACCACGAGGTGTCGCCTTGATTATGATATCACTTTCAAGAATATCATCGGGGTTTTCCAGCAGAAGGGTTGCTTCCCCCCCATCAAATAGCATTTGGAAGGTACCCTTGAAGTGTTCCTGAATTTGACCGAATGTTTCCCTGAATTGTTGACGAGCAATTTTATCCAGTTTGGAGATTGTTTCCAGAAGGCTTGATTTGGCCTCCATCAGATCCGCTTGCTGCTCTTTTAGAAAGTTCAGACGGGCCTGCTCAGTGTCAAATTCATCTTGAACAGCCATATTGATGGGTCCCAGGTTTTCGATAAATTTTTGACTACGGTGGATGCGTTTTTCGATCTGCTCGGAGTCAAAATCTATGAGATCTAGATCATGGGGCAAATTGCTCTGGTATTTTTCCTGGACCCGTTCTATGATATGCATTTTCCGGGCTTCATAATTTGCAGCAGAAACTGATAGCTCACGTAATTCATCGGCAGCGGCTTCGCGCTTATGGTGATGATCCCTAAGCCGAAGTTCAAGTTCATTCAAAGCCTCTCGTTTTACTTGAACCTTTCCAGTCAATCCTACTAATAGCTCTGTTTCCTGCTCCAATGTAGATTTTATCGTTGCCAGATGGTCCTTTTCACCGTCCCGAGTGTCACGATTGTCCTTTAACACCTTCTCATGACTAAGTTTTTCCTGCTCCAGATTGGTTTGCCTGGTGTCAATGTCTCTCATGGTCTCGTCAACGCTTACGAGACGAGTCTCCAGGTTACGCTCCTCATTCATGAGGTTCACGTGTTCAAGTCGACCTGCCTGAGCATCTTCGCTGGTTTTATCCCGTTCATTCAGAAGTGTCTGAAGGGAGGCTTCCATATTCTTAATTTCGGCTTCAGTACTGATGCGAGTCTCTTCAGCATCTTTTAGTTGGGGAGAAAATGAATGGATACGCGTTTCAGCATCTTTTATTGCCTGCTGTAACTCACCTATTTCCTGCTCAACACTTTTAGAGTCAGCTTCAGTTGAGTTAATTCCGTATTGTGCTCTTGAAGTTTTTCTTTCCACTTCCAGAAGAATTTGACGTTGATCATCTCGGGATGCTTTGCTGGTACGAAGCTCCCGTTCCATTGTCCCGATTTTCTCATGGATTTTTTCAACAGATACAGTATGGGTTTGAATCTCATCAACCAGATCAGAGTATTTGCTTCTCAGACGCTGAATGCGATCTCTGCGACCGATGATGGTATCCTCGCCTTCACCCCCTGAACCTCCTTTTACGAGACCAAAGGCATCATATAGGGTCCCATCAACACTCACAGCCCTACCTGTCATTGATTTCCAGTCCACCTCGAAATCATTTTCAACCAGGGTCAAATCTTTAAGGAGTAGGCGAGCCAGACCTTCATACCCTTTCTGTGGTGTCACAAAATCTAAAGCGGGCCCGATAACTTTGGATCCTTTGAGTGTGGTTCCACTCCCAGCTTTTGTCTTTAGTAAAGGCTCCAGAGGTAAGAAGGTAGCTGAACCTGCCTCTTGATCTTTTAAGGCATGAATCGCCTGCATGGCTGATTCGCGGTCAGTGGTAACCAGGGCTTCCGCCAGGGGCCCCAGAGCTGTTTGAATGGATTTCTCATAGCGTTCATCAACAGTTATGAGATCTGCCACAGTCCCAAGAATGCCTAATGCTTCTGTATCTTTGCTCAACAGAGTTCTTACACCACCAGAATAACCTTCACCCGATTCCATCAATTCTTCATAGAAGTTGAGCTGATTTTCTATGCTTACTCTCTGTCCGCGTTTTTTTGCCAGAGTTTCGCGAGTTTCGTTGAGTGTGGTCTGAAGTTCCTGAAAACTGGATTCAAGGTCAACGACCCTGGATTCAAGTGTTTTGTATTCGGTTTCAGCGTCCTTAAAATCGGATGCAACCAGATCAAGTTCCTTGCGATAGTCAGCCTGAGATTGACTGAGTCGTTCTTTTTTGGTTTTGAGATGCTCAATACTGCTTTTATGCTGCGCCAGGGCTGCTTCCTGATGGCTCTTCTGATGATTTAAATCGCTGAGTCTATTCAGGAGTTCTAAATGTTTTTGGTTTTGAACATCATGATCTGATTTAGCACTTCTGTATTTTTCAATGGCTGCATCAAAAGCTACCTTAAGTACATCATCTTTGCGTTTTGCTTCCTCAATTCGAGGTTGAATATGTGCCTTTTCATTGCTGAGTTCAGACATGAGTGTCTTGGCAGATTCTTCCCGTTCCACGAGCGTATGCTGTTCTACCCGAATTCGATCCAGAGCCGTCGTTGCACTGGCAATTTTCTCCTCTGCCACCAACAGGACCTGTTCAATATTGACCCTTTGAGAATTGCTGGCATTTACCTTTTCCTGTTGCTCAGCGAAGTCTTTTTCAATAATGCTGAGTTGCTCTTTTGCCTCTTCAACCCGCTTTTCTTCCAGACCGACTTCTTCCCCACTGGCACCGTATCCATCCTTTAATTGTGCAATGCGTTGTTTGATGGGCAACAACTTTGCCTCGACCTGTGCGTTCTCATAAACAGCCAGAGCAATCTCATCTTCTTTCAATTGATTCTGAACCCGGTCAAAGCGTTTGTATTTGGCCAGTTGACGTCTCAGACTGCCCACACTCTTCTCAACTTCGCTGATAATGTCATTGACGCGATTCAAATCATTTTCGGTTGATTCCAGACGGCGCATGGATAGTCGACGCTGTTGTTTGTATTTGTTAATCCCTGAGGCTTCTTCTATAAGGCGACGCCGCTCTTCCTTATTTTCACTCAGTATGGATTCGACCATCTTGAGTTCAATGACTGAATATGCATCTGAGCCCATGCCTGTATCCACAAATAGGTTATGAATATCCTTTAGCCGGCAGGCATTTTTGTTGATAAAAAATTCACTGGCGCCATCTCTGAACACGCGACGGGTGATAACAACATCTGTGTATTCAACAGGAAGCAAGCCTCGGTCATTGTGGATAGTCAGCGAAACCTCAGCGTAGTTCACCGGTTTTCGTTTATCAGTACCGCTAAAGATGACATCATGCATCGTCGAACTACGTAGCACAGAAGATTTCTGTTCACCCATGACCCAACGAACAGCATCCACGACATTGGTTTTGCCACAGCCGTTTGGACCCACAATACAGGTCAGGCCCTCTGCAAATTTTAATTTGGTAGGTTCAGCAAAGGATTTGAATCCCTTAATTTCTAGATCAGATATATACATTCAGGTTTTCTATCTCCAATAGCAGCTTCGGGGAAACAAGTCCCTACTGAGACTTATAGTGTAAAATTTGTTAGCCGGGAGGCCAGGTCATGGGACGACCACCGAGCACATGCAGGTGCAGATGAAATACGGTTTGCCCAGCTCGTTCACCATTGTTCATCACTAAGCGAAAGCCATCCTGCAAACCTGCTTGTTCAGCAAGTGTGGTTCCAGTTTTTACCAATTTTCCCATGAGAGCCTGATCCGCATCAGTCAGAGCAGCAGGACCAGAAATGTGGGTTTTAGGAATGACTAGAATATGGGTTGGCGCCTGTGGACTTATGTCATTGAATGCCAGTACTTCGTCATCTTCATAGAGCAGCTTAGCCGGAATATCTCCAGCAATAATTTTACAGAAAATACATTCTTGTGACACTTCTCCTCCTTTGTGGGGTTATGCGAGATCCTGAAGAAGCGCTGACACTAATCCAACAGCGTGAATGGCTGCAGTTTCGGCACGTAGGCGTCTAGGACCCAGACCCGTGAAAGTATAGTCGGAAACGGAGGCTAAATCAATTTCATCCTTTGACCAATCTCCTTCTGGTCCAATCCAGATAACCACTTGATTTGCCGTCTGAATTTGCCGGGTTGAGTTCAAGAGTGGAATGCTGGCATCTTCACCGTGGCAAAACACATGCAAAGCACTTCCCCATAATTTCACGACCTGCGCAAAAGGGGTCAGTTCATAGATTTCGGGGAGTCTAGATCTTCGACTTTGTTTCATGGCAGCGATGGCTATCCGCTCAAGACGTTTTTGGTTCAGACCTTTTTTGATGGTGTGGTCAGTGAGCAGAGGAATAATGGTGCTCACACCCAGTTCAGTTGCTTTTTCAACGATCAGGTTGAAATGATCACCTTTTAGATTGGCGACTGCCAGGATTAATTCTTTCTGAAGTTCCCCGCGTTGAGCTTCTTCTTCAATGACCTGGATGGTGAGATGATCATCACTGATTTCCTGAATCTCTGTCCGCGCTGAAATTCCAGACCCGTTCACGACCCAAATTTCATTGCCTTCAACAAATCGTCGAACTCGGATGAGGTGATGATATTCGGAACCCTTGATTTTGAGTTGAGATTGCCCGCTTTTGAACGCTGGCAAGTAGACTTGTTCACCGGTGATCACCGGCTGAGAAACTCCATTCCTGCCTGAAAGAAGATGCCTTTGTAAAACTGTCGAGAATCGATCTTCTTCCCAAAGTCAGAGTAGTCATAACCAAGTTTGAAGGTATATGCACCGCCCTGACCACTTAAAATGCGAAAACTAAGACCTGCTCGAATCATGGGTGCCAGGGAGGTATCAACATGCTTCCAGCGTTTGGTGAATGATTGATCATCTTCGGTGTTCAGCGCCCAGACTGGTCCTGCAGATAAAAAGCCACCCACCTGCATGGAAGGGTGCATGGTGTCCATGAATGGAAACCAGGTAATTCCAGGCAATATTTTTACCAGGCTCAGGTTTTGATTATTTACAGTAATTGGATTTCCATAATAGTTAACGAAGGTGTAGGAATCGTTACTTTCAATTATGGACCAATCTATTTCAACATCGAAGCTGAGTGCTTCTGAAGGGTGGTGGCTGTAGAACCCTCCCAGGCTACCCCCATAGCTGAGCAATTCCATATCCAGACCCTGGGTGGTATACTTGATGGGTTCTCCTGGCTGGGAGTAAACTGTGCTAAGGCTGAACAGCCCAAGTAGAATGAACCGAGAGACGCGCCCTATCATCGATATCGAATCATTTTAAGTTCATGATATCCAGTGGCACGGACAAAGCAGATTTCGTCCATGTAATTCTCGATGAATAGCAATCCTCTACCATTACAACGCATACGTTGACCTGGTGAAGTAGGATCCTCCAGACAATCACGATCAAAGCCAATACCTTTATCTCGAATTCTCATTTCCAGGTGAGAATCATAGAGGGTCATATTAATGGAAACTTCATGGTCTGAGCCGTTCCCGTTCCCATGTTTGATGGCATTATTGACGCCCTCCTGCAGGGCGAGAATGATATCCTGGCGAGCGTCACTGGGATAGCTGGTGCTACTCAGCACATTGCGTGCAAAATCCTGAACTCTTTCAATTTGCTTGATGTCTGAGGGGATAGCCAGAAAATGATCAAAAACTTGCTTATTACTCATACTACTCACGGCGGGAATTATAATATAAACAGGGGCCATGAACAAGTATGTTCAGTCACAAAAACAAATGTATTTATGAGTGAAATTAACGTCAAGAAATGCATGTTTATTCGACCTCTTTGAAATCTGCATCTTCAATGTCAGCCTCATCGACTTTTAGACGGTTGAGGGTTTCGCCATCGCTACTTTTTACTTCTGGTGTATCATTATCCACAATTTTCAAGTTGCTCAACATTTTCCCAACAGATTTGAAGAGAAAATAGGCAATGGCTAGCAGGAGTAGATAACGCATTATTTCACCTTTTGATGGGGTTATAAAATTTTGTGCCCTCGATAGGCTGACGAATGGTATTGATTAGATCGGAGAGATCATCCTCATCATTTACAAAATCTATATCCGTGGCGTTAATTATTAATAGAGGTGACGCTTTGTAGCGGAAAAAGTATTCATTATAAACCTGGTTAAGTGCCATGATATAATCACTATTAATATTGGATTCAAAGTCGCGACCACGTTTACGAATATTATAAAGAAGTCTGTCAGTATCCGCCTGGAGATAGATCACCAGGTCGGGATGTGTGATGGTTTCTTCCATCATCCCGGCAATTTTATCATAGAGAGCCATCTCATTCTCATCCAGATTCAGGTAGGCAAACAACCGATCCTTTTGAAACATGTAATCTGTGATGAGTAACTTTGAGAAAAGTTCGGTTTGTCTTAAATCCTGGAACTGTCGATAGCGGCTCAAAAGAAAAAATAACTGGGTTTGAAAAGCGAAGCGTCGACGATCACCATAAAAGTTCGATAGAAAAGGATTCTCTTCAAATTCTTCCAGGACCAGGCGTGCATCGAGATGCTTGGTGAGTCTCTCAGCCAGACTTGTTTTCCCGACACCGATAACACCCTCAATGGCTATGTGGTAGAGGTTTCTCATACTGCTAAAAGCTCCTCATCCATTTTCCTCACCCAACTCGTATCACTGCAGACATGAAAGAGTTGACTAATACTTTGCTTTGAAACGGGATCAATCTGATCAGCGGCAATATCGAGGAGTGGCTCCAGAACAAAACGACGTTCCCTGAAACGTGGGTGTGGAACCTGGAGCTCAGCGTCATCATGTATCTCATCTCCAAACAGGATAATATCCAGATCCAGGTTGCGAGGTCCATGATGAACTTCAGTGCTCCTATCTCTCCCCGCCCTAACTTCTAATTGCATTAAATAGGCAAGCACTTCTGATGAATTTGACTGTGTTTTAAAGCTAATAGCCGCATTGATGAATTCATTCTGGGGAATAATCCCTACGGGTTCTGTCAGGTATAACTTGCTAATCTGTGCCCTACCGAATTGATCTCTAATGGCCATAAATGCCGTTTGAATTTGCTTTTGAGGATCATTCTGATTTGATCCAACACTGACCAGAACCTGGGTCATGATGATACACCTGGCCGAGTGACTTCGACCTCTACATAATCTAAGACGGCATCTATGGGAACTTTCTTTTTGCGTAATACCACAGTCAACTCATCCACATCAAATTGAGAGGCCAGGGTATCTGCTAAATGATCTGCCAGGGTTTCAATCAGGTGATATTTCCTGCCAGTAACCATATCTTTGACCACAGCATAAACTTCCTGGTAGTCCACAGCCTTGTGGAGTGTGTCTTCAGAGGCACAACGCTGAAAGGGATACTGGATTTTGACATCAACCTCAAAACGACCACCCAGCTCCTTCTCAAAGTCCTGGACTCCGTGGTAGCCGTAAAAAACAAGATTCTTGATCGTTAGAATTCCCATAGCACGGAAATCTACTTAGCCAATGTAAAATTACAAATGGCTTTCCCATATCGGATGGAAAAATGCCTGATTTGGCTCCCACTTTTCACTTCCAGTGAGCAATATTCAGAAAGCGCGCTGTGGATTCGAAAGGAATCAGCCAATTCGATTCGCACCTTTGCTGGTGATTGACTTTTCAGCTGGAGACATGATAACATGATGTCAGCCTCTGGGCGAGGCTACCTTGGGGGTCGGTGTTATGAAACACCAGGATGAACAATTCAAACGACTTGAGTAATTTGAGTCAAATTTTTATAGGGGGATTAATCCAGAAATTCTGAGAACCAGTTGAGAGATACCCTGTCCATATACTGGCATGCTCACTGAATACTCATGTGTATTTAATGCTTCCAGGCGATAATGTAGCCCATCAAAGAATATGAGATTTTTAGAGAAGTCGGGAGCATCAATGATCAATGCTTCAGCACTTTGAATGGCTTTGTCCTTTTTAAGAGCTTGTGAATCCTTGCGCCATTGTTTGTGCCAGCTGAAATTGTCGCCCAAATTGTAAAAGTTCTTGCCTGCTCCGATGACATAATTGCTCAAATCATTGGTGTGCACAAACACAATACCGCGCTTCCGCGATAATTTGTTAACGACCTGGAGTGCAACATCCAGCGTTCCATCGCCGTTAAAATCACCATGTTGGATGTATGGAATAATATTTACAAAGATATCATAGGTATCAAAGAATCCCTCTGAGAGCAGGGTCTCATATACTTCTACCGGGAGTTCATCACAAGGTGTCGGTTCTTGGGGAGTTTCAAGGAAGACTCCTGTACCTGCCCCCATCACAGAAAGACTTAAAAGAGCCATTATAAGGG
>JAERTJ010000095.1 GCA_016844945.1 Fidelibacterota bacterium | reverse complement strand
TCTCTGCAGGAAGCTGCTTTCCTTGAAAAGACATTGGAATATTCCCCTGAAAAAGTGACTTTTCCAACTTTCAGGGGAATTTTTACCATATTCGCAAATCGCTGTCAAGATAAGTATCAAGATATCCGGTACGCACTATAGCTGACCTTTTTTCTTTCTAACCAGTCAGTTTTATCTGTTGAATTATGCGGTCTTGAGTCCTGAAAAGGCGCAGGCTGAAACCTTCTCAATCGCCATCCGTTCGCCGCACTGCTTTTGAAGAATGCTTCCCTTTATCTCAAGTTTTAGCACCATCACATATCGTGAATTCCTGTCCATCATTTTTCGAGATTAGGCTCACCAAAAACGGACAGGAAGGCAACTCTTTCTTCGTGCCTCGACAAAAGTCCTCAAGACGTGCCTCAACGAGCCTCATGATTTCTTGCTTATCCGCTTCTCCGATGGTGAAGGAGTTTTCTTCTCTAATGAGGTCCATTACAGACATATCATGGCTGGAGTAAGTATCTTTCAGTACGGTAAGAACTGTGATGCCGGCTCCGTACCTATTGGCAAGGCCGGCTGCATATCCAAACGCGTAGCGGGCATTCCTTGAAAGATCCGTAGCATAAAGAATTTTTCTGATTTCAGGTACCATATCCATCCTCCTTCTTTTAATCACGGGAACGACCTCTCCAGTCTATTGAGGTAATTCTCTCGTGGCTTCATGAATGACCTGGCTTAAAAAATCGTGACCCCACAATCACCAAGATGTAAACAGAACCAGCCAGAACAATGATGGTGGGGCCGGCAGGTAGGTCAGGGCCATAGCTGGCGGCGATGCCGGACGTCGTAAAAAGTGCTGTTAACAAAACGGAAAGGGCCATCATGTGCCAAAGTCTTTTGGAGAATTGCCCTGCCACCGCCACGGGTAGCGTCAGAAGGGCAATTACCATGACGATCCCCACTACTGTTACCAACAGGACTACTGTGAGGGCTGTGAGACAAAGCAGTGTCAGATAGTGAAAGTCCACCTTAATGCCGCGCAGGCGCCCGAATTCTTCGTCAAAACATACTACAAGCAACTGGTTGTAGAAGAGTAGCACAACTCCAATGATCAAAACATCCAGACCTGCGATCAGCCAGAGATCACAGCCCGACACCATGAGGATGTTGCCGAAGAGATAACTCATTAGGTCCTCATTGTAGCCTGGCGTTTTGAAAATGAACAGGATACCCACGGCCATGCCGACGGCCCATACCGCACTAATGACCGTATCCTCCCGTTGTTTGGCTTTCAGACTAACAAGGCCTACAATGACTGCGGCCATGAGTGCGGCAGCAACAGCCCCGTAAAACGGACGCATCCATTCCCAATGGTATACGATCTCACAATACCGGGCCGCACCCATACCTGCCAAGACACTGTGCGCGATCGCGCCTGCGATGTATGTAATTCGCCTGGTGACCACATAACTGCCGATAATGCCACAGGCAATGCTTGCAAGGATGCCGGTCAAGAGCGCGTATTGCAGGAAAGAATGCTGCTGCAAATCAGCTATGAATTCAGCCATTCATGCCCCTCCTCTGCGCAGCGGTGATCATGTCGTACCATATGCACGTTGGACCCATACATTTCGTTGATCATCTCACCGGAGATCTCACTCGTGGGATGGACCCTGACCCGCCGGTTAACGCACACCACCCTTTTGACATAACTCGATACAAACCCCAGGTCATGGGTAACCAGGGCCACTGTCATCTTTTTGTTGAGTTTATTCAGGATTTCGAACAATTCTGATTCAATGGCGGCATCTACGTTGGCAGTTGGCTCATCAAGGAGTAAAAGTTCCGGGTCCGACACAAGGGCGCGTGCGATCAGCACGCGCTGCCGCTGACCTCCGGACAGGGCCGCAAAGGGCCGAAGCCTGACATCATACAGCCCCACCTTTCTCAGAACATCCACTGCCGCCTCCCTGTCTGCTTTGCCGTAGAACCCGAATCGTTTTCCGTTGCCCAGTCGCCCCATGAGCACTACATCCAGGGCATTCACCGGAAACAGGGGATCAAGGGACGTATGCTGGGGCATATAACCAATACGGGAACGGGCTTTTCCAGCCGGTTGGCCGAATACCCGGACTGTACCCTTGGTTGGTTTGAGCAGACCAAGTATCACCTTGAGCAGGGTGGTCTTCCCTCCGGCATTTGGGCCCACAATGGAAAGAAAATCCCGTTCATCAACTCTGATGCTGACGTCTTCGAGGACGGGTAATCCATCGTATGAAAACCATACATTTTCAAGCTCAACAACCGCTGATTTCAATGTTCGTGTACCTCGATTGATCCTGCTGGCATTTGACAAATTTTTGTACTTCGGCAATTGGCATTGGAGCTTCAGTTAGGGATTATCCATAGGAATAACTTAACGAAATCAGGAGCTATTTTCAAAGGGCTAAAGAATTGCGCCATAAGAAAACTGCACCAAATGGGATCTATTGGTCCGATAGGGCCGTTTTGATTGTAGCTGCCATTTCTTTGAGATTTCTGAGATAATCCCTTGCAAGGGGATTCATGGGCACCACTGCCCCGCCAACCTCCCTGGCCACGGTCTCAGCGTTTTTCTTCGCAAACTGCGGCTGCACAAAGATAACTTTCACAGCATCTTTTTTAGCTTTTTTGATAAGCTCCGAAAGCTGCCTCGGGCTCGGCTCTTTACCCTCAATTTCCACCGGCACCTGCTTGAGCCCGTAGGAATCGCCGAAATACCCGAAAGCGGGATGAAAAACGTAAAATCTCCCCCCCTTCAGCGGGGCAAGCGTTTCTGCAATTTTTATGTCTACTTCACCAAGATCGGCCTGGAAGGCGTGGAGGTTCTTTTCAAATTCGGCCGAGTGCGCCGGATCAATTCGGCTCATTGCTTCGCACACAGTGGCCGCCTGAATCTTCACGCGTTTGGGATCAAGCCAGATGTGGGGGTCCGGGCTCCGGGATCCATCAGGTCTATTGAAATATCGGAGTTTTACGTTTTTGCGTGTATCAACAACACGCAGGTTGTTGAAGGTGCCGGTTATCTTTTTGATCAATGCCTTTTCAAAAGGGGTACCGATTCTAAAGTACACCTGGGACCGGCCAAGGGCGGACATCTGTCTTGTCGTCGGCTCGTAGGTTGCTGGAGACTGGCCAGGACCTAACAATACGCTCACATCAACGTGACGTCCACCAACACGTTCCACAAAATAGGCTTGGGGCGGAATACTGACAAAAGTCTTGATTTTTCCGGCAGGCTTTTCGGCACCTGAAGCGATGCTCCAGACAAAGGCAATTACAACAGACAGCAGTATGTATTTGGGCATCCGGCTTAACATATTTCCCCTCCCGATAATTTGATGTGGGTCCACTTTCTCAACAAGGATTCCTATCTTCCGATCGCTTCAGCTCATTTCAACACTTTTCCTATTTTGACGCTGAGTGACTGTTGCGAGATACCGAGTATGCGGGCTGCAATGGTCTGGTTGCCGCCAGATTTCTTCATGGATGCCCTGATAAGAGCCTTTGTCAGATCGGTCGTGGCTTCTTTCAGTTTTGGAATTTCCCCCGGGTCAAACCTGAGAGATTCAAAGTTTAAAGCCGGCAGAGGAACTCTATTATGCTTCACGTTGTTATCCGATTCCAGCTCAATATATTCCTTGAATGTTTTTGATGAAAGCATCTTTTGGGTATGTTTTGCCACAGCATCTGCAACCAGGTGCTTCAGTTCCCGGACGTTTCCCGGAAAATGATAACATTTCAACAGATTTATAAGTTCAGGATGATATGTGGGTCTCGATTTTTCCATATCCTGTGATGCTTCCTCAAGAAAGTGATCCAAGAGTAGCCTCATGTCATCAGGCCTTTCTCTGAGGGGAGGGAGGCGGACACGATGGGACATGAGCCGATAATACAAATCTTCCCTGAACTTTTTCGATTTTCTCAGTTCTTTCAAATTTTTATTGGTAGAGGCGATAATTCGGATATTAGCGTTTTTTTTAGTGTCCGAGCCAACGGGTGAATACTCCCTTTCCTGCAGAAGTCGAAGGAGTTTTGCTTGTGATGCATTACTTAAGTCACCGATTTCATCAAGAAACAGGGTCCCCCCATTGGCTGTTTCGACTAACCCTTTCCTTCTCTCATCGGCCCCTGTGAAGGCCCCCTTTACATGTCCAAATAGTGTGTCTGCAAAAAGGGTGTCGTCGAAAGCGGCGATATTGACAGCCACCAATTCACCGGAGCGCTCACTTATTCCATGAATTGCCTTTGCGATCAACTCTTTGCCCGTCCCGGTCTCGCCAGTAATAAGTATCGGATAGCTGGTTCTGGCTATAGATTCACAATATTGAAAGATAGATAACATCCGGACATTCTGAGTGACTATCTCTATGAAGGATTCCGCATGTTCAATGCCACCTTTCAAAAGGCGTTCTCGCAAAGCAGCATTTTCCTGCTGCAGCTCCTTCATTTCGAGAGATTTAAGAACCCGATTTTTGAGATGAGCCTTTTCCACAGGTTTGAGCAAATAGTCCGTTGCGCCGTTACGAATGCATTCAACAACAGTGTCGATATCCCCAACGGCCGTCACAACGATGACGCAGATCTCAGGGAACTCCTTCTTTATTTCAACGATAAGCTGTTCTCCGGAAACAAAAGGCATAACCAGGTCGAGAAGCACCAATTCCACCTTTCTTCCTCTCAGAATCTCCATCACTTTCCGGCTATCATCACATGTTATGACATTTGAAAATCCTGCAGAGTAAAGTGAGATCTCAAAACTGTCGAGTGCGGAAACCTCGTCGTCAACAACTAAAATAGGATCTAATGGGAATACATACTTTATAGCCATCTAATTCCTCCTTATACTCTATTGCTTGCAGGAAAGTACAAAGTCGCCACGGTTCCCTTACCTATGACCGAATCAATTTTCATCGTCCCACTGTGCTCTTTCACAATACGGGCAGAAACGGAAAGACCCAAACCCGTACCGCCTTGATCCCGCTTGGTAGTGAAGAAAGGATCTCTAATATTTTGCAGGTCCTCTTCAGAAATACCGATACCCTCATCCCGCACTTCCAGGGCTACAAGCCCATCCTCAGCATAAGTGCTTATATAGATGCTCTGATCTCTGGATGTTAATGCCTGACATGCGTTTTGGATAAGATTTATAACGACTTGTTCTATTCCCCTAATATCTCCTTTGATGACAGGAAGATGCTCCCCTTTCTCCACACCAAATCGATCGGTTGACTTCTTGATGGCATTTGTCACTAAGGCCAAGGATGCGTCCAAGGCACTGTTTAAATCAACAAACGTTCCCAACTGCAAAGCCATCGGCCTTGAGTAGCTTTTGAGATTGGTGACAATCGCTGTTATCCTTTTTGTACCTGCCAAAATGCCGGCCAACATCTTAGGGATACTTTTCATCGCCAAGGGATAATCCATCCCTCCAATAGTCAAGTTTTCGCAGTCGTCAGCCAAGACTTTACACCCATCCTTGTGTTGTTGCATGATATCAACAAGATCCTTTAACATTTCCTGTAGAGTCCTGGAATTAGGTCCAATGAACCCGAGCGGGTTGTTTATTTCATGAGCGATCCCTGAAACAAGAATGCCCAGGGAGGCCATTTTATCCGCCTGCCTTAAGGATCTATACGTCTGCTCGAGCTCTTTTGTTCGGTTGTCTACAATCTCTTCTAACTTCTCATTAAGCTCTTGCAATCGGTTCTGGCTTTTACGTAGCTCCTCCAATGTGTTCTTACGCTCAGTGATATCATCCACCAAACAAATTATCCCCTCATCAGGGTTTGCCGGATCCAATGCACTTGCAACAAGCAAAACCCACATATTTTGCTCTGTGTCACTGCATCTAATTAACAACTCTGCGCAATATTGATTTCCAGACTTCATATTGTTGCCGGAGCCTTTAGGGTCTTGCATATGGATGCCAACATCTTTGGAATAAATCAGGTTTTGCAATTCTCTATTTGTATCCTCCTTGATACTGGTCATCTCCATAAAGCGCTTATTGCCCCACATACATTTGCCTTTTTTAACAAATCCAATACCAATACTGGTGTTATCCAAAATTAGTTTCTGCTGCCGCAAAGCCTGATTGAGTTCCTCAGTGATTAGCTTCCGACTGCTCAGCTCCTCATCAGTCCGAACTTTTTCTCTCCGCAAAGCAGATTCAGTTTTCTCATGTTCGCTGATTTCTTGCTCAAGACCAAAGATATAGAGGTCAAGTTCCTCTTCCACAAGCTTGCTGTGTTCCTTGGACAAGGACAAACACCATAGCAGTACCCCCAGAACAACTAAAACGAAGACAAATATGTTTATCAGCACAAAAAGAAGAGATTTAGGAAAAGGGAATCCCGACAATACAGAGTGATAGTAAAAAATGGCGAAAATGGGAGCTAAGACCAATGTGATACAGGAGAAATAAATGAGGAATCTCTTCATTGGCCTTTTGAATTGCCATGGGCTCAGCGAGGCGATTGCCTGCTCAAAGGATAAATCCTCTAATCTTTTTGTTGAGGCCTTTCTCTTGCAGTAGTCTTTGCAACGAACTTCTAAACAACAACATAATGAACATACCCACTGCTTGTACATAGTACAGAAAACCATGTCTCTATACTCATAGTATTTGCTGCAAATTGTGCATTCTACTGATGCATTCGGATCGGCTTTGTCGACCTTCTCCTTTTCTCTAGCGATATAGTAATATCCCTTCGTAATATAAGCGATAGCAATGGCGCTGAGAAATGAAACGCTAAAAGCGATTGGAGCGGAATAAGCCTTAAAGGCGTATCCGAATGCCCCAAAATAGGAGAGTACTGAAACGATAGATGCGATCATCATTGCACCAACTCCTACCGGATTGAAATTGTACAAGTAGGCGCGCTTGAACTCGATATACGAAGGACTAATTCCGAGGGGCTTTAGGACTACCAAGTCAGCAAAAATAGCACCAATCCAAGCTATTGCCAAGTTTGCGTACAGCCCAAGAACAGATTCCAAAGTAAAAAGGAGTCCAAATTGCATCAGCAGGAGGGCGATCAGAACGTTGAATACAAGCCATACTACTCGACCCGCATGACTATGGGTAAGGCGTGAGAAAAAATTTGACCACGCCAGAGAGCCGGCGTATGCGTTAGTAACGTTTATTTTTATCTGGGAGACTACCACAAAGAGAGTAGTTATCGCCAATATAACTTCAGGGTTCTCAAACACATATTTGTAGGCGTTCAAGTACATGTGTGTCGGCTCAATCGCATCGGATATTCCTATGCCGAGGCTTTCAATCGCAAGTGACGCTAAAAAGGCCCCACCAAGAAGCTTGAGCATACCGATAATGATCCAGCCTGGTCCAGCCAGAATAACCGCGAGCCACCATCTATATTTATTTGATGATGTTTTGTCAGGGATGAACCGAAGATAATCCACTTGTTCCCCAATCTGGGCGATAAGGGAAAATGTCAGGGTCATGGCGGCCCCGAACAAAATAGGGTCGAAACCGGAACCTGTGGGTGACCTTCCCCCAAAGTTAAACCATCGGGACAAGGCCTCAGGGTCCTTATGAAAAATGAATATGTATGGGAGAACCATCAGAATAATCCAAATGGGCTGAGTGTAGATCTGTAATTTGTTGATGAAGGTAACTCCAAAGAAGACCAAGGGAATGATTATGATTGAACAGATGACATACCCAAAGGACAGCGGTATTCCAAAGTACATTTTTATTGCCTGGGCCATTATGGAAGCTTCTATTGCAAAGAAAATGAATGTGAACGAGGCGTAAATGAGCGACGTAATCGTTGATCCGATGTATCCGAATCCTGCACCACGCGTAAGAAGGTCTATATCGACATTGTATTTTGATGCGTAATATGTGATCGGTAGACCAGTTATGAAAATTATAATGGAGACTGCCAAGATAGCGCATACAGCATTTGTAAATCCGTAGTTTACTATAAGCAGAGCTCCAATAGCCTCCAAGGCAAGAAAAGAAATCCCACCAAGCGCAGTACTCGCGAGTAGCCACTCCGACCATTTCCTAAAGGACTTAGCAGCGTAGCGTATTGAATAGTCCTCCAAGGATTCATTTGTCACAAAGGCATTATAAGTCCTTCGCCGGGTAAGGACCTTTATCCCTTTCTGCATCTCAATCTCCCTTGTGCAGATGTGTTACGAAGTGGTATTTATGCGGAGTCGGAACTGACCTATACTTGTGGTTGAATCTGGACCCTTCACTATAATGTTTATGCGTCTGACGTTCACAAAAGTGTGCCCCTGATTTAACCCATTTCATATCAACTTTTTGGAGTACTGAAAGCAATTAACATGCCAAAGTTATAGTGTTTTTTCCTCTAGTGAAGCTCCCCGCCGCAAGCGGACTGGTTATTAAAAAACCATAATAAAGAGTTGCTTATAAGTAAGTGGACATCGAACTAAAACAAAAAAATTGTAAGAGTACATCTCCTATAATAGGTTTCTTGATTGATATCGTTAAGAAATAGGCTATCATCAAGATTTGAGAGTTACAAAAAAATTGGGAGCAGTTTATGCGAAAATTCTGAGACTCATGTCACCCTGCATAACCTTGGTGATGCTCTTCCCAGAATCGATGGCCTCTAAGTTCAGCCACTTTCTTCTGTATATAGAACCAAATTATGGTACTTTATCAAGAGTATTATTACCGGATTTGGATGGAATGGACAGGGTTTTTTTGCAGCCCTGAAGCACGTAAATCTTGTAACTCGCCATATCACAGGTTTTGGGAAAATTATCCCAATCTGATGGCCCCTCCTGTCGCAAAGTTATACTGGCAGTTGGTGCTTTGCTCCCATTTTTTTAGAATTGCTGGTTTTG
>JAERTJ010000094.1 GCA_016844945.1 Fidelibacterota bacterium | reverse complement strand
TAATTCCACAGTTCTGGGAGAGGAATACCGACCCGGGTCATAATTGGGATCAGGGCTATTGATTAGACCGTAAGAATAAATCTCTCCTGGATCATACCCCTCACCGGTGAACGGGTTGATACGCCGTGGAAGTTTCTCATTGAACAGGTTTTCAATAGTACAATAGGTTTTAAACTCAAGTCCCTTGAGGTGAAAGTATTTATTTATTTTTAAATCAACGGTAGTGAATGGATCGGCTGTTTCAGAATAGGGTGTATCACTTTTTGATCGACCCTCATAATAGAATTTTCCATCTTCCTCGCGGATGGTAATGTCTTCCATCCCTGTATATCTGCGACCGGCCTGGTACTCAATCCGCATGGAGATACCCCAGTCCTTAGGCAGTGAGAGTCCGAGTAGCCGGATATCATCCTTTTTACCTACATTGAAGTGCAGATTTGTGAAAATGCTGAAGGGCTGATCCCAGCGCAGGTAATTCTCTCCCAGAGGCTTCTCATCCAGACGTCCCGCTTCAACCAGGAGGTTATCCAGAGGGGTAGAGCTTTTACCCGTGGTGAAACTGTAACTCAAATTGGCATCCGCTGAAAAGAATTTGGCAAATCGACGCCTGAATTTCATCTCAATTCCCCGTGATCTGGCATAATCCATATTGATATAGATAAGATAGGAAAGATGACCATACCGTGGATTAAAGAGGGTTACCCGTTGACTGGTTTCGTAGTCAAACATGTCCTTGTAGAAAGCCTTCACTTCCAGAACCTGATTGGCATCAAATTTATGCTTGATCCCAATTTCATAAGCAACTGTGGTTTTGGGAGAGAGGTTAGGGTTACCAAATAATTGATACGTCGCTTCAGCCGAGGACCGTAATTTGGCGTAGACATAATTGAAAGTTGGTAGTTGTGAAAAATGTCCGTAATTAAAATAAAGAACATCAGAATCTGTTACGGGATGAGAAATACCCAGACGCGGACTTAAGTGTCCTTTTGCTCGACTTCCAGCAAATTCGAAAGTCTCAGCATAAAACTTTGCTCTGGCTGCATCAGTAATAGTCAGAACTGAGCTATCGGCAACTGCATCTTCAAGATACTTTCCCGGGAACCAGTAATCATATCGGATACCCAGGTTGGCAATCATACCATCAAAAGTAATTCGGTCCTGCAAATAGAATGACCCATAATCCGTGGTGACATTCCAATAGTCATAGTTTCGACCCAGGCCTGATTCACCCAGCCAGGGAGAATCAATATCAATCACTTGTAATTCAGATTGTTTGTGATCATAGCCAGCTTTAAAGCTATGACGTTGTGAGGGCTGATAACTAACATTCAGATTAAGAGATAAATTATCTGAGTAATAATCATACCAATCAGGTGCATCGCCATAATCCCAGAACTCATCCCCGTAGGCAATATCAATTTCACCATCTATCCCTGTTTGATAATAATTGATGGGCTCAGTGTCCGTGGTCTGCTCGTATTCCGTCCAATGCTTGTTTTGAACAGCAGAGTGAATATTGGTGAAGAATTGGCCCATGGTAACTTCGTAGAAAAGTTTTGAAGAAAGGGTATGGGTATACAACAGGGTTGTGAGAATTGATTCTCTGGTCGTGGTGTTATAATTGTTCAACATATTTTTATATCTATAAGGAAACCCATAGCCCTGATTGATATTCAAAGTACGGTCATAGGAAACACTGAGCTTCTGTTGGCTATTGATGCGCCAGGTCAATTTATATAGAGCGTGCCAGTCATTTTCCTGACGATCCGCCAGACCATTCATCCAATCCTGTGATGGAACCAGCTCGTCTGCATGGGGGAGATATGTATTGTTCATGTGCATATAGCCATTCAGAAAAAAGCTGAATTCACCAGGTATCATGAACCCTATAGCTTCCAGAGCACCCGTGAAGAATTCAGGACCGCTGAGGGTAAATTCAACACGATCTTTGGTAAAGATATCCCAGGGTAGAGTCTTTAATCCAAAATGGTCGCTGGAGTATGAAAACGTTCCATGGTAATCATCTGATCCCTCTTTTATCCGAATGTTGATGATTCCAGACATAGCCTGGCCGTATTCAGCATTAAAACCGCCTGTTATAACTTCCATTTCTTCAATGGCGTCCACATTCAGATATAGACTATTGGTACTCCCTGACAGGGGATCTTTCACGGACATGCCATCCACGATGAACATGGATTCATCAACCCGCCCCCCCCTGATATGAATTTCATTATCCTGAGACGTGATACCTGCTTGTTCAGCCAGGACATCAGAAACATTTTCAACAATATTCATTTTAAGGTCATCAGATGTGAGACGTACGCTGGAAGCTGTCTGATCAACCTCCAGGAGGGGTCGTTCACCCTCTACGATGACTTCCTGACCCAGAGCCAGTGTGGTCTCTTCCAGTTCGATTTCCACAACAGCAGGTTCGGCAATGGTAACAACAATACCAGTCTTTAGGACAACCTTATAGCCAATCATTGAAAATTCAAGATCGTATGTGCCTGGAGACATCCCTGTTAACCGGAAACGACCATCCAGGTCAGTGGCTCCCCCATAGTAAGTTCCCTTGATCATCACATTCACACCCGGTAGGAACATGCCTGCGGCAGGATCGCTGACTCGACCTTCGATCACACAATTTCCCTGCCCATAAAGATTGAAGGAAAGGCTGAGGAGTAGGAGGGTTTGGATCAGGCGCTTCATCAATCAAAAACCTCGAACAACAAATACTCCATGACAGGGATCATATTATCATTACCGTCACAGGCATGGAGGGGTAGGCTGAAAAAGATGGATTGACCGGACCCGCTCGCTGGTTGAAAGAGTTGAGCAATGGGCGGATGACCTGTCCAGGCATCGTTGGCAGTACGTGGATCCTGGAGCTGAAACAGATCCCGACTGAGCTCTCCATCTATCAAATTTGCAGGGTAGTAAGCACTGACTCGTCTGGCAATCAATGAAGAGGTGTTGAGTGAAAGGCTGGGGATGTAGGCGATGGAATCAGTAACACTCAAATCAACCATATTGATATCAAGACCGCCGATCATTCGTCCAGAAGGGTTGATGACAAAGTTCGAGTCTATACTTGTAAAGGTGTAATTCATATCAATAAAGATGCTGGATACGAATACGTTTCCACCGGTTTCCAGATAGGTACGTAACGCACCATCTGCATTGGAAAGGCTGGGTGCTTCAGAAAAGTGATACCAGATCACAGTCTTAAAATATCCAAACATAGCGACTTGATCTGTGGTAGCTGTGGGCAGCGCTTTTTCGTCATATCCAATTTCGTAAACGGAATAGTTGCTTGGGCCCACCAAAGAGTCAAGGATATCCGTATAAAATTGGTGGGTACTGCCATTGTCCAATTTGTAATCGTCAATTAATAGTACATCTCCTGCAGGCTCTTCAACGCGCCAGCCATTGGGAGAGGATAGATCTGTAGAATCCGGAAACTGTAGCAGGTTACTGTAAGCCCCTGCCGTAGCAATGGCCTGAACGTAAAAAGTATGGTATCCAGGAGGAATATCTGTCAAAGTCTTGCTGGAAACATCTCCATCAGCATAGATCCAAGTACCCGTGCTATCTAAACGGTAGCGGATTTGGTTAATGGTCTCAAATCCATCGATGTCACTAACCGACCATGAAAATGTCCTGGTGGGGAAGGTAACATGCGTAACATTGGGATTGGAGCCAGCCGAAGGGTTGCTATTGTTGCTAAATTCAATTACAGGATGAGAGTTGGCCACTGGAATTCTCAAGGTAGCAGGAGAGGCGTCTAAAGCTCCCTCGTTGTCCTCAGCTTTTACCTCAAATAAAAACTCATCATACGCGATTTGCAGGGGGAGGAAGAAAGTATCAGATTCTGCTGAGGTGCGCGTCCAATCATCCTGGAAATTCCAGCGATAATGATAAGCCACCACCTCTCCATCAGAATCTTCCCCCCACCAATACATAACTTGATGACTGGTGGTTGTGTCAGCGATATGGCGATTATAAATAAAGGTCGTATCCGCTGATGTATCGGAGAGAACCGTATCAATGTGATCAGGTGCAAAGGTGAGGAAGAGATGTGTCTCTGGGGCTGCATTCTGGATCCCTTCAGAGGGGAGATCCTCCAGAAAAGGGTTATCCAAAGATTCACAGGCAACAATGAAAACGAGCGCAAGCACCAAGACGATGCTCCAGGCGTTATTCATTATTGTCTTCATCTTCAACATCCTTAATTATGATTCTATAAATGATTCCCCCGCCCAATGATATCCACCAGGCGGGGGAAAATCAGTTTATTTCAAATAAGTCATTTTTCCTACCATCTGTTCTGGACCTGCTACCATTCGATAGAAGTACAGACCAGAGGAGACGGGCTGACCTTTAGCATTTAATCCATTCCAGGCTACCTGATATTCACCAGCATGCATGGATCTATCAACCAGAGTAGTCACATGTTGACCGAGCTGGTTATAAATCACCAGTTTCACATCATGTGATTGTGGAATGCGAAAACTGATATTTGTTGTTGGGTTGAAGGGGTTGGGGTAGTTACCCAGAGCATAACCTTCTGGTACAACAGCGTTATCTATAGCTTCCGTATTCAGCACAAAGTCTGTCTCATACAGCGGAACCAGTTTATAGGTTGTTGAATCATCATAAGATCCGTAGTGATGATACACCCAGCCGCGAACCTCATCATAAATCGAGCCTGCAGGTGGTTGGATGTATGCGGAGAGACTATCTGAATCGTCATCAACCAGAACAATTCCACTGCCATCATCAATAGCCAGAATATCAAATCCTGTTGGATTATTTTCAATGATAACAGCATCTTCTACCTTCACTGTCACATTGCCCCACTGTTCAGCAGTGGTTGGCCAACGTAGATCACCAGTTGCTACAACGGGTTCTTCAGGCACGGGCAGACCAATATCCAGGAGATCGATCTCTTCAGTAATCCAAAGCTCTGTCATAGCGGCTGATCCACCTGAACCAGGTGTTGTAAATTCGAGAATCCGACCGGAAAGCTCGATATAATCACCTTCATAAAGCACAGGGTAGGCTGTTGAATCAGGGTTATAACTCAGAATGGATGACCAGGGACCACCGTTTACATCCTGAACGATAAATTTGATCCCAGCACCAGCATAGGAGAGACCAGTAGGCATAGTTACAATACCTCTTACTGTCACGATGAGAGTATCTGTCCAGCCCTCATGATAGTATGAGGTGTCTGCAAAGTAGAGACTACTATCTAGAGCAGTATAGTGTGGCATGAGATCAGAGTAGTTTACCTGCTGGATTGCTTGGATTCGTGTCAGGCCATCTGCCGTTTGAATGTCACGGGCCAGGCGAGGTAATATTTTGAAATTATCCCAGGAATATTCAAGAACACCCACAATGGAGGAGAAAGCTTCATCTGCAACAGGGGTATAGAAGTAATCTGCTGCATCATCAATTCTCATTTCAGTGGTACCGTCGGTGACACTCCATTCACCGTTGCCAAGATCCGTATTCGATACACTGACATCATTGACCTGAATCAATACACCTTCATACATCTCCATATCAGCAGCCAGCGTTACAACCAGAGGCTCCATTACGTTACCTGTACTGAGAACTTCAATCTCTGTGACATCAACGATTTCAGTAACATCAAAATATTCATCAACTGTTCCAGTCAGACGAACCTCATCACCTTCACTCAAGTGACGACCTGGATCATAAACTTTGATTCCTGAGAACGCAGCCATATCATCCTGAATGAAGTAGTAGCGTAAATCGTCTTCTGGATAAAAGGCGTAAGGTTCTGCAGTCACAATACCTTCAACAGTAACTTCAGTTCCTTCAGGAATCGTACCATCCTGTATCGAGGCGATGGTGTTGACCGCGCCACCATAAACAACATAGGTAAGTGGTTCAGAGGTACTGACGCCACCCAGATCATCAGTCGCACTGACAGTATAGCTGATGACCGCATTGGCAGCCTGGGCAGGGATAACACCAGTATAAAGGTTGTCATCTCCCGCAGTCATGGCTGTAACGACTTCAACATTGTCATCAACGATATAGTTAAGAGAGGCTGATTCAACACTCACATTATCAATAATTGTGGCAGAAACCGTTACATCGTCAGCAGGAGTTGGGCTGGCTGGATCACGAACAATATCCGTAATCTGTGGAGAAGGATCACCAATCTGCTCAAAATCTGTATAGAAACGAGGGAAGACCTGGTATCCTTCATCATAAGGTTCAGAGCTATCATATTGTCCAACAATACCCTGTAGGTTGAAATATCCCAGTATTTGGGCATTTTCATCAACATCAGTATCCTTATCAATACGCATGGTCATGGTTGAGCCACTGGGATCCATTATGTCCAGATTAGAATCACTACCAGAATTTGGCCAGGATCCACTCACGATGGTTGCACTGTCAACACGCACTAACTCAGATTCGTAGGCTTCACCATCTCCCAGGATTTGAGCGATAGTAAGCACTTGAAACTCAGGCAGGTCATTGCCTGAACTCACTACTACAACATCTTCTGGAGTAGATGGGACGATTTCGAATTTTCCGTTATAGGAGTCTAGCTCACCAGTGATGGTGACAGCATCACCAACCAGTAAACCAGCATCAAATCCATAGGCATAAACAATAAGTGCCGCGGAAGCATCCTGAATGGTGTATTCAGTTCTGCTACCTGCAGTTCCAAAATTACCACTGGTGACGATTCCTTCTATGGTCACAATTTCACCTTCAGCAGTTTCACGTGCCTCAGCTATGGTAATCGGTGTGACGGCTCCCAGTTCGGTAATCCAGGTGCTGATTAAGGCAATCTGGTCAGCAGTTAACTCACCACCCTGTGGCATAATTCCACCATGCACACCCGTGTTGGCTACCTTGTTATAAAGGACTGAATTTGTAGGGTCTCCACTCACAACACGCAGGGCTGGAGCGTAATTAGTAGAGACAACATCGACCAGGTTTGCTTCACTGGAGCCTGCAGCGAGGCTAAGACCTGCACTGTTGCCGTGACAACCTGTACAGCTTGAATTCCAGATAGGTTGAATGTCTGCATCATAGTCTACAGCGAAAACTGCTGAGACTAATACTACAGACAGAAGTAACATTCGTTTCATGGATTTCTCCTTTTAAGTTCTGGTTTTCTTAACTCGAAAACCCTTGTGTGACTTGTATACGCTATAATTATTTTATCACCAATAATTTTCCGGTTTGAATATGTGAGTTGTTCAAATTCTCAACAGTATATACATACATACCGGTTGCTATAGGTTCATCATATTTTGTTATCAGATCCCAGGGATGTTCTCCCCCGGAGAGGATAGTATTTCCAGCCGGCAATCTGGAGATATCACCGCCATTATAGTGAGCACCATCATGATCAATTTCTTCAACCAGATCACCGCTTAAGGTATAAATTCGAATAATCGAGCTTGCAGGCAGATTCCTGAACCAAACCAATCGCTCACGTTGACCTCCTCCATCCCATTGGGCTTTCACACGATAGGGGTTGGGGTATACTGAGACCGGCGCCATGATAGCATCTGTGCTGGGAGGGGTACCGGGAATTACACCTGTGCGATTTTCATTGCGTGAGCTTTCCAGACTCTCGAGACCTGTATCTTCATCCCCACTATCAAAAGCTGTGATGGCATAAACTGTATTTCCCGGCCAGCCATTCTGGACACCGCTGTTCACCCATTTATAATGATAGAAATGTCCGTTGATTTCCACCGAGTCAGGCAGACCCAGGTCATTTTTAATCAGGACGAGATCAAACCCTGAGTCATATCCGAATTCATCACCGATGAGATCAAATTCAGCAAGGAGAGAATACTGCGCCTGGCTCCCACTGGTTTTAGTGCTACCATAAATTCTGTATCCAGCGAAATCATATTTACGCGATACGGGATCCAATGCATTCTCAGGAGCATTATCCCAGAAAAGAGTGACCTGTTGATCCTCTGCGATGACTGCCATGGAGGGGGAGGGAGGTGGTTCGGGGACGATGTAGCGATCCAGCACACCATTCTCATTCAGATCTTCACCCAAATCCAGAATTGAGTTCCCGTTGACATCCTCACCATTAAATGCTTTTTGTGCCCAGTCAGCGTTTTTTATCAGGTCCTGACGTCTCTGAAAATTGTTGCTGGAGCCTTGGTGTGACCAGGGTGCCGCCAGTACAGCAAAGACAACATTCACCGACTCACCAACAGGAAGGATAAATCCATCTCCCTCAGGCAAAGTCCCAAAAGGTCCAGCTGAAACCAACATCATCCATGAGTTAGGTAAATCCAGCCAGGGTTCACTTTCATATTGTTGTCCAAAGTCTATATCGTAAAAATCTGAGCTGGATAACTTGTCATAGCGTTCTTCATCCGAGATGGGCATGTTAAACTCTGGAATATCCTGGTTCTCCGGACTGTTCCACCGCCATTGATTGTAGTAGGTGTACCAATCCCCTTGATTGTCAGCATGTGAAGTCGCACGGACGTTTGGTCCGTGTAAAGCCATAAGACCGAAATACACCCTGGACCAACCATCATCACCATCATAATCATATTGATACCCAATGTTTCTGGGATACCCATTGGCATTGTAGGATCGTTCAAAACTATTAATATTATCGTACCAGCTAAACCCACTCCCTGGCTCCCAACGGCTCTTGTAATTCATATTATTCACCGAAGCGTCGGCCCAGATCCCGGCAAACAAATTTTTAATATCCCAACCCATACTCGTTGAGTCAACTTTATCACTCCGATTCGTTATGGTATAATCCAGGATTACAAAGGATTCCATAAAGGAGTGACTCCAGGCATAAGATTCAAGATGAACTTCTATTCCCAGGGGCTCATGATTGATAATATTGGTATTCGCATCAGTGAAATCTGCCAGAAGATCCTGGTGACTCACAGCATCGAGAGAGAAATAACTGGCAAGGGGTGATGTCCCGGCTGAAGAGATGCTGGAGCGGGTTTTAATCGTATCTCCTTTGGCTGGAGAAGTGGTAAACTCAAAACCTTCCTCACCATAATCAAAAGCACCATCAACAATGGCTGTGGATACGCGTGGCAATTGTTCTTCGCCGGCAATGACAGGGATGCCACCAATCCATAGACCGCCATAACTCATGAGCTCAACCATTTCCCGCTCGGTGCCATACTGTTTATAGCGACAGGACGCTTGATCAGAATTGTTCCAGCCTTCACCAAGGATGCCAAAATTAGTGATGGTGAGCCCCATTTCGCCTACGATTGTGGTGTTATTGTAGTCATCTACAGAAGGTTTTTTTAGCTGCGCAGACAGGGGGGAAGCGAGCCCGAAAAATAGGGAGGATATGAAGACAAATACGATGAGTCGCATTTGACCAAGATAAGCATCAGCCGGGCGTGTGGAAGGAAAAATATTTTACTAATTGATTTCAAACACATCAAGATGTTGAATGTAAGATAGATTTGTGAATGCCTCAGCTAGCCAGCAAACAATTGTTCCATGATCTAGCGCAACACGTCACAGACCTTCCTGGGGTCTCGTGCACATTATTTGAGGCTGAGATCCACTAACTTATTCTGCTTCTTCCAAAATCGCCGATAGGGGAAGTGAGACTTGACCTGAACTGCTTCAGACTCCAACATGGCAATCACCGCATCCACGATTTCTCGCTCCAGATCAAAGGCTTCAGCTGTCAGAGCAACTCTCCCTTTTTCCTCAACAGATTCAGATTCCTTTAGCCAGCGTTTTTCCAGTATATCAAGTTCTTTGCGGATCAGTTCATGCCGATGATTGAAATCACCGAGCATTTGTCGATGGAGTTCTTCATGGTGCCACCAAAAAATATCATCATCAAAGCGTTCGATGTTATCACCCATGAATGAGGTGGGTAAGGGATCATCGCCAAACCAGACAGGTTTAAATACTGAAGTGCAGGGACTCGATGTTGCAGTTGCCCAGTAAGTTTCCTTGTCCTGTGTAAGATGAGCCACAAAAGAGGCCGTTGTCTGTGAAGCCTGCCGGGCCAGACTGGCTCCTGCATGGGCACAAACATGATTCATGAGTAAATGGTTGTCAGGACGGTAGGTACCCTCACCGTGATCTCTTAAATGTGCAAATGCATCTGTAAGAGCATAGGGTTTTTGTCTGAGCATTTGCTGCGATCTTCCCCGGCGAATTTTGCAGGCTGAAAATTTTGTATAGAATTTATCGGAATAGCAATTTGCAAAATGAAAATCAGCCTTTTTCTTGATCCAACCGTTCTCCAGGGCAGTGTAGATCAGGTCTTCGTGCATCAGATCAAAATCATTCCCAATGGTTAACCCATTGCTGAGAGCGTAGTATTCATCCACCTTTTTTGCTGCCCATAGATGTCCTGCAGTTTCCAGTACCCAGGCTTCGTTAGGATCAGCGATCAGAAAACTGTTGTGATAATAAAAACCTTTGTTCCGATAACCACAATCGCCTCCCTGTCCATATTTATCCAGCAATTCTGTGATGGTATCCAGGGCACCTCTTGCAGTACTCCGCCGTTCCAGAGCCAGACGCAGGAGGTCCATTCCAGTGAGGGCTCCCTCCTTGTTATGGGGCATTTTGGTAAAGACTGCTTCGTTACCAATGACAACACCACGATCATTGGCACCGATCTCAGCTCCCCACATCCAGAATGGGCGACTGATAAGCACAGCATGGGTTTCTTCAACTTCGGGAATACTGATATAAGTGCAATTGACCTCATCACCTGGGTCGTGTCGACATTCAGGGTGATATTCGAGCAATTGCACCTCAGAGGCTTCTCTGTCACTGTTTTTTCCGAAGATCATGCTACCATCTTGAGTGACTGAGGGGAGGGCTACAAACGTATCACACATACAAAATTCTCCAGATCAATTATCTTTTGATTTTTCCAGGGAGTACGAATTCATAACGTTGTCCCAAAAGCCTGGTTTTAAGAAACCGGTCTATGCGTCTTAATGCAAGAAAAGCAATCCAGATCAGTTTGTCTTCCTTGTAATAGGATTCAATATCTTTCCTCTCCAGGGCTGCCATGTGATGGCTTGTCAGGTCGTTGATTCTCGCGATCCAGGGGTCAACCAGGTCAGGATGTTGCTCTTTAAACAGGTTGGCAATCAAATCCGTGTAAACCAGCCTGGGTTCATAATAGCGATTCATCACACCATCAAGAAACAACCATCGGATAAGCCAACGCAGAAAGGATGGAGCGCTCTGAATGAGTAATTCCGGGTCCAGCACTTCCTCACCTTTTTCAATCATGAGCGGTGTACTGGTGTCAATAAATGCCATCTCTCCCGATTCCAGATAGACCCAATTTGATAACTGACCATCAATAGCCAATTTGAGATCAGGTGTATTCTCAGAATTATAGGTCCAGACCTTTTCAATCTCAGAAATAATTCTATCCACGATCTCCTGGAGCGTCACATCATCCTCGGTATGGATAAGATTGTGACAAAATCGTTCTGGCGGTAATTGCTTTTGAAGTATATACAGAACCACAATGTTTTGATTACCATTGACAATCACCGTCTTATCCTCGGGAACAAAAAGTCCAGCTTCCCTTAGTCGATCACAATACTGGTGATAATTCACGGCATATGCTTCTGCAGAGCACTGGCTGGAGAACAACGGCATTCGTTTGGCTGCCAGAGTTTCATCGCCATCGACTTCCAGAACGGTGGAAATTTCACCATAACCCAGAATCTTGCATGAAATTTTCGAAGCAGTCGGGTCCAGAGGATCCAACTCATTTTCAAATTTTTGCAGGAATGCCTGGGAAAGACTCACTAGCCATTCCCGGAAAATTTTTTTAACAGACCTGAGCTTTTCTGTCGGGCAATAAGGGCAGTTCGTATTTTTCGTGCAGCGTTCAGTGCCCGGTTGAGGCGATCCAATACCCAATCGATTTCATCATCGCTAATGATGAGGGGAGGTAAGAATTGACTAATGGATGTATCATTGTTGGCATAGATCATCAAAAGGTCTTGATCGTATGCCGCTTTGGTCAATGCAGGACCACCATATTCATCTCGAAGTTCAAGGCCAATCATAAGACCGCTCTGCCTGATTCCTGTAAGAAATTTTGGGTATTTCTGCATGAGTTTATCCAGTCCTTCACGCACCCGGAGACCCGCCGCTTCAACACGGTTCAAAAATTTTGGGTCAGATGAAATATCGAGCACCTTCCGGGCAACCCGACAGCCGAGTTCAGCGCCCCCATAAGTCGATATATGAATAAAAGGATCTTGCTTAAAGATTTTGTCCAATGGGTCGCGGATCACTGTGGCGGCAATAGGATAGATGCCGCCTGAAAGACCTTTTCCTGTGATGACCATATCGGGGATAATCTCAGCGTGCTCAAAAGCCCATAGTTTTCCAGTCCGTCCCAGACCGGATTGAACCTCATCCATAATGAGGAGTGCACCATGTTTATCACACAGCGCTCGTACCTCTTGTAGATAACCCGGTTCAGGCATGACCATCCCCAGGGTAGAAGGCACAGTTTCAAGAATGACAGCCGCCACATCTGCGTCAAGGGCGTTTGCCAGAGCAGTTGCATCATTAAAAGGAATCTGACTCATATTAGGATTTGGAACACCAAAAGGATCTCTATACTGGGCGTCGCCTACAGTAAGCGCAAGACCCGTATGACCATGGAATCCCCCTGAAGCCGACACGATTTTGGAGCGTCCAGTATGTCCCAATGCCAATTTCAATGCCAGATCAACGGCTTCACCCCCACCGACACTAAAAATGCAGACGTTCAGGTCACCAGGCATGCCATCTGTAATTTGTCTGGCCAGTGCCGTTCGTTCCTGACTCATGAAATGGTGATTGCCAATATCCAGATCATCCAGGGCAGATCTGAGAGTATTGACTATTTCTGGATTGTGGTGCCCCAGATTAAAAACGCCACCATTGGAGTGACAATTGAAAAGGCGCTTGTCTCCGTCCATATCATGGATCCAGGCACCTTCCCGTTTTCCCATGACAAAGTCCATTCCATAGCTTTTAAAAAAAGCAGCCTTCCCAGCTGAAACATGGGTTTCAAAATTATGAATGACACTTTGCTTGTCCATAGGTTCCCCCTAATAGTTCCAAAAAAGTGAAAAGAAATGTCTCGGTCCTAATTTGTGATTCATCTGATAGATAGAATAACCCAACGTGAAGTTGGTCCAGCCTGCTGTAAAACCGGCTGAGGGATGGATGCGCATTTCAGAATCTGCCGCTTCAATCTGAATACCGCTCATGAGTTCAAAATTATCAAGTAGGGTATAAGACAATCCCAGGGCATTGGGTATGGGTCCACTGTTTATCTCAGCCATTACAAGTAAATTGCTATACCGGGCATCCACATCAACCCAGGCTTCAGATGGGAGTTCTGTGCTTTCTTCATCCAGCTCACCTGTGGCACCAAAATGACGTAATCCACCACTGAAAAGGTAATTGTCATTCAGTGCATAAGCTCCTGCCACGTTGAGTGATAGACCTGTTGAGCTGGCATTCAAGGTTCGTTCGTAGACCAATTCAGCACCTATCCCCAGAATTACGGATCCCACTTCATGAGCATAGGCAGCACCCGTATTGAAAAGATTATACTGGAAGGTACTGATGGGATCATCGGAGGGAATATCATTGCGGTATTCCAGATCACCACTGTTCATGGCTTGAACACTCAGGTGCATTTTATCCAGTGCGATTCCCATAAAGGCACCCTGAATATCTGCCACCCAGTTCCAAACGTTCAAGGTCACTGCTGACTCAGGATGGGTAAGAATTCGTGTCGGTTTGACCGTAGGATTCAAACTGAGACCCAGGGCTGCATCTCTGGAATCTGTAGGTGTTGAAAGGATATCAAACCCGCTCTGTCCAAAAACAACTCCCATAAGAGAGGCTAGAATTAACAGTTGCTTGATCATTAGAAATTCACTCCCCAGCCAAGATAATTTCTCATTCCTTCACCTGGAGCACCGATACGCATTCCAAGATCAAGATGCATCGGGGGACCACCCCTCCATGATAATTCATATCGAGCACTAAACCCTGGATACAATATCTCATCTTCGAAACTTGCACCGAAATTCAGTAGCAGGTTGTAATGACTTTGCCACTGTACAGACCCGCGAAAGATGCTTTCTTCGATAAAATAGTAATCATGCTCAAGTGCAATTCTGAAACTTCCCAGCTCTTGGAGCCATCCCCAGGCCAGACTCATGGGGAATACATCCTGATAGCTGCTGCCTAGCTCATAAATATCCTCTGTTTTCCATTTGTATGAGCTATTCCAGTCCTTGATAGCCAGGGAGAACGTACTTCCAGCTAATGGTTTATAGGTGATCCCAATACCAGCCCCAAAGCCACTGCCCTTCAGATCCAGATCATCACTTCCAAGTCCAAAGTGTCGAGTGAGCAATTTAAAAGACAGACCAAAAGCCAATTTCTCTGAGAATTTGTTTGAAAAGGAAACCAGGTATGTCATTTCATTATCCGTCAATTCACCGGTCGCGTATCCTCGGGAATCTCTGCCTTCAATATTGTTGGTTCCTGCAGCAATGACGCCGAAAGCCAACGTTGCTGTGGGGGGTAAGGGGGTACTGGCACTCACGGAATAGATATACCGATCCAGAGATAGTTGGACCAGTCCTGCATCAAAACTGCGCTCACCCAAAAACGCCGTGGAGGATGGGTTTTGTGAATAGCTATTGGTGCTGGTGTTATAAAAGAGTGTGATACCGCCTGTACCTGCAGCGAGTGGGTCAGATGTGAACCGGGATGCCGCCCCAGCATATCCGCCTAAACCAGATGCCATTAAACTACTTGAGAACATCAAGCATAAAAAAAGTGATATCATGAACACTTTGCGTTCTCCGTCAACGTTGCGGTTAATAAATGAAGGTCTCAATTTATCACCATCACTTTCGTCCAATGAATCTCTGAGGCAATCTCAATCTGAATAAAGTATGTCCCATTGGCGACGTAATAACCTGCTTCATTGCGACCATTCCAGGTTCGTTCCTGGGGACCTGAGAGTGTCGCCGGGCTATCTGATATGAGTTCTCTGACTCTGTGCATGGCAAAATCGTAGATGGTGATGGAAATATTGTTTCCTGAATTCGCTTGAAAACGGATGATCAGATTTCCCTCTCCGTTCAACACCTTGTTATAGCGAGGAGTGAAAGGATTGGGATAAGCAAAATATTCATCATCTACTGCATGACTTCTGGCTTTGGAAATATTCCAGGTGAGCCCATCATTATAACTCACAGCCAGACCATCTCCTGTTCCAACCCAGACTGAGCCATCTTCATTTACCAGAACTGAGTAGACAGCATCTGAATAGATTTGCTCAGAGTAATCCTCATTGTGAAATTTGGGCAGGAGGATAAAATGTAACGCATCTTTGGATTTCCATAATCCCTGGTCTGTTGCTGCATAAATTGTATTTGCATCAGAGGCAATATTCCAGATACGATAGTCAAGGAATGGTGTCCGCCAGGCACCTGTTACTTCTTCAAAAAAGCTCAGTCCGGTTGCATCACCTGCTGATGTTGAATTGGTTGAAGCCCATATTCGTTCACTGCCATCTACTAATATTTGACGATTCAAGGCGATGACCCAATTCCCTGGGATGTTTGAATTTCGGAAAGTGAAATGATCCCAGGTTGAACCCCCATCAAGGGAGCGATTAATACCACCTGAAGTTCCAACCCAGACTGTATCCCCCCAGGCTTTTACAGCAAAGGCAATATGATTGAAATGGATGAGTGGATCGTGGGCATAATATACCGGGTCATCCAGGATGTCTGCTTCAAGCATTTTAACATTTAAAGAATCCAGGCGATCCATGTTATCCCAGGGAAGCATGACCCGCTCCCAGGTGTCGCCTAGATCATGGGATACTCGTAATCCGCCGCCAAAAGAGGTTGCCCAGAGTCGAGTTCCATCAAACGCCAGATCATAGGTGATGTTTTGAACCTCTGTAACGACATCAACTGCCAAAATTTCCTGTCCGAAGACGACCATCTCCGAATATTTCGCGTAACTGCTATCTCCATCACTAAAAATCATGCGTAGACTGTCCATGGGTTGACCCAGGAAGGTCCATGTGGCACCGGCATCAACTGAGCGACTAATTCCCCCACCGGCTTTTAAATCTCCAATTGCAGTTGTGGTGTCAAACCCCATAGCAACCCAGATAGTATCACCCCAGACTGCCAGGGCTGAAACGCCCCCTTGTCCCAGGTTTGAAAAGCGCCGACTGAAGCCAACAAAAGATTCACCCCCATCAAAGGTGGCACTCAGACCATGACCGGAACCCAACCACAGTGTGTCACCCAGACCACTGATATCTGAAACACTACTTCCTATTAACCCGCTATAGACGGAGTCAGCAGCAATCAAAGAAGGGCTGGTTGGTCTGAATAGTTGCGCATCCAGAGTGGTGCTCAGGAGTAAACTCAGAAGTAAAATTCGGACTCTCATTGGAACACTCCCGGTAGGGGAGATTCATTCCCTGTTGATTTTAATAGACCAGAACTGGGTAAAACAATGAGGGAGTCTTGAACTGGATCAGCTTCGATGCCTAACCAGGTCCGAGCGTTGAAGGTCCACTCATACCTGCCACTTAATGCATTATCGAACAATGGGAGTAACAAGCTATAGATCCCATCATTTGCCAGTTTGTCACCACTGGTAAGCGCTACACCCTCAATGACGTAGAATACAATGCTTCCACCATCATCGTACAAAGGAATGGGGTTACCTGAGTTAGCGTAGGTGCTATCAGGTTTTAAGGACATCATACTCACTTCTCTCAATAAATCACGACTTTCAGGGAGGAAAACTTCTACGGTAAGCGTATCGATTATCATTCCAGACTCAGGCAGGGTTAAGGTATCAGAATGGCTGATGCTAACGATCGTGGGTGCAACGGGTCGCTCAGGTTGTAATGAGCTGCTCTGGGTCAATACATCATCTCCATGAGCTACTTGAACTTCAAGCACCCAGAGACTGTCAATGTAACTAGCCAGGGAGTCCGGCAAATTCCAGTTTGCATTGTAAAGTCCATCATTAGTCTGAATATCTCCGGCTTGGCCATCATCCTTCAGGATCAAATCAGTGATACTTTGTCCGCTGACTTTTAGGCTTGCCATAACATCCAGGTCAGCGGCTGGTGAACTTGCTTCAATGGAAATGTAGAAATCCTCTGTCAGGATATCAAATTCGAAGGCTTCGATTTCAACGGCTAATTCTGGCGTGCCAGTGTTTGGAAGCCTTGGAGTATCATCCAGAGAAGTGGGCACCTGATCACATTGAATCAAGCTAAAGATGAGTATGAGGACGAGGGTTAGTTGACTTCGCATAAATAGGCGATCCATTCATTCTTTGTATAATTTTTAATGATTTTCCAGGGTGAATTGTCCAGCAATTCCCTGGTTTCCAGATCTTCTGTTGCCAGAAGCCCGGACACGATGACTTTTCCACCTGTCCGCACTGAATCGAAGAATTTTGGGAGGATGGGGAATAGTCGGGCGCGTATAATATTGACCACCATAAGATCATAAGGGGTGTTTAATACAGGCTCTTCATTTATCTGTATGTTAAAACCAGAGCTGATCCCGTTCAATTCCAGGTTTTCTTTAATATTGTCTTTAGTAAAAGGGTCATTCTCGATACCATCAACTTCTGAGGCACCACGATGCAGGGCAGTAATTCCCAGTATACCGCTACCGGTACCAATATCAAGCACCCGCTCCTGACCTTTGATACAGTCATCTAGTATTTGCAGGCACAATTGGGTTGTTTCGTGAGTGCCGGTTCCGAAAGCCATGGCAGGTCTGATTCGAGTTTTGACCGGATGCGGAAAAGCAGAAGGGTCTTCCCACTCAGGGAGAATGATGACGCGTTCTGTAATTTCAGTAGGTTTGAAATAGGCTTGCCAGTTTTTATTCCAGTTCTCTCGATCAACCACAGCCTGATTCATGGTTGCTTCTTTATCAAGGTCCTTGAGAAAACTGTTCAGTTTCTCCAGTATGACCTGAACTTTATCATCCAGAGGATAACTTACCTGAATGATATCATCCTTCTCAACAATGGCCAGACCCCCTAATGCCATGGCAAAATCGATGGCGATTTCACGATGCTGGTTGGCAATACGGATATCGGCAGATATCCACTGTGATACGGATTCAATCATTTCAGCCCTGGTCGATTTTGAAGCCAGTTCAAAAATAGGGGATTGTAGATATGATATCCCTCATCTTTGTTTATAAGCCAGCCTTCGCGCACCAACTTGGTCACTGTATTGTGCGCAGTGCTCGTAGCTGAGAGATTGAATTTTTTAATAAATCCCAATTCAGTTGGACGAGAATATCCACTGGCTAACCCCAGGATTAAGCGCTTCTCATTAACACCAAATTCATCCCAGATTGTGGTAAACAGGTCATTATGCTCTGTGAGTAGTTTTGTTGAGGCTCGGGGTAATAGGCGGGTCGTTGTACCTTCTAACCATATTTGTGCCAGGGCGTGTGCTAGTTTTTGAGTCAGCTGCGCCTGCCCGCTTGTGATCTTCAGGAGGGCATCTGGTAAATCAAAATCACTGAGGCCCATGCGACGAAATCTTTGTGAGAGAAATCGTGAACAATTTTTCAAATCCAGATTCCCAACTTCGTAAAAAGTATGATTATTGAAAAACTGTTTCTTCTTGTTACCAAACACTTCATTAAGAATGTCCTGGCGATGACTCACGAATACGTGTGTTAGAAAACGACGCCCCTGGAGAGCCTCTCTCAACTCCTCAATCAAGTTTTCCTTGAGCTTTACCAGGTGCTGAAACTCATCCCAGACTACAATAAACTTCTGAGTGCTCTGTTTAACGAGCACATGCCAGAGGTCAAAAATATGCGATAAAGCGATTTCATTTGCACCAGATTGAAGGGATTGGAGCCGGCCATCCGTTTTTGCAATGGGGAAGCACGTTTCCAAGGCGTCCAGCAAAAGCTTGATGACATCATCACGACAGACGATAAACCGTAGATCCAGATAAATCGAGGATGTTGAACTTTTATCAAGGACGTAGCGAATCAAACTGGTCTTACCAGTACCTCGATATCCAGACAATATGAGATGAGAGTGTTTTTCAAGTGACGAACTGATGAAATTTTGAGACTTCTGTCGCTGGAGATAGTGATTTCCACTGACAGGTTCTCCCCATTTGAAGGGGCTGGAGTAAATTTTACTCATGGTGTGAGTCCTTTTTACATCTATCACTCATAGTCATCATTGCAGGTAAAGCCAGCTTAATACTGTGTTACCTACGGCTTCCAGGCTTTCAGGGCTGCATTTATCTGGCGTATCATCATGGGTATGCCAGTAGCGATTATCTGGTCCAGGATATTCGAAATCTATGATATCAATCGCTTTGATTCCCTTTTCAATAAAGGGGACATGGTCATCGTACATAGAAGCCCCTACGACCAGCTGAAATTGATCATAACCCATTTCAGCACCTAGCGTCCAGATTTCTTCCATGACTTTTGGTGCAGACTGATAGGACACAGGGTCAATTTTGAGGTCGAGTTGTGCATCACCAACCATATCAAGCAGAATGACCTGCTGGGCCATGGGGAGGTAAGGATGCTCCACATAATACCGGCTTCCCAGAAGATAATGCTGCAGATCTCGCGGTTCTCCGTAATCTTCACCATCAAACAGAATAATATCAATCCCGGGGTTGGTTGGGTTCGACTTGAGTTGACGCGCTATCTCAAGTAATACTGCTACTCCACTGGCACCGTCATTAGCACCAATGATAGCTTTTTCTGGAAAGTAAGAATCATATTCAGCACGGGGTCGTGTATCCCAATGGGCACATAGAATAATACGTTGGGCTTTCTCAGGTTGAAATCGAGCGATGACATTGGTGAGCTTTAACTGGCCATCAGAATAGGGGTCGTCCAGCTGAAAGTTTTGCATGTGAACAGTATCTGCCAGCTCTGCTAAAGTGGTTTTGTAAAACTGGAGTGCAGCTTTAGCCCCTGGAGAATTCGGTTCTCGGGTTCCAAAATCACACTGAGTGACCAAATCATCAAAGGCCCGATCTGCGTCAAAACCACTCTGGGCAATCAAAGGGTTTCCTCCTCCGCTCGTAGCGAGGAGGGTATAAATAAGCAGTGACTTGATGCTGAACTGCATATTTAGCTCCTAGCCTTTGATCTGAATATTGACACCAAATTGAAAATCACCCACATCCTGTCTTCCGTGTGTTCTGGTATCTGTGATCCGGTAGTCATAAGAGATGTTTCCCGAAACCTTATCAGTGAAACTGTACTGGATACTGGGCCGGGCGGATAAAGTTTTTGTATAGCGACCATCACCAAACTCGATGGAGGTGGCGCTTTCAGTCCCTGTATATTCCTGTTCGTGGGTATAGGCGACTTCCAGACGGAAATCGATATTGTTTTCCAGGTATTTGTCTTCCATCATAGGTAAGGGGATGTTGAGTCCGCCGCGATGGGAATAGGATAATCCTGCGTTCACGGATTGATTGAATTTCTGGTTTGATGTAATCAGATCTGCCACACTAATGGTATTACTAATGTTTTTAGTCAGGCTGTAGTTCAGCGAAGCGTTGATGCTTTTCTTGCCCTGGATACTTAATCCAATGAGAGGTGAGAAGGCGATAGAATACGTTTCTCTTGTAATAATGCCTTTTTCCTGACTCGCTGTCTTTTTTCCAGCATAATTCATATCCAGACTTGCACCTGTGATATATTTCTTAAGCCATTCGATATCTTTGAGACCAGAATATCGCAAGTTGAATGAAGGAATGGGGATACCCAGACTACCAAATGATTTATAATCATTCTCTGGTTCACCATAGAGCTTCCCACTTGGCAGGAAGTCCATATTGGTGTTGATGACTTCGCCCTGACTCCTATTCACCAGGGTTGTTTTCTGACCAAAGGCAAACGTAAATTTTGTGGACATGGTCTTGGTTAATTTTAAACCAGAGCGTGTGGTCAGATTGAAGTTGCCCGTTGTTGCTATTGGGTTGGTGACATCTGGATGATTTAGATAATCAATTGCTGTATCAAAACCCATTCGATAGCCATAATCAATATCGCTAATATCCAATTCCCGTGGTGTCCATATCAGTGAATCGGCGACACCTGTTGTATCCCCAGCTCTTAGAACATACATGGAGTCCAGGGCTGCAATCTGACGGCTGTTGGACGTATTGTTACCCTGAGTAACATTTAATGAAATCGGATCAATCCTTTCCAATGTCTCGTATGTGAAATCCAGAATCTTTGAGAATGTAAATGGATCTTTTACTTCCTCTTCTTCCCTTTGTTCAGGCTCAGGGGCTTTTTCCTCAACCTTTCGACCTCGACCTCTTCCACGGGCAGCCTGGGTGTTTTTATTACCAGACGAGCTTTTTTTGGTTTCCTTGGGTTTGTACAAAAGACCAAAAAATTCTGAAACAGTAACAGACATACTAGCGGAAGTATTAGAACTTACATTCAGGTTTAATCCAGGTTGCTTGATATCAATATTATCTGTGGCAGAGAAATTCGAGGAATAAGACATGGATGGAGAAATCAATTTGAGTCCCTTGGGGTTCCAACTCAAACTATAGGTTTCTTTATAGCTTCCCAGATGGCCAAAGTCCAGATTCCGAATGATATCTTCTTTCCGGTTTTTCAGGCTGTCCAAATTGTTAGATAGACTTGCATTAAATTTGGCGTTAACCGTACTCAATAAACTCCAATCAATATTATACCGTCTTGCCATTGTTAACTGGTGTTTTGGTTTGAAGGGCGTTGCATTGGGGTTTCGATCCACGCTGGAACTTTTGTTTTCGACCATCGAGCCATCAAAGCCCATGTTTGATGGGAGATAGCCAATTTCCGTTGACGCGATTTTTTCTCCAATCCAGGGTACAGGTTCCATAAATGTGAAGGGAGCGAATTTGAAGTCATTACCAAAGTTGAGTTTGTAGGAAAAGCTTCCATCAACCTTCTCTGAATTCTGTTCACTCTTCGTCGCATTGGACGCGGTGCTGTTCGTCGCACCCACTTTGACGCTCATATTATCGATAGTGTATTTGGGCAACCAATGTTCCGATTTGACCTTTTTCGCCAGAGAGACATTCCAGCTATAGGATTCTTTTCGGTCGGTCATGGTTTCCACCGTATCCTGGAGAGACTCATCAAGATCTGCAATTCGGATATCACTACCATGGATATACTTGGGTTGCGCTTCACTTTTTCGGTATGCTAAAGAAACAGGTATGTTCAGTCCCCAGGATGAAGGCAGAAATTTATGCATGGATAAACTTCCACTAATATTGGTAGCCACTGAGTTGCGGCCTTTACCAAACTGTTCCTGGACATTGTGAAAATCCGCATCATCCTTTTGAATATCCATATTGATTTTTGCGACATCAGCAAATTGCATACTCACATTGGCTCGGTAGGCTGTGGCTGTGTTTTTTTCCACATCGCTCAGTCGCAATTCATCCAACCAGATTTCACCCGTCATTGGGCTCTCAGAATGATTTGTGAACCCTGTCTTAAGCAACTTGACCCTGGAAAGTGAAGGTTTACCCTTGACTGCAATTGTGCTTCCATCAGCCAATATTTTTGAGGCATATTTAATGTCAGGATCAAGTTCTGACCAACGTAGTGTGTCATAGAGGGCGCCCTCAGGATCTCCCTTTCCCTCTTCCTTATTATCACTACGGAAAATGAACAGGGAGTCTTCCAATGAGAGTTTGAAATTAGCCAGATCTGCAAGATTCAATTCGAGGTGGTTGCGCTCATCCCAACCAGGATAAATGGGTCTTCGAATCTCATAAAAGTCTCGATCGGTTTCACCAAATCTAAAGAAGAATTCAAGGTTTGATCCGTTCTCTAACTCATAGTCAGTAAAGCTAGACTCATAACTGCCACCTCTTATACGATCCCAGCCATGGACAAACATTTTCATGGTCTTATAATGGATAAAGTCTTTGGCTTTGGATCCCTGAAACAGCTTGTCAGCGACCACAGTATGACCCGGTTCAAGATCATCAGCACGGATCACCAATGATTGTTCCTTTGATCTTAATTGAGTGATTGGATCCAGGATACCCTCTACACCTTTTGGTGGGGCGGAATAACTACCAGGGGTAGCTTCTGAACTATAGCGACTTGGATTGTCCTCTGTGTTTATGACGATAACATTTAGTGTGCCGTGGAGAGAATCATTTACAACGGTTTCTACAGCGCCATATTCTGAGAAGACACCTCGTTCTTGCCATTCATTACCTACAATGTCCACTGTGGCTATCTGCAATGCTGCTCCACCCGCAGGCACCTCATCCATCCAGAGCCGTGAAAATTTAACCTGAGACCACGAAGCCAATTCAGGGTTGTCACCGACTGCTTCAAAATCAGCCAGGGGAATACGAATGAGTTTCCAGCCAGTCTCTGTATTATCGCTTTGTTTTGTACGGCCAGCTATATAGGGGTGGTAGCGGTCTGATAAATCCACATCCATCGTGAAGTAAGCATTGCGAGTATCCAGGGCACCATCGTTGTTTAAATCCTCAGTGTTTGGATAGGTCCCACCTTCAATATTCAGGTTACCTTCAGTTCCGTTGATGTGTCGATAGTCAATTGGAGATACATCTGGCTTAAAGGAGTAAGTGTCCCAGGCGGGGTGATGATACCCATATTTTGCGATGTCAACCCTGGGAATCGTATCCCGGCCATCAATACCATCGATACCTACATCCTCAGCGTCCTCCACAAACCCATCTCCAGAGGGGAAAACCTGGGAAGGAATATCTTCAGTATCCAGTTGTCCGGCACCCTTGGTCACCGTATGGATATCACCATTCTGATCTTTAATTTCAACTGTCCAGTTTACATTTGGATCCTGTTGGTCTTCACTGATATAACCCAGGTCAATATGGAGACGACCCTGCTCTCCTTTCACCCACATTTCCAGAAATTTTGACTCTGATTGGTCATAATACCCTGAGGAGAGCGCGCGCATGATACCGCCCCAGGCATCACCAGCGACTTGATTCTCCTGATACGAAAATGAGGAGTCAGGAATCACGTTAAGAACCAGGATATCAGTCACATCATTCTGGGCCTGGGCACTGGTTTCCTTGTTGGGCCAGATTTGTTTGGTAAGAATTCGGTTATAGGGGTTGTACCAGTAGGTGTAACCACGTTCCTTATTGGTGCGGTTGGTTCCATCTGCAGGGACTGAGGATAGACCCCAGGCACCACGAATAATGCTTAATTGGGCTTCACGACGGGATCCTTCAAAATCATCCAGATAAGCCAGTCCAACATCACCTAAGTCCTCGTTCACTGCCGTGTTGGGGTTTGGGATGACCTGAGCAATTTCACCACTGAATGTCACATTGGATTTGGAATCTGTTTTGATGACTGGCAACCAGTCCAGACCTCTGGTCAACCAGGGTAAATCTCTCGAAATTTTTGTATTTAAATCCCATATGAAGTTTTCCATGGGTTCCTTACCTACACGGACTTTTTCATCTATACTACTTTTTGAGAAGTAGATGGCACTTAATCCCAGGAATGAGCTCTTATTCTCACCAAATTTTATTTCTGCCCTGGACCCCAGGATGACTTTTTTATCAAGCTGGAAAAACTCATTCAATTCGTACTTGATATCCAGATCAGCACCTGGAGCCAGCGCTGCCTCATTCAATATGATCAGCTGGCCAGAAAAATAGTCGATGGTATAATCTCGTGATGCACCCCGTTCAAGCGGCACGCCGTTGAGGGTGACTTCTTCAGAGCCTTCAATCACATTAAATCCCAGGTTAAAACTGGAACTCTGGTTGGCATAGGTGATATACATTCTGAACTTGCTATCTTTTTTATACTCTGAAGCAGAAGATGGGGAGAATTCATAGAATGATTTACTGTCATAGTCTGAGTCTTGCACCAGGTTAGGATTTCCACCACTGTTCAGGGGTTGCCCTGCTGCATTTGTCATCCAAATCGGTTGATCGGCTACCACGGTATCTGCCGTAAAGGGAGTGAGGTAGGGCATGATGAGCTCACCCCGTCTGAAATTCAGTATGTTGGGGTAATCCAGATCAATGATACCATCTGGTTCAGGATCAGAAGCGAGACCCTTCTGGTCAAGGCCAAATAACGAGAGAAAAGACTTACCCTCTGGAGTAAATTCAGATTCATCACCACCAATGCTACGCTTAATCTTGAGGTCAAAACCTTCTTTATTGATTGAGCTGGTATTCAGGTAAAAGACATTCTTCCATTCCAGATCCCAGGAAGGATCACCAGGGAGTGCATTGTCTGGTTTTATTAGTTTAAGTCTAAGCGTATCGGCGATTCCCGGTGTACCAAGAGCTATCGTATCACCTTCCTGAAATGTCCTCTTTTCGTTAAGCAAGGGATCATATTCAGGTACTCTAAGGTTTGTTTGATCCTGATCATTAGAAAGGTAAAAGGTGTCACGATAGGCAATAGCCAAAACCTCATTTGCCTGTACTGGTGAGTTCATGCGGATATAGCCCAGATCTTCATTCAAGACGAAATCCCCATCTGGACCCTGCACCAACTGTTGAACCTGTCGGCTGGTAACCAGTTCGGCACCCTCTTTCTCAGGTTCATCATAAATTTTGGCGTAGTTGGTAACCTTGTCCCCACTGGAGAAATTGTTGGTGAATTTGTAGACACGGATGGTCTGAATCCGACGTCCCGACAGTCTGTATTGCCCGACTTCATTGAGTGGATAAGCCTTACGACGGTAGAATTTGTTGACATAGAAATAGGTGTTTCGACGACGGTTGTAATCATCTACAGTGACTTCAGATGACTCTGAATTGCCATTCAGTGAGAGCTTTTCTTTACGCCCACGTTCTAGAGATGCAATGGCAGTAATGTCTACTGGACCAACTTTAGCCAGTGCTTTCAGACCAAAAAGACCATTATTCTGACCGGAGAACATAGCCAACTTGGTTCCTGGCAGGCTGAGGGAAATGTTACCCGCTTCGATACGCTGAACAATCTCATCCTCATTACCATTGTAGAAAATTTCCATATTGTTCTCAAAGTCGAAGTCACGCTCAGAGTCCTGATCCACCTGGATACTGATACGATCCCCAATTTTACCTTCGATTTTGAAGGCCTGTTTTTGCTCAATCTGGAAGGTGTTGGATTGCTGCTGATTATTAACATTGGTTTGTTTGGAGCGATCTTCACTACGCAATTTTCCAGTAATGTTCACATTTCCACGGACACGCAGAGAAACACGTTGGCCGGCAATGTCAGCACCAATGAGCTCAAAGGCTTGTCCTTCTCCTGCTGCTTCTTCAGCCTGGAGACGACCAGTTGCCACCTTTTTAAACAGGTTTGACTCTCGATGGGCCAGGGAAAAACTGATATAGTCATCAATGCTCACCACTGTGGGAATGCCAATAGGCTTTCCATCAATGACCGTGGCAAGAGTGAAGTAGGTCGCCGTGCTATCCATCTCCAGCGTCGATTTAACGCTATTCAGCTTTAACTCACTCATGGGGGAAGCCAGGAACAAGGATGTATCGCTAAAGAACAAGCCCTTTTTATCCTCAGCAAACAAAGGGGTGGAAGCAGGCTGATAGAAATTTGCTTTTATAGTAAACGATTTGCCAGCGGGCTGTAGTTCCTCTGTCTGACCATATAATGCTGGCCAGAGGGAAATCAGGGATAATATGATTACTGCAATCGTTCTCACGTTGTTGGTTTGTAGCCCGGTTTATATCCTTTGAGGATGAGTGGAAGACTAGCTTAAAATTCTAATTGATTGGCTCCACATTAAAGGCACTGTGTGATTGACTAAGTTTTTCCAGAAGGTTTGTAAAAGCACGCTTCCTGTGGCTCAATTGATTTTTCTCATCAAGATCCATTTCAGCATAGGTCTTCTTTTTCTCTGGAATATAGAAAATTGGATCATACCCAAAACCGGAGTCCCCTGTTCTTTCAGTGGTGATCAGTCCTGGTACTTCTCCCAAAGCAGTCATCGAATTTTCGCCATCAAAAAATACTGCAGCAGTTTGGAACTGTGCGTGTCGTTGGTCTTCTGGGACTTCAGACATTTCATTGAGCATTTTTTTGACGTTATCATCATAAGTCGCGTTTTTACCGGCATATCTGGCAGCAAAAACACCAGGCGCGCCGTTGAGTGCATCAACAGCCAGTCCAGTATCGTCTGCTATGGTAGGTAGACCGCAATGTTTGAATCCTGCTCTGGCTTTTATCAGGGCATTTGCTTCCAGAGTGTCTCCATCCTCGACAATTTCACCGATTTCTGGATATTCCAATAGCGACACAACATCAATCATATACGGTTCAAGGAGATGTGATAACTCCTCCACCTTATGTTTGTTTTGTGTGGCCAATAGCAATTTCATGTTTTCAACCTACCATTTTGAAAGGCATTTGTTCCCCTCGTACTGCGACTCCTATCAATTCTTTCCTTCCCAAGTTTTCGGGATGAAAATAATGCGGCCAAAAGTAGACCTCGAGCTTTCCTCAGTCAATAATTAAGGCATCAATATTGGCATAATGATTAATCCAACAGATATCCGTGTTAAAGAATTATAAATATAAAATAAACAGTAGTTAATAGTCAGTTTAATTTCTTGCTCTTTTGTGTTGATTATGGAATCCTTATGGAGGTCAAGCTGCAATGGACCGATTATCGCATCCAGGAACCATTTTTTTTTGTTACCAAAGGAGTATTTCCTGAAAAAGATAAAATATTGATTCATTCGCTGATAATTGATCCAGATATTATTGTAGAAAAAAAGGGGGCTGTCCCAAAAGGGTGGTCTCTTTTTTTGTATTATGGGTTGCGTCTTTAGCGAATAAGCTTGCATATATATTTGTTAATACAATAGTTGTATATGAAGAAGACACCTGCCAAAGTAAGTTTCAAAGCGTATGAATAACACCAGTCCCAACTCTTTCCTTCCAGTTTGGATGAATGGATACCAGAGAACCATCTGGTTCGCCTGATCAACACCGTAATTGACAAGATGGAGCTGGACTCTGTCTTAAACAGTTATCCAGGCGGTGGAGCTCCCAGCTATCATCCCAAGATGATGTTGAAGGTGTTGATCTATGCCTATACACAGAAGATCTACTCCTCTCGAATGATAGCCAAAGCGCTATTAGAGCAGATACCCTTCCGCTGGTTATCAGGAGGTAACTGTCCTGATTTTCGTACGATAAATCGATACCGTTCAACCAGGCTGAATGGCCAACTTAAGCCTGACTACAATGTACAGATCGGTACGAGTGATCAGTTTATTCTGGGTTACTCGATTCACCAGAAGCCTGGTGACAGTACTCTACTCATTCCCCATCTGGAATGGTTGAAGCAGCGCTTTGGTAGAATACCTGGAGCTGTCACAGCTGATGCCGGCTATGGAAGTGAAGAGAACTACGCCTGGTTGGATGATCAAGGTGTCACAGGCTATGTGAAGTACAACAACTTCCACTGGGAGCAGAAGAAAAAGCAAAAGCAGAATCCGTTCAGGATGGAGAATCTCATCTATGATGCAGATACGGACAGTCACCAGTGTCCTGCTGGAAAAGATTTACACTTTATTGAGAACAGAGAACGGAAGAGTGCCAATGGCTATGTGAGTGAGCGTCGTATCTATGAAGCTGAAGACTGTGTTGGGTGTACTTTCCGTGAACAATGCCATAAATCCAAATACAACCGGAGAATCGAGATCGGTGTAAAGCTGCAAGAGTATCGCCAGAAGGCCAGAGACCTGCTTCTTTCACCAGTGGGGCTGGAGAGAAGATCCAGACGACCTGTTGAGCCTGAGGCTCACTTCGGACAGATCAAAGCAAATCGTCAGTTCAGGCGGTTCCTCTTACGTGGTCTGGACAAGGTTAGTGTTGAGTTCGGCTTGGTTGCCATTGCCCATAATCTGATGAAACTGTGGATGACGGTGTTAGCTGGGAAGAATCTAAGAGGCTTGTTTGGTTCTGGCAGACTCGTTTGGGCCAGATAGGTGTTCAAATTACATCTTTGGACAGTTTTTAGTCGAATCGGTGAATATCCATGCAAATCTGTGGCTAAATAGAAAAGAGGCCATCTCAGGTTCTGAGACAGCCTCTTTTTTTGTAATTCTGAATCTTGCGATTCAAATCGATGGTTTATTTCATCAGTACCATTTTCTTGCTAAAGGTCTGATCAGCAGTTTGCAATCTATAGATATATGTACCACTACTGATTGGGTTACCGTTCTGGTCCAGACCATCCCAATGGGCGTTGATGTACCCTGGTTCAACGTGTCCATTCACAAGCGTACGTACCTTCTGCCCCAGGATATTATAGATATCCAGCGTGACTTGTGAGGCTTCCGGTAGTGCGAATTGAATGGAAGTCGTTGGGTTAAAGGGATTCGGATAGTTCTGTGAAAGTCCATAGGCAGTAGGTAGCAACTCTTGATCTTCGATTGAAACGATCAGAGTATTCACCACGTTGCTTGGATCACTGGCATTTCCGTTTGCATCGATGGCACTGACAGCATAGTAGTAGGTTTCACCAGCGGTAACATCATCATCGAAGAAAGCTGGTTCAACTGTAGGATACATGCTGGCATCCGTAAAGTCAGGGTTGGTTGCCCGGTAGACTTCAAAGTATTGGAAGTCGTCAGCATTGCTGGCATCCCAGACAATTTCAACACCTTCTTCACTTGAACTCATCAGGCTTAGCTGAGGTATGCCAGGATGGATATTGTCTATTGAGTATCCAAAACCAGGAAGACCATCGACATACCCATACATATCAAAATGACCGGTTACCAGGAATCCACTGATGTAATCCTCTGGATCAGTTACATGGGCACTCGAATCAACCAAGGTGGGCAGAACGACATTGTAGTTTTCAAAATCATGGTTCGGTAGATAGTCCACGAAATCCAGAATTGGACCCATTGGTGTATTTGTCAATCGCCAGATACTATATCCGGAGAATGGACCCCAGTCAGTTCCACCTGGCCAGAATTGCATGCGTACCCAACGACCCTGGTCATGGGGCTGATCAACGATAAAGTTAATCTCAGGTGGTGTGGCAAATTGACGGGGCATGAGCGTAATATCCAGATATGCCCAGTTATTATTGATGGTTATCATACCCAGGTTGCTAGGTTCAAATCCAGGAGCATTGGCGAAAACGTTATACTCACCATTCATAGCTGGAATACTGTAATAACCGGAATCATTTGAGAATCCCCAGAAGCCAATTGTGTCTTCATCACTTACAGTGAAAATAACGATTTCAGCATCCCAGATAGGATTGCCCCTATCATCCCTGACATATCCTTCAAGACCGCCATCAGGCAGGCTTAAGGCGACATCAATATAGGTTGTATCATTGAGAACCAGGATGTCATCAACCCAATAGGGTGCATAATCCCAGGTCTCAACCACAAGGTCATATATACCATTTGGTACATCAAACCAGAACTCACCATCTTCATCTGTCATACCCATGTAGCCCATGTCATTTCCATAGAGATAGACATTGGCACCAGCAATGGGATCTTCAGAATCATTATCGTAAACTTCTCCCCAGATGACGCCGTCAACAACCCACGGTTCCAGATAGAAATTGTGGTAATTTGAGCCTGGGTAAATATCAATTTCTCCATACCAGTCCTGGAATCCTTCAGCCCAGGTACCCAGGTAATAGTGACCTTCAGGGAGCTCTAGATAGTAATACCCATACTCATCGGTCTGTGCACCAGTTCCCCAGCCGTCATTCCCAATATGGACTTGAGCATAGGGGATTGGCATACCTTGATTGTCATAGACAAATCCCTCAAGTGAAGCATCGAAATTGAGGGGATAGAGCACGATATCCAGATAGACCAGTGTATCATTAATACCTATAAAAATGCTATCTGGGAAAAACCAATCCCGTCCACCAGCCATGACTTCATAGTAGCCTGCTGGTACATGGATTTCATAATATCCCTCATAGTCTGGACCTGCGTAATACTCCATATGGGTATTGACATCCCGGAGCATCATCCCTAATTCGTGAGAGTCCATGATAGGTTCGTTGGTTTCACCATTTATGAAGTAACCGTGCAAACCACCAGGAATGGTTTCTAGGGTGATCATTTCACCTGTGGTCCCCGCGGGAACATTCCAATTGTCTGATGTTTGGACGATATGCATCATGTCATCCATAAAGATACCGAGACTATAGATATCTTCCATATCACCATGCACGGGTAGACTGTAAAAACCACCGTCACCAGTCATGGTTATCGTATAAGCATCCAGGTCATGATGTTGACCAAAGACATAAGCACCAGGCAATGGCATGCCATCGAGAGTGACATTTCCAGTGATGGTGTTATTGGCTGTGTAAAGTGTAAAATTGGCTGTAGCCACTGCAAAGTCACCCACATCCACCCAGGTACCGTATGGGATGAGATATGGCTCTGTCAGCGACTGCCACTCGATTTCGACATCATAGCCGCCATTCATCACACCAATGCTATAGTAACCTTCTTCATCAGTAAAAGCTGAAAAGCCGGGGCCGTCATCACCGTGAGCTACAACCTGCACGTCTTCTATGGCTATACCATTTTCATCCAAGACATATCCTTCAATTGCACTTGAGGGAGCTATGAAATAAAAATTAGGTGCAAATTCATGACCCATAATATGTACGGGATGTGCGTTTGGAACCGGAACAAGACCCTCTGTTACTCCAAAATGATCTTCTACACCAACCATGACATATCCTGTATCTGGAAGGTCAAGGTGGTATTGTCCCGCACCATCAGTAACACCAATGATAGCTGGCATCTCATCATCTTCGGAATCCATGTAAACGGCCCATACGACAATATCCTCAAGAGGAGCACCGCCACCGTCATTCATGTAGATAGATCCGGAGACGGAGTATGGTGTTGGCATGCTATAAAATGTTACAGGGGTAGCCGCCATGTCAGCTTCAGCAAAGACAACAAATAGCATGTCACCAACCAGATAGTTAAGCCCATCTGCCATTTCATCTGAAAATGTGACACCAAAAATACCATCGGTCATATCTTCATCATGAATATCATTATCCATGAATTCATAATATTCTAGACCAATATCGTCTTCATCTAGAACACCATTGCTATTTCCATCCCAGATAACGGCGAGTTCACCATAGACATGACCATCCAGGTTGATTTCAAAATATGGGTTAGAGCCAATTTCAAGTGTGTCTGCATCTAAACCATTTACCGTCATAGTAAAATCTGATTGAGGAGGATCGCCATCAAAAACGTTTGATCCGTTGGTCTGGATCATGTAATCAAATTCGAAGTATTGATTCCACGTTTCTACAGCTGTCACTTCAAGTGCAACATACATATTAGAGGTTCGAGTATAAACCACCCAGATATTGCCAACTGCAAGGGGTTGACCATTGTTGCCTCCCTGCCAGTCCCAGGAAATATTGGTCCAGGTGAAATCTGGATCATCCACCATTGGTACCATACTAACGGCATCAAGTGAACCCATAGGGGCGAGATAGAAGAGCATGCTCGGGTCACCCCATGATGCACCCTCATCACCAAAATTTGTACCCTCATTACCAGTGATACGAACATCCATACCCATTGAGTCTGCACTGTTGGTACCATCAAAGAAATTGAAATACTCCATGCCTGGTGTACTACTTAAAATACCACTGTTGTAGACAACATCCATGGGACCATCATCAAACATTGTTGATCCGTCAGTCTGGATCATATAGTTAAAATCGATCCAGCCATTGCTCCAATCAGAATTGACACCAGTTACCTCAAGGATGACATACATCCCCTCTGTACGTGTGTACACAGCCCAGACAGAACCCGCCTGAAGGAAAGCACCAAGGGTACCGTGCTGAAAATCATAGGTTGTTTCTATCCAGTTGGCAGCAGGATCATCTATTGCAGGCACAGCATTAAAATCATCCATAGATCCACTCTCTGCGAGATAGAGTAGTGGACTGTAATCATCACCAAAATTCAGTGCTGTTTCATTTCCAATATGAGCACCTTCATTCCCGATGATCATCACATCCATACCGAGGGTGTCATTGCTGTTCATACCAGTGAGAAAATTAAAATAGGTAGAATCGCTATATCCCATATGCAGTCTACCACTACCGTATAGAACTTCACGAAGCCCACTCCTGTTAACCTCTGATCTGGCTGGAAGCTGCACTTCGCTTGTATTGAGATTCAGGCCATAGCTTTTCTCAATTCGCGGTTGCGCCTGGCCCGTCACTTTATCCAGAGCTTTTCTCAATCTGAGCATGCGTTCCTGCTCAGGTGAGGCTTGTGTAGCGACACTGTTTTCTCTCAAATTTTTCAACAGGACGCTCTGGTTTTGCACATCCCGAATTTGTTTGAGTTGCTCAATATTTTGAGTTGGTCCAGTTTCATCTGCAAGGACCCACATCGGAACGGCCATTATCATGACACTCAAGATAATGATCCAGGAAATACCCTTCGATTTGATGACACTCATCATTTTTCCTCCATGATTGTTATTAACAAACGAAATTAGTATTATGTTATAAATAATCTGTGACTTGGCACACAGCTGTTCATCCCCAAACATCAGTGGTTGACTAAGGGCAAATATAATTGAAATCCATACTGACACACAGAATAAAGGTGTCTAGAAGGTACCATTGTGTGATACTTGGGGGTCTGTAATTTTCAGGTTCGAGATAATCTGGTTTACTTATAGGCTATCTAACCTATATCTAGGGGGCATTGGGGATAAAAATGTAGCTTGTGACATCTTGCTCAGAGGAAATCTGAAACTTTAAATCAGCCACAGGGTGACCCTTTAGATAAGCATCAAAAAACCTCAATGCACTTTTTCTCAGGAGTGCGTTAAGCCTATCAGGATCATCGATTGCAGTGTAGCCAATAAAGTGTGAAAAGGGGGTGAACAAGGGCATGTCGGTAAAATCTGTGTGCATGGTGCCTGGAATTAACACCTTAAAAATGGCACCTGAACTATTCGCCAGCAGCTGATCCATCCGTATGTAATTGCCTGGATCTGACCATTCTTTTTGACCAATATGGAATATGGGTTTATGGACGCCCGATAGAATTACCGAATCTGGGACAGGCGTATACCAGCCATCCAGAACCATTGTTGATGATATCCTTTCATCAATCGCCATGGTGTTTATTGCGGCGGCTCCACCCAGGGAATGCCCCATGATACCAATATTCTCTTTTCTGTATGGAAGCGCTTTCAGGAGTGTTTCTGATTTTGGGTTCTCAATTTTATCAAGCATAAATCGAAGATCGTCAACTACGATATAAAGTTGCGATAAATCTATGCTTTGTAAAAGTTCATCATTCAAAGCACGACGTTTTCCTGCCCTGTATTCTGCAGTTTCACCATTGTCAAAGATGGTGATATTGGCTTCATAGCTATGATCAGCAGCAAGTACCACATACCCATGACTGGCGAGATCTTCCATGAGTGCTGTATTCTGGAATCGCATGCCACTTAATCCGTGGGAGAATAGAATCACTGGGAACTCACCATCTGATGACTCAATAGGAGATGCTGAAATCGAATTCGTTTTTGAGTGAACGAAGTGTTTAAAAAGGGAAACAGGTAGCCGTAATTGTTTCGATATGGCTGGTAACCTGAGATCAGGATCATCTATATAGTTCAATGGCTTAGCGTTTGGATTTTTCATTGCGGGATACCAGACCTGGACCACTATCCTGCGAAAATCATTGGCTTCTGTAAATGTTTCATCCCTGGAACTGTCTGTCCAGGTGGCAGTTCGTGTTGCCACACCATAGGTACCAGTAGGTTCAGGAAGATCTGAAAAAGGGGCAACAATTGGAAAAACGATTGAGCAATTATTTAGGACAATCACGGAGAGAAACACCGTTGCCAGTAAGAGATGTTTTGGCTTTTTGAATCTTGTCACCATCCCATGAAAGTAGTCGAAACACTCCCCCTGCAAAATCAATTTTCATGCTATCATTTTCAATCATCCGGTTTGTAGACGTGTATCTGTGTAGATGTGCAACCCCTCAATCTTAATAGTAACAGGCGGAACACGCACCCCATACCCTGATGAAACCATAAATCTCCATATTCAAATCCCTTCACGTGGCTGGATTTCCGATTATCTTCATTGAGTATGATTGATAGAATACCACATAATATTCTGGCTGTACTGCAGCTGGCTGGTCGTCTCGCGAAAGACAAGGATATGGAGTGTTATTCTGTGGGTGGATTCGTCCGGGACCTCATTTTAAATGTTCCCAGCAAAGACGTTGATATAATGGTTATCGGGGATGGTGTCGCCTTCGCCAAAGATTTAGGAAAACATCTTGGCGTACCAGAGATCGTAGAATATGGTGAATTTGGGACTGCCCTGATTCCTCATGGTGAATTTCTCATCGAAGTGGCATCTGCCCGCACCGAAACCTATGAGAGTGATTCCCGTAAACCCAAGGTCGTCTACACTGATTTGAAGGGTGATTTAGGTCGACGTGACTTCACCGTGAACGCCATGGCGCTTAATCTTATACCCGATCATTTTGGGAAACTCGTCGACGAGTATGGTGGATTGCAGGATCTTCAGGACAAAATTCTGAGAACACCCCTGGATCCCGTAAAAACTTTTGATGACGATCCCCTGCGGATGATGCGGGCTGCAAGATTTTCTGCTCAACTCGAATTCAAACTCGTTCCAGAAGCCATGCAGGCCATACAGTCACAGGTTGAACGGATCAGTATCGTTTCACAGGAGCGGGTCACAGACGAGATAATCAAAACGCTGAAAACCCAACAGCCCTCACTTGGTTTCTATGTGATGCAGGAAGCAGGTCTACTACCTCTGGTTTTTCCTGAAATCGCCGTCCTCGGAGGGGTGGAAGATCGGGATGGCCAACGCCATAAAGATGTATTTCATCATACCCTGAAAGTGGTGGATAATGCGGCTGAACGTACCGATAAAATGGAAGTCAGGTTTGCTGCTCTGGTTCATGATATTGGAAAACCTGCCACCAAGAAATTTATCAACGGGACGGGCTGGAGTTACCACGGTCATGAAGAGTTGGGACGGAAAATGATGAATGTGGTGGGCAAACGCATGCGTCTATCCCGCAAGTTGACAGCCTATTTGAAACGGATGACCCGTCTTCATCTACGACCCATTGCATTGGCTCAGGAACAGGTCTCTGATTCTGGGATAAGACGACTCATTGTGGAAGCAGGTGAGAACCTTGAAGACCTCATGATTCTCGTTCGAGCTGACGTGACCTCCAAAGATCCACGTCGGGTGAAACGGTATTATGGTAACTTTGATCGCGTCATGAATCGAATTGAAGAGGTGGTGGAAAAAGATGCCATGCGTGCTTTCCAATCCCCACTTCGTGGTGATGAGATTATTGAGCTCCTCGGTGTACCACCCGGTCCAGTCATCGGGCAAATAAAAAAAGCCATTGAAGAAGCCATCCTCGATGGTGAAATCCCCAATGAATATGATGCCGCCAAGGCATACTTCTTTAAGATCAAGGACAGTTATCTATCTTAGTGTAACCACCCTGATTTTCCCCTCTTACATTTTTTACCAAGAATGGTTAATCCTGGGCCAAATAATTGGTGGGTACTCGGTTATGGTAGACGTAACAAGTTTAGGCATCACTCATAAAACCCCTAAACCCCTTATACCCTATAAACCCATAGTACCTTCACCCTTCGAGTTTCTTCACTGCGTTCAGCCTCAGGGAGACCCATCTTAATAACTGCAGAATCCAAACCCCCTAACCCCTAACCCCTAACCCATAGAACCCCTCAAACCCAGAACCGCTGAATTCAATGGACAATCCTGACTAGATTACTACCTTTCCACCATTAAAAAAATCGGGAGAACTGGACATGAAGAAGCTACAGTTGGCATTGGTTTTCATTGTCATTTTGGTATTCGCAATTTTCGCATGGTTGAAGTATTTCTATTTGAAGGGTCCACTTGCCATTCATGAAGGTGAACTGAGCATGGCCCAACTGTCTGCTCCAGTCACAGTTTATACCGATGAATATGGTGTTCCTCATGTCTATGCTGAAAATGAGGAAGACCTCTTTTTCGCCGCTGGCTATCTCCAGGCTTCTGAACGGCTTTATAAAATGGATGTGATAGCCCGTGCAGTTGAAGGGCGACTCTCTGAGGCTTTTGGACCCGACTTACTGGAAGATGACAAATATCTCAGGGTCTGGGGCTTTCATCGTATTGCAAAAAATGTGATTAAAACCATTTCCCCTGAAACCAGGGCTATCCTTGAACGAGGGCTGGAAGGCATCAATTATTATATCGATGAGCATGCAGACAATCTCCCCGTAGAATTCAAAATCGCAGGACATACGCCCATTCACTGGAAGCTGGAGCATGTCATTGGGTATGCAAGACTCATGGGGCATGACCTCTGCCTGGCCTGGATGCCTGAAGTCATTTTTGGTGGGGTTCTGGATAAACTGGGGGATGAAAAAGCCCGGGAATTGTATCCAGTCTATCCAGATACAAAACCATATATCGTACCAAAAACTCCGACGAATTTCAGTAGTGTAGCTGAATCAATTTTCCGAAGTGAAAGACGGATTCGCCAGATCACGGGATCCAGTGGCTCCCATATTGGGAGTAATAGCTGGGTATTAGGAGGAGATATGACAGAAAGTGGGGAACCCATTCTCTGTAACGATCCTCACCTTCAATATTCCCAGCCTGCTGTATGGTATGAAATGCACCTCATAGGAGGTCGCTTCGATGTTTCAGGAGTTACGCTGGCAGGTGTTCCAGTGGTTATCCTGGGACAAAATCAACACTATGCCTGGGGATTCACCAATGTAATGGTAGACGATACGGATTTTTATGTAGAAGTCACTGACGATGACCATCCCAATCAATATTTTTATGATGGTGAATGGCATGATATGATCCTTCACGAAGAGGTCATCAATGTTAAGGGCTCTGATCCAGAAATTTTCACTGTCCGGGAAACCATTCATGGCCCTATCATCAACGATGTTCATAAGATATTAAAAGCCAATGATTCAGCACCTGTGTCCATGTCCTGGGTGGGTAACTATCTCACCAATGAGGTGGATGCATTTATTGGATTAAATACTGCCACGAATTGGGAAGAGTTTTCTGCAGCCGTGGAAAAATTCTGGATTCCTGGTCAAAACATGATCTATGCTGATCTGGAAGGCAATATTGGATGGCGTCCTGCTGTTGCACTGCCCCGGAGAGCTCCTGGAACTGGTTTGGTTCCCTTGCCCGGTGATGATCCAGCCTGGGATTGGCAGGGTTTTGTACCCTTTGAGGAAATGCCCTATCAATACAATCCAGAGCAGGGATACATCGCAACCGCTAACAATAAGACCATCGGGGATGAATTCCCATATTATATCAGTGCTTATTGGGAGCCTCCTGCCAGGGCAAATCGCATCCATGAAATGCTCAATATCCCAGATAAGAAATTCAATGTTGAGGATATGAAAGATATCCAAAATGACTTTTTATCAGATCATGCCCGCGATTTGACACCCCTGCTGGTTAATCTTCTTAAAAATTCCGATTTGAGCCAACCCAATATGAAAGCCGCGTATGAATCCCTGAAAAACTGGGATTATATCCAGGGCAAAACTTCACTGGCAGCAGCTGTCTTTAACACACTCTGGGTGAAATTCGCTTATAACCTTTATGGGGATGAGATGGATCTAATCGGTGAAGAATTTAAGGACGGTTTTTTTAAGCTGGCTAACATCAGCCTCAGAAATGCCATATACCTACTGGAACAAATTCCTAATTCTTCATGGTTTGATGATGTCTCAACACCTGATATTACTGAAGGTCCAGAAGATATTGTGCACCGGTCACTGACAGAAACCGTAGCCTTCCTGGAAACAAAATTTGGCACCAACCCTGATCAATGGGTCTGGTCTGAGATGCATACCCTTACACATAAGCATCCACTTTCACAGGTTAAAATTCTGGACTGGCTACTCGATCTGAATGTGGGACCCTTCCCTGCAGCTGGATCAGGTACCACTGTGAACAATATGGAATATCGCATGTATGATCCTTTTGATGTGGTCCTGGGACCCTCCGTGCGTCATATCTACGATTTTGCCAAATTCCAGACTGGCGGTTTGAGCGCTCTACCTACGGGTCAATCAGGCAATCCGCGATCTGAGCATTACCGAGATCAGGCAAAGATGTACAACTCAGGCGAATACAGAAGCTTTCCTATTGATGCTGAAACCATTAAGAATGCCGGGTATAAAAAATTGGTGATGAAACCCTAACCTCAAAAAAAAGCTTTCAGTACCTTCCTGGCGAGGATTCAAATCCTCGCCAGGAGGGAGGGCGACGGTAAAAATGTCCCTACCCCAACCCTTGTGATGTAATTTTTCCACAGTAATTTGCACTCATGTTTGAACTACTTCTCGCACTCTCAGTCCTGGCAATCCTGCTCTACCACTTTTTTATCTGGAAACCACTGGATACATCAGTGCTTTATAAACATCATCCCTATCTTTTATTTGGACACCGAGGGTCACCCAACTCAGAGCCGGAAAACACCATCCCCTCTTTCAAGAAAGCTGTTGCTGATGGATGTAATGCCATAGAGCTGGATGTTTACCGAACTCGGGATGGTCATCTCATCGTTTTTCATGATGATACACTGGAGCGGACAACAAATGGCACAGGGAGGGTGGCTGAGCATACCTTGGCTGAACTACAAGCATTAAATGCAGCGGCTAAACAGTGGACAGATAGAGAAGAAAAAATACCTAGCTTGAAAGCTGTGATTGATGCCCTTCCTGATCATATCATATTTAATTTTGAAATAAAGAATTTTTCGTTTTTCTCTGAACAACGAACGGAACTGGAGTTGGTTCGATTTATCCATGAGAACAAGCTTAGAGACCGTGTCATCCTCTCCTCATTCAACCCATTGAACATATGGCGAGTGAAGATGTCTGATCCCACCATTTTTACAGCATTGCTCTGGTATAATCCCAGCCTGTTTTCATTGCGTCATCCTATGGGTGTTCATTTGTCACACCCTGATATTTTTCATCCCTATGAGGAGAATGTCAATTGGGGTGTCAAATTCTGGTCACGAGTAAAAAACATCCCCATGCATGTGTGGGTTGTGAATGATGCGGAACGGATGAAAACCTTTGCAAATGACCCTATGATCAAAGGGATGATGTCAGATGATAGCCAGCTCCTGGTGGAAACCATGTCCGAGAAATTGCACTGATGGAAATTCTCAAGTATATCATAGAGGTTCTTCCAGCCGTGATTGTTATTCTCAATCCGTTCGGTGGTGCGTTGATTTTTGTCACCCTGACTATGGATGATGACAGGGAGGAGCTTGTAAAGAAATCGCGTAGAACGGCATTAACTGTGATTATCACCCTCTTTGTATTCATGTTTCTCGGTCAACTTATATTTCATCTATTCCATATTACTCTTGATGCTTTCAGGATAGCGGGTGGAATTCTGTTATTTGGAATGGGCATGAGTATGATACGGGGTCAGCATCCAAAATCTAAAATCACTGATAAGGAGCGAGCAGAGGTCGTTGATCAGGAAGATATCTCCATCATCCCCATGGGTATACCCGTGATCAGTGGACCTGGAAGTATTGCGACCATCATGGTTTATCGCTCTCGTGCTATTGAGACCTACGAAATTGCTATTCTCATGTTATCAGTGATCCTTTCAGGTATACTGGTTTTCTATGTTCTGAAATACTCCCATATTATGGTAGAAAAATTTGGAAAAACAGCATTGCGCATCATTTCTCGAATCATGGGGCTTCTGGTTGTGACAATGGCTGTCCAATTCATCATCTCAGGAGTTACTGCGGTCTTATCAAATGCTTTTCCAAGGCTTTTAGCCTAAAATATAAACTCGATTTACAAACTTCTTATTGAATCATTGAAAATAAGGTTTGTGAACAGTCTCGTTGTCATCTACTTTGTAATGCAAAGTACTTTTCAGTGAAAAAACTATTGAAAGAATCAAATGAATAAGCAAATCGAAATGATAGATCGGGTACTCAACGAACTCCAAAGCAATATTGCCAGAAGAGCTGTAGAGTTTTTTAAATACGGCTGGGTCATATTCGCAGGGTGTTTGACACACTACCTACTGAGTCTCCTAGGGTTGCATGGATGGATCAAATTTGTCTGGATGATTGTTCCGGTTCTGTGCGTTTTACTAGGCGTGATGTCAGGGAGCAGAAAATCCAATCATTCAAACATTTCAACCAGCGAAAAACTGTTGGGGGCTGTATGGGGGATAGTAGGGTTGGTAATGATCTATCTGAGCCTGGTTGCTCCAGGTTTAGGATTTTTCCCCGCATCCATGGGATTACCCATCGTACTCATTCTATTTTTCATTTTGGTCGCGATGACAGGCATTACGATTAACCATTTACCAACTATCGGACTCAGTAGTGCGTTCTTCCTTGGCTCCATCGCAGCTTCTGCCATGGGTGAAGCCTATCACCTTCCCATATTGACAATAGTGATTCTTCTGGGTTTTATATTACCATCCTATCTTATCAAGGCAAAATTCCTCTAAATAAAATGCTCAATATTAAATCATTAAACCCGCTTATTCATGCTCCTGTACGGATGGGAATAATGACCGTCCTGAGTCAACAGGATCAATGCGATTTCAGCTTCTTGAAGACCACACTGCAAACCACAGATGGAAATTTGAGTACTCATGTCACTAAACTTGAAACAGCTGGGTATTTGAGTATCACAAAAACCTTTAGAAAAAAAATACCCCATACGTCGTATCGCTTAACAGCCCTTGGCAAAACAGAATTATCAAAATATCTGGTGCAGATGCGCGATATTTTGCAACATTCAGAAATGTAGATTCCAAATGAATCAACCGATCCTCAGACCCCATCTATTTCTACTCATCCTGATTTTGGTCATACCCTCTCATAGCCAGGCTCAAAAAATCAAGTTTCCAACACTGGAAACTTTTATCTCAGATACCCTGGAGATTCAAGTCCCTATGGACTCAAGCATTGATGGGAAGTTGAGCAAACTGGAGGTCATTGATTCAAGAAATCTTGATGGAAATATTCTGGGAATCAGGCAGACAAAAAAGTACAGGTATATTCCTGTTGATCAGTACCTTGCTTTAAATCAATCCCTTTCAGATCTTTTCCAGATACAGTTCGTGAAGGACTCCCTTGCGCAAAGTGGAATTCTCCATGTATCAAACTTGATCCTCTGGTGGGACGGGTCCTCTGTACTTGACAAAGGCTTGTGTCTCAATGCCTATATCACCTACCACGATACATCAGGTGAGCCAGTGAGTGACTGGATGTGGGAGATCCGCCTTAAAAAGGAGAAGAAGGAGGAAGAAGCCGCCTATCTGAGCCGGTTTGTTCAGGAACTAACCCGACAGCAATCCCAGGCTCTAGCCTCGGGCGATTTTAACAGAGAATTTTATCCCCATCTGTATCGCAGACAACTTATGTCCTGGTCAGAATTCATCATTTTTAATGATGGATATGCCATCAATGTCCACTTCACGCTGGATTTCCCGCCGGATCAGAAAACAGAGTGGCGTCGAGGGTCTCCAGGTCTGTTTTATAGAAAATCAGATATTCATGAGTCTATCGCCATTGGTGGTAAAGACCAACTTTGGTATTGGCGATTATCCCCCAGTTTGGTGACCCAGAGTTCTGCAACCTTTCGAATCGGATTTAACAATTTCGAGGGTGGACATTTCGATCATCTTGAATATCAAAATCTACTCTATGTGAATGTCTCAGGACAAGCCGGTATCGAATATCGTCCAGTATATCATAAGGGGCTTTATGGGGGGCTGGGTGTTTACGTGGGATACAATATTTTACCAGATGTGATTCCTCAGGAAGAGTTGGGACTGTTTGTTAGGCTTGGAGTGATATTACCATGATTAATCATATCCTGAAAACTATGACACTTGATTTACTCCTAGGAATAACCTGCTTAAATGCTGGTGATATCTCAGGCTTTGTCCACGATGCCCAGACCGGTGAAAGTATTATAGGTGCCAATGTATTTATTCAAGCGAGCGGACAGGGGGCGGCAACCAATCTGGAAGGTTTCTTTGTTCTCAGGGATGGGGGTGAGGGCAATGTGAAACTGACCTTCTCTCATATTGCCTACCAGGATACCTCACTGGAATTATTTCTGGGAAGACAAAACCATTTCATCTCCAGTATTGTATTGCGACCACATGCCATCGATACCAAAGCCGTGGAGGTTGTGGGGAAGCGATCCAGTATTATCAAGGATATGGATATCTCCAGTCTTCAGGTGGACCCTGTTATTCTGACAGAGATTCCACAGTTGAATAAAGATGTATTTAAGTTAGTAAAATTCTCACCCAGCGTGACCACCTCCGACCCCATGTCACCTCAATACTATGTGCGCGGGAGTGATCCAGGTGAGAATCTGGTTCAGATGGATGGGATGACCATCTATAACCCTCAACACTTCATGGGCTCAAGCGCTATTTTTAATCCATATGCCATCAAAAATGTGGAAATGCTGGTCGGTGGATTTGATGCTGAATATGGTGGGCGTAATGCCTCGATCATGAATATTTCAACACGTGAAGGGCATAAGTCTGAAATTCATGGCGAATTTCGCCCCTCCATCTCTGGTATCAGTGGTGCCATAGAGTTTCCAGCAGGTGAGCGCGGTACCGCCATGCTTTCTGGTCGGACTTATTCCGATGTCATGATGCGGGTGATGATGGGTACACCCAACCTTGTAATGGATTATAATGCAGCCTATCAGGTGTTACTGGGTAAGACACGGCTTCGCTTTTCCGGATTCTATGCTCGCGATTATATGGACTACAGTGTTGACAACCTGATGTTGTTTTTCCCAGAAGACCTTTTCGACTCTTTTGGTGAGGGATTTGTGACCAATACCACAAATCGAGCGCTCGGTGTAAAGGTTAACTCAGTACTACTCCCAAATCTGACATTTGAAGGGCAGGTCTATCATTCTGCCTCAAGTGTGGACAATCTCACCTATTTCAATTATTCCATATCAGATACTGCAGGCAACAATCTTGCTGCATTGGATTACAAAACCCATATCGAGAATACCATCGCTGAGAATACGGGGAAGGCTAACCTGGTCTGGTATGCCTTCTGGAATCAAACCTTCAAACTGGGGGCTGAATTGAATCACCTCCAGTTCGCCAATGAAGTGGGTCGGTTCGACACCGATCCAAATCCCAATGAATCATCTACCCAGTTTCATTCATTGTTTGTCCAGGATAAAATTGAGTTAGGCGCCCTGCAACTGAAGTTTGGAATGCGCAGTTCAAGATCATTGGATCAGGGGGATTGGCATATGGAACCCAGAGCTTCTGCCAGTATTAAATTTCCCCGAGGGCATCAATTCAAAGCTGCATATGGCAGATATTTCCAATACCTCACCACCATGGATTCCAAGGGTGATGAGTTTGTCCAGTTCCTCGACTATTACCAGTCTCTGGAAAAAAGAGAACCGCTTAACTCAATCCATTATATCACAGGGATCAGCGGTCCATTGTGGGGAGATATTCAATACGAGGTGAGCGCTTACTATAAAGATCTCAAACAGCTCTACCGTGCAACATACAGCAACACCATTACTGCCGGAGAGCGTGCTGCTCTTATTGAAGGGGGCTCAGGTGAATCATATGGGTTTGAGATCTTGTTGAAGGGTGAGTTTGGTAGACTCTCCGGCTGGGTTGGCTATAATTATTCAAAAGGCTTCCGTCGTTATCCCTCCATACTTAATGGTGAGCGAAGTCTGTTCGACGCTGATCAACCTCACAACCTCAAGTCCATTTTGCTCTTTAAATTAACACCGGATATTGTTGCCAGCTCGACTCTGCAAATCACATCAGGATTCCCACGTACCTGGGAGACAGGCATGCGCATGCACTCATCCTATGATCCCCTTACCAATACTGTTGGATGGTTTGCTACTTATATCACGCCTGAACGAAATAATGTGCGCTATCCTCCCAGACTTGCCTGGGATATTGGATGGAAGAAAAAGCTGAGGTCAGGTTTTGGTTTTAACCTGGCAGAGTACCTGGGAGGGATTGATGCCTACTTGACCATGACCATCAGGAACCTGTTATTTCTCCATCGCAATCCGACCTACTACTTTTATATCCCAGACTATGGGTATTATGGTCTTGATATGGAGTTTGTCCCTTCAATCTCATTTGGTTATAGCTTACAGTTCTGAGAGGTGATGAATTGAGAATTAAACCACGTTTCACTTTACTGGTTACCTTGTTATTAATCTTCGGTTGTGACTTGCCCCATCAACCCGGTCCACAACCCTCCGAGATCGTGCCCACAGAATTTGAAAAGGGAATGAACATATTAGCTGTACTGCGAGCAGATTATGATTCAGGGTCATCATTTGTTTCAATTACCAGAGCCCTCACCACTGAAGAAATTTATTCAGAGGAAATTATTGATTTCACACCCGAAAATGTATTTACTCAAGTCATAAACGAGGGTTCCGGGGTGGCAACTGAGTTTATGCAATCCCTGGATACCAATGAACTCAATATGTTCCGTAATTCATCATTTAGCCCTGAGCCAGGGGAGCGATATGAGCTTGAAATTACAGCTCAGGGTTTCCCTACCCTTACTGGTACAACACTTATCCCTCAAAGACCTGTTTGGGTGGAAGAGTTAACAGTATTGGGGACTGATGAACTAAATTTCAGTTTGGTTCACGATTCAAGTGCCTTCGAGTATAAATTGTATTTGTACTTCCCGTCAGGGGAGATTCTTGAGAAGGTTGTCAAGCCCAATGGTTCATCAAAAATAGCGGTTGAATGGAAATTTTCTTCAGGGCTAGGCCAGCCTCTTTACGTTCTACTATTTGCCTTGGATGAGAATCTCACACGCTATGGGAACAGTCCTATATCCTTTATACCCAACACATACCATCCAGATGGCTCAACAGTCTCTGGTGGATATGGTTGTTTTGGCTCTGTAGCACTCACCACCTATCAATTGAGGTACTCCCGTCCTTCAGGGCGGGGGTAGTCTGCTTCCATCCTGGAGGGGCTTTAGCCCAACCCTCGCTAATTCCACTGAGGGGTTAAAACCCCAACTCATTTCATAGCACCATTACCCCCGGCTTAAAAGCCGGGGCAATATGATCAGAGAAAAAAATCCTATAAATCCCGAATCAATGATGAATAGAAGCATGGTATCTCTAAACTTACCCCGTCCTTCAGGGCGGAGGTAGTTTGGTCCACACCCATGTGGGGCTTTAGCCCAACCCTTGCCAATTCCACTGAGGGGTTAAAACCCCAACTCATTTCATAGCACCATTACCCCCGGGCTTAAAAGCCAGAGCAACATTGCCAGGTAATGACAATACTCTGTAAATCCTGAGTTAACCGGAAGAAAATAGCGTCCTTTCAATTACCCTGCCCTTCAGGGCGGGGGTAGTCTGCGTCCATCCTGGAGGGGCTTTAGCCCAATCCTTAGCCACACCCATTGTGGGGTTAAAACCCCTATCTCTCGTTGTCCACTCAACCCCCGGCTTAAAAGCCGGGGCAATCCTGCCATGTATTATCAGACAAGTAGCCAAGCAATTAAGCCTCAGATATATTCTTTAATTCGTCTGTATCATCCTTGCATTTTACCCCTGTTCATTCTATGATTTAAGCCTTATGAATTCCAGAGATCTTAAAGAAAGAAAAATCACATCTGAAACGATCTACAAAGGTAATCTGCTCCATGTGACACGAGACGAGGTAAGATTACCCAATGGTAAAACCAGTTACCGCGAAGGAATTCTACACCCTGGCGCAGTTGTAGTGATACCATTCCTGAATCAATCAACCCTCATCATGGAACGTCAGTATCGTTATTATCCTGATCGGGTATTTTACGAATTACCAGCGGGCAAGACAGACCCTGGTGAGGATTTTCTCACCACAGGAAAACGGGAATTGTTGGAAGAAACGGGTTATACAGCTAAAACTTGGACATTCATTAGTCATTTATATCCAGCCATTGGATATGCAGATGAAAAAATGGCAGTCTATGCAGCCTCAGATTTATCCATGGAGCAGATTGACCGGGATGAAGATGAATTTTTAGAGATTTTTGAAATGCCCCTGAGTCAGGCTCTGGAAATGTTAAGGCGCGGGGATATTACCGATGCCAAAACAATGGTGGGGCTATTCTGGGCTGAAAAATTAGCACGTGGAGAATGGGAAGCTTATGTCCCAAGTTGAATACCAGTTTGCCTGTTTGGCAACAGACGTACCTGAAGATGGTGCAAAAAATGTTAATTTGGATGGCAAGGAGATAACCATCTTTCATACCCCCAGTAGATTTATCGCACGGTCAGGGGTGTGTAAGCATAATGCCTTCAAATTGGAAATGTGTGAGCGGACCGGTGATACAATCAGGTGTCCATTACATGGTTGGACATATAAAGTAAGTACTGGAAAAGGAATTAAACCGAGTTACACCCAGTTGGAATCATATCCTATCGCAATGCGAGGGGAGGAGATTTGGGTACAGCCTGAGGCTGAAAACTCTGGCGATGACGACTTTGACACATCGGGTTTTGATTGGTAAAAAAGGGGAGGTGCATATGACAAAGGTTGCTGTAGTGCTTTCAGGTTCAGGATTTCTGGATGGCGCTGAAATTCAAGAGAGTGTAATCACACTACTTACTCTGGATCAGGCCGGTGTGGCTTACCAGTGTATGGCTCCTGATATGGAGCAGATGCATGTTGTCAACCACCTCACAGGCGAAGTCAGCGAAGGTGAACAGCGCAATGTGCTGGTGGAGGCCGCTCGAATTGCCAGAACCGCTGTGATAGATATCGCACTGGCGAATCCCAATGATTACGATGCTGTAATTTTCCCAGGAGGCTATGGCGCCGCTAAGAATCTTTCGGACTTTGCAGTAAAAGGGGCTGAAAGCTCAGTCCAGGAAGATGTTCTTCAATTTTCCCGAGCGTTTGCATCAACGGGAAAACCTATGGGGTTTGTATGTATTGCCCCTGCAATGATCCCCCATATTTATGGCGCGGATGCCTCCCTGACCATCGGGTCTGATGCGGATACAGCAAACGCCATCACTGAAATGGGTGGTATTCATATTAATTGTCCAGTTGAAGATTTTATTGTAGATGAAGCGCGCAAGATTGTCTCCACGCCAGCCTATATGCTGGATGTCAGGATAAGCGAAGCAGCAACAGGAATCGAAAAACTGGTTCAGAAAGTATTAGAGATGATTCATGGAAAGTAATGTAAAATACCTCAAACAGGTTGCTCACTTCTCAGAAGATGCAGCGAAAATCAATTTAATGTTTAGAAGTGACCAGCTACAGATGGATGTCTTGCTTCTGAATACACACCAGTACATATCTCCAGTTGTAGAGCCATTATCAGATATCATTTATTTTGTTTTACGTGGTGAAGGGGTCTTTGAAGTGGGTGACGAAGTTCTGGTATTGACCCGCAATACATCTGTGCTGGTTGAGACGGGTGTGAGTTCGGGAATCATCAATGAGAGTGATGAACAATTGACGGTTCTGAAAATCGCGGCACCTCCTGGAATTCATGGCCAAGAATAATTGTCAGAGCTGAAGTGATGCACGCACCCATTTTTCCACTTCCCACAGTAAATCTCTTCCCAGAGACAAAAGCCAGCTATCATATTTTTGAGCCGCGCTATGTTGAGATGATTGAAAGTGTACTTGAAGGAGATGGGCTCCTCGCCCTGGGAATTCTGAAACCTGGTTATGAGGATGAGTATTATGGAACCCCTGAGCTATACCCCGTGGGGTGTCTCGGGCGTATTCAATCCTATGAAAAGCTTGAGAATGGTCAATACAATATAGTGATCGAAGGGCTCTTCCGTGTTGGCTTTGGTGAGGTTGTGAAAGACAATCCTTACCGCGTGGCTGAAATGATAGAATTGCCAGAATCAGATCAAGATCATGATTTTGTAGAGGAGCGAGAGGACTTGTTGCTCAGGCTGAATTACCTCGTTGAACAATCTCCTGATGCCCTGGATTTTAGTCCTATTCTAGGTGAGCATGAATCATTTATCGCACTGGTCAATCTGGTTGCTCGATCCCTCCCGTTAAAAAACGGTGAGCAGTATGCTCTGCTGGCATTGGATTCAATTCAGGAGAGAGCAAAACGGATACTGTGGCATATTGATGACCAGATTGAAACCATTGAACTGCTAAAGCGTGTTGATCCCGGCATTACAGATGATATTATCCTGAATTGATTCATTTTCTGAGCCATTCTCTAAGATTTAAATCACTCACATTGCAACCCAATTTCTTATAAAAATTTCCCTATACTTCACTAGGCAGTAGTAATTGTTGCCTTGAGCAAATAATTACAAAGTGCTGAATTGACCTATATCAGCCTTTTATAAAGTCTTTTGCTGACTAAATCAATTATACATGATAAGATAAATAATTGTTAATGGGAAACTGATGTGTTGGCATGTGCTTTGCAAATGAGCGGGTTACGATGAACAACGTAAGTTTTGTTAACCGATCATATATGCAAGGAAGCCATTATGGAGTGTTTTTCTCTATTACGGTCTGATGTCCCAGCCCTTATCGATCACTTAGGCGCTTTTGGGGAGGTTATAGCCCCCCATGGTAAAGGGGATGTCTCGTACTCGTTTGAGGTTGTACAGGACAGTAGCAAAGTTGCACTGGACTATAACCGTACCTTATTGCCACTAAAAAAGATGTTTCTACCACCCGTAGAAAAACTCATGGACTTTTCATTGAAGGAAATGAGCTACAAGCCCATCGATGTACCCATCACGCCCAAGGTCTATTTTGGTGTACATAGCTATGAAATGCAGTCCATCCTGAGACTGGATCACAGCATGCTCTCCGGAAGTGCAGAGTCAAATTATTTCAAGCGCCGCCAGAACTCGCGGTTTATCGGCATCTCATTTCAACCCGATGAACACCATTTTTCTGAGAGCGTTGGGATTCTCATCGAGGAGATGGAAGGTTTTGATCTCTTTTTGAATGAAGTAGACAATGATTTTCAACTCTATGTTCTGACCGATAATGGGCAGGCTCTCATCAATGGCTTCGAAAAATTAGAAGCAACAACGGCTGAAGTTGTTGAAGATCGCAAATTCAAGAAAAAGATTCGCTATCACTATAATCGACTCCCCAGAGTTTTTGAATATGCCTATCACTCAGAAGTCTGGGCGAATGTCACTGAACGTTGTGTTGGCTGCGGTGCCTGTACGCTGACCTGTCCCACCTGTTTCTGCTTTGATGTGCAAGATGAAGTCACTGTCACTGCTGAAGATGGAATGCGTCAACGGAGCTGGGATAGCTGCATGCTTACCACATTTGCTGAAGTAGCAGGCGGTGAAAACTTCAGGGAAAAAGCCATCAACCGAACACGGCATCGTCTCTACCGGAAATTTAAGTATATCACGGATGAAGAGGGACTTCCCTGGTGTGTAGGATGCGGTCGCTGTACAGCATTCTGCCCGGCAGGTATTTCCATGCCTGATATCGTTAACGAGCTGATTCAAGAAGATGAAAAAGCTCAATATCACCGGACAGTCCGGGTATAGGGAGGAGGTAGATTATGAAAAGACTTGAAGATGTCAAATCACAAGATGCCCTGGATCTCTATTATCCCACCATGTGTAAGGTGAAAGATGCGAAGCAAATTACCGATATGGAAAAATGGTATGAGCTTGAGATGCCTGCTGGACAAGATCTTGGTCATGGACCAGGTCAATTTGTGGAAGTCTCTGCTTTTGGGATTGGTGAGGCACCTATCTCAGTCTCCAGCTCACCTTCAAAAAAAGGTAGTTTTGAACTGTGTATTCGCCAGGTTGGAACCCTTACCAATGTCCTGAAAACTTATGAAAAGGGAGCGACTCTGGGTATCAGAGGTCCTTTTGGTAATGGCTACCCCATGGAAAAGATGTATGGGAAGGATATACTCATTGTTGCAGGTGGAATTGGATTGGTTCCTCTTCGCTCCCTGATCAACTTTGTTCTGGATAACCGCAAGGATTTTGGTCGGCTGATCATTCTATATGGGGCAAAAACTCCATCAGAATTGCTCTTCAAAGAGGAAATTGCTGACTGGACCGCCAGAGATGATGTAGAATTACATGTCACCGTGGATCAACCAGATGAAACCTGGACTGGGAATACAGGTGTTATCACAACACTAATCCCCTCCCTGGATTTGAAATTAAATACGACAATTGCTGCAATCACTGGTCCTCCTGTGATGTACAAATTCGTGGTCATGTCACTGAAGTCGAAACAACTTCCAGATGATCAAATATATCTGTCCCTGGAACGACGCATGAAGTGTGGTGTCGGTAAATGTGGTCACTGCCAGATCAATGGTGTGTACTGCTGCCAGGATGGCCCCGTCTTCAATTATGCTGACATTAAACCACTGGAGGAGGCTCTCTAATGAAACCAAAAGTTGCTTTCTTTGATTTTACCAGTTGTGAAGGGTGTCAGCTCAACAAACTGAATTTTGAAAATGACCTACTCGACATATTGAAACATGTTGATATCGTGGAATTCCGCGAAGCTATGGATGACCAGGCAGAGCATTATGACATTGCCTTTATTGAGGGTTCCATCACCTCACCATCCTGTGTAGAACGAATTCATGATATTCGTCGCCGCGCTGATGTTCTGGTTGCCCTGGGTGCCTGTGCGGTTAATGGTGGTGTCAACGCCATGAAAAACCTGCATCCCATTGACGAAGTTCGGGAAACAGTTTATGGCGATGACAAATATCTCTTCGCAACACTCCCTGCCATGGCTGTTTCACAGGTGGTCAAAGTTGACTACGAAGTTCGCGGATGCCCCATGACACAGCAGGATTTTCTGAATCTTCTGATAGCCCTTGTTCTGGGTAAACAACCACCCAAATATGGCTCACCCGTCTGTGTTGAGTGCAAGCTAAAAGAGAATGAATGTCTCTATAATCGGGGCATGGTCTGTCTCGGACCCATCACCCGGGGTGGCTGTGATGCTCAATGTCCAAGTTTTGGACAATTTTGCACCGGTTGCCGTGGCATTCTGGATGATCCCAATGTGGATGGAATGCTGGAAGTCATGACTAGTCATGGTATCAGCCTGGATGAGGCAAAAAAACGTATGCTGTTGTATAATACAAACGAGGTTCAATTATGAGTCGGAATCTTGACATAAAAGTCCATCACCTCACCCGAGTGGAGGGGCATGGAAATATCGTAGTGAATATGAAAGATGGGGTCCTTGAAAAGGCACATCTGAGTATTGTGGAACCTCCCCGCTTTTTCGAAGCCATGATGAAGGGACGTAGCTTTCATGAAGCCGCTATCATCACGTCAAGAATCTGTGGTATATGCTCGCTGGGTCATCAGCTTACCTCGTTGGTTGCTACTGAAGATGCCCTAGGGCTGGAAATCTCTGAGCAGACCCGTCTGTTAAGAAAATTGTTGGTCCACGGAGCGACCCTCCAATCCAACGTGCTCCATGCTTATTTTCTGGCAGCACCTGATTTTCTTAACGTAGGTAGTGTTTTTCCACTTATCGCAACCCATAAGGATGTGGTGTTGCGGGCATTGCGCATGAAACGTCTTGCCAATGATATTGGTGATGTGGTTTCAGGGCGTGCCGTACATCCCATTACACCTGTTCCAGGTGGTTTTACACGGATCCCAGAAAAGGCTGAATTGCTTGAAATCAAGCGTCGTCTTCTGGAAGAAATGTTACCAGATGGTCTGGAAACTGTGGAAACGATGAAAGCACTGGCGGGAGCCATTCCTCAGTTTGAAAGAGAAACCGAATACATTTCTCTTAAACATGCCGATGAATACGCTCTGTATGAGGGTGATATCTTTTCATCAGATTCTGGAGCAACTGCAGTCAAAAATTATCTCGATGTAACCAATGAGTTCATCGTGGATCACTCCACATCCAAGCATGCTAAATTCAACCGTAGCTCCTATTTCGTTGGGGCGCTGGCGCGTTGGAATAACAATCAGGCTCAGCTTGGTGAAGAGGCTCATGCAGCTGCTGCAGCCATGGGCTTAAAACCAAATTGTTATAATCCTTACATGAACACGATCGCACAAGTTGTTGAAGCTGTTCATTGTATTCTGGATAGCGTTCGCATCATTGATAAACTCATCGATAATGGTCTCAAAAATGAGAAACCAAATCAAACTCCAACACGCTATGGTCGGGGTGTGGGTTCCAATGAAGTGCCGCGTGGTATACTTTTTCACGATTATACCTATGATAACAAGGGTAATATCATCAAGGCTAATTGCATTATTCCTACAGGGCAGAACCTGGCGAATATTGATGATGATATGAAAAAGTTGGTACCAGAGATTGTAGACAAAAGCAAGGAAGAAATTACCCTGAACCTTGAAATGCTGGTTCGGGCGTATGATCCCTGTATTTCTTGTTCGGTTCACATGCTGGAAGTCGATTTTGTAGAGTAATTCAGAGATGGCAGCATTGACAGTCATAGGTGTGGGTAGTCGGCTTCGTGGTGATGATGCCATTGGACCTATGCTTATTGATTCACTATCAATGCTGCCTGACTCTCAAATCGAGTTAGTGGATGCCGGAAGCGATGCTCTGGGAATTCTGGAGTATCTGGATGGCCGGGATCAGGTTCTCATTGTAGACGCCTGTAGTATGGGTCGAAAACCAGGGACACTGGTTGAATTTGATCCATCGGAAATAAAAGCGGTTCTGGCTGATGATTCACTCTCGTTGCATGGACTGGGGTTGGCAGAATCCATCCAAATGGCAGAGTCCTTGCAGATGTTACCAAAAGATTTGAAAATCATTGGTATTGAACCAGAATCTATTCAATTTAATGGCGAACTCTCCGCTCCCGTTCAGGGGGCGTTGAAATCGGCGATTGAAATAATTCATGATAAGCTAAGACGAGTGTCAGAACTCGCCGATGCTTAGCTCAATTTGTTTGGCGCTAGCGCCTAGGAGGAAACAATAAATGGCAAAAAAAGTACTGATCATAGATGATGATTTCGATCTCGTAGAAGCAATGCGCATTACCCTGGAATCAGCCGGGTTCGAGGTGATTGATGCCCAGGATGGTGAACGAGGTCTTGAGAAAATTAGAAGTGAAACACCAGATCTTGTCCTTCTGGATGTGATGATGTCATCCATGGATGAGGGATTCCATGTTGCTTATAAAATCCGTGAAGAAACGGAGATAAAAGACACACCTATTGTGATGCTAACTGCCGTAGGTAATCAAACTGGATTTCAATTTGATCCAGGTAAAGATGCTGATTTTCTCCCTGTCGATGCATTTTTAGAAAAACCAGTTAATCCTAAAAAATTGGTGGACGTTGTGCATCAAAACATTAAGGTCTAAGCAGGAGAGACTTTTAACTAAACAGGATTAATAACGGTACATAATTGACGCTTTTTCCTGAAACACCAGCGTTTTCAATTGCATCAATGCTCAGGCGTGATAAATGGCTTATACGCTTGCGCTGGTACGCTATTTTGGGACTTTTCCTGGGTGTCGCTCTACTTTTAATCGCAAAATTGGGTCCACCCTCAAGTGTACACAGAATGGGTGTCGCCGGTTTAATCCTGGTCTGTCTCAATCTGGTTTACCTGTACTACGCTTCAGCGAAAAAACAATTCGGGATGTCTAGCCTGGTCATTCTACTGAATGTTCAAATGGTTATGGACCTCATTGTTCTCACGTTCCTGATTTATCTCACAGGGAGTGAGGAGAGCCCACTGTCCTTCTTTTATGTTTTTCATATCATTCTGGCCAGTATCATTTTCCCTGGAGGATTCTCTTATCTCTATTCACTTCTGGTGATCTTTCTTTATTCCGGTCTACTGCTCCTGGAGCAATCTGTGTATCTGGATCACATTTGCTTTTTCGATGGAATTCACTTATCAAGCAATCCCAGTGTAGTCCTTGGAATCTGGTTTGTCTTTGTGGTCACTATGATGGTATCTGCTTACCTTGCTCAAAATGTCACTGAACGACACCGTCGGGTCAGAGAAAAGCTAGAGGTCGCCAACACCAAGCTCCTCGAAATCAATGAGACCAAAACCACATTTTTTCGTTATGCCAGCCATGAGATGAAAGCACCCATTTCTACCATTCAATCCACCTTGATGGTCATTGAGGACATTCTGGGTACACAGGTAGATGAGCGTGTTTTGAATATGCTCCATAGAGCCATTGGGAGGACCTCCGAGACCATCGGTATGCTCAAGGATCTGGCAGATCTAACCTATGGCAATTTTCAAGAACAACAAAAGTTTGAGACCCTGAACCTGAATGAATTACTTGCGGATATTGTCGCTGATGCCAAACCGAATTCTGATCGAAAAAATCAGACACTGATTTTCAATCCATCAGATGCCCCTCAGGAGTACTTTGGAGATCGTGATGCATTAAGAAAAATCTTTAAAAATTTAGTCTCAAATGCCATACGTTATACTCAGGAGACTGGCGAAATACAGGTAAGTGTTGAGAAATCAGGTTTGAATTATGAAGTGGCTGTATCTGATAACGGGGTAGGAATTCCAGAATCTGAAAAGGTCAATATCTTTAAGGAATTTTATCGTACACCTTCAGCGAGAAAACATATTTCAGAAGGCACAGGATTGGGTCTCGCAATTGTCATGCGCATGGTGGAACTACATGATGGCAACATCATCGTTGAGAGTCAGGAAGGAAAAGGAACAACCTTCACTGTCCAATTACCGTTTGAGGAGGAAATATGAAAAAAGAATCCATAGGCGGTATCATTGTAGATGAAAAACTGACCTTTGTCAGGATTTTTGATTTACCTGATGAACCGGATTGGGGCGGGTCGGCTCTGGAGGAGTTCTGTTTTTATGGACAGACTGTTAATTTCATTAGTGAAAATATGGATAGTCGGGGGAAGGCTAATTTGTCAGTAACACTACATCAGGATGAAAGCGATGCGTTCAAAAAAGCAGTCGCTGCCATCGATGACCTACACGAAGAAATGAGTGTTGAAGTGATTGAGCATGTTTGTCTTTTAACTGTTTATGGTCCCCATTTCAAAGAGCGTTGTGGTCTGGCTGCTACCTTTTTCAGGGCTCTAGGAATTCGGGGTATCAATATTCTTTCTATCTCAACCTCCATTTCTTCCATCTCTGCAATCATTGAAGAACATCACTTACAGGATGCGCTCAATGCTTTGCGTAATGTTTTTGATGTTCCCTGAGTCTCTGAGTTTGACCTGAACCAATTCGCTAATAAATCATTATCAAATAATTGAGATATCCCACCCATAAAATCTTGGATTCATTCCTACTCGAAGGTCTAAAATAAAATTTTTTCTCTAAAGCCATGTTTTTGGGTTATTTTTAATTTTTAGCATAATTCATGAGGAGTGTATCGATTGGATTTCCAAAGCGCATTGACAGAGCAGCTCAAATCAGCCATGAAGGCTAAAGATGAAACCACTTTAAGAACAGTGCGAGATCTAAAAGCCCGTATTAAAACCCGTGAAATCGAAAAGGGTGAAACATTGACAGATGCAGAATGCATCAAGTTGGTTCAAACCGCAGCCAAGCAGCGTAAGGAAGCCATCGAACTTTATGAAAAGGGGGGTAGATTAGAACTGGTTGAGATAGAGAAGAATGAATTGGCAGTTCTGGAAAAATATTTACCTCAAATGATGACTGAGGATGAAATGGAAGCACTTGTTAAAAAGGTAATCGCTGAAACTGGAGCTACGGGTATGCAGGATATGGGTAAAATTATGGGTTCGTTGATGAAGGCAGCCGCCGGTAAAGCTGATGGAAAACGTCTTCAAGAAATCGTCAGAGGGATATTTAGCTAATGGCCACTGGATTTGATGTTATAGGACTTTTACTCATCATAGTTTTAGCGGCGAGCGGACTCAAGAAGGGTCTGGTTGATGGTGTCTTCAAAATTGTAGGTGTTTATGCGGCTATGTATGCCGCCATGAATTACAACACCTATGGAACCCTTCTGTTGCAGCCTCTCATCAATATCCCTGAAGCCTATGCAGTACCTGCGGGTTTTGCCACCGTATTCATTATTGTCATGTATTCAATCACCTTCGTCTCTTTTCTTATGCGAAAACTGGTAAAAACACTTCGTTTAGGTGCAGTAGATCGAATCGGAGGTCTCACATTTGGAGCAGTGAAAGCTGGATTAATACTCTCAGCAGTAGTGTGGGCTTTCGCCATGATACCTCAGACCATGCGAGGAACCTGGCAGGAGGAATCAAAATTGTACCCCATTGTTGAGGTGTTTGCAGCAAATATGATACAGGTGCTGTCATTGGAAGATGAGCTAGCCCTATTGCAAACGACTGTGAGTACAATGATGGGGGCAGGCCAGGATAAACTCATGGAGAAAGCACTTGGAGGTGCTGGTGATATGGGCTTGAGTATGGATGCCATATCCAAAGTGGGGGGCGAGGGCGTACTGTCTTCTGATGGTGAATCCATTATCCCTGACGCATCCAGTCTCCTGGGAGGGGATCAGCAAGATTTGATGAATAACCCAATGCTCAAGAAAGCCATGGAATCACTGGAAGGTCCACAGAAGGATATCATCGAAAAAGCAATAGAAGCCATGCAAACGGGAAATGCAAACTCCCTTTTGGAAGGCGCAATCAATAGTAAAGATGAGTCAGGTGCTTCCCTCATGGACGAAGCCATGAAGTATATGGACCCCACACAAAAAGCCGATATGCATGAGATGATTAAACAAATGGAAGCTGAGATAAAAAATCCCAGTTCTGACCCCAGCAATGAGTCTCCCTGATTCTGACCCACTAAGCTACCAACACCTCGGTTTTGATGATGTTCGCCAATGGTTGTCTGATGAAGCAGCAGGTCCCGGCGTCCGCCAGCAATTCGAATCACTTCAACCAGGAAATAGCCTGGAGGATATTAGAGATCAATATCAGCGAATTGCTGAGGTTGAAACCCTCATGGAATTCAGTAGCAGTTTCCATATCAGACGATATGAAGATCTATATGAGGTCTTGAGACTTCTGGCTCTGAAGGATAGTACCCTTTATCCGGAAAATCTGACAGCACTTCTTAACATTCTTGAGCAATCCAGGACCCTTCAAAAAACCTATGAGCAGAGTCTTCCTGAAGATGAAGCAGTTTGGTCTGAATATTTTGCTAAGATCACTCCTCTCCAAAATATGGAGAAAGACATTCAACGTGTCATCGGACCTGATGGAGAGGTGTTGGATGGTGCTTCATCAACCCTGTCATCTCTGAGGCGAAAGCTCAGGAAATCAGGAGGCGCGGTCCGCTCCAGAATGAGTGAATTGGTGAGTAAGTATGGAGAAAGTGGATATCTCAACGAATCCCAGGCGGGTATAAAAGGGGGACGTCTGGTTTTACCTGTTCTCAGTAGCTATAAGCACCAGGTCAAGGGCGTCATTCAGGATATGTCCAATACAGGGACAACCACTTTCATTGAGCCTTTCGAAATCATCGAACTCAATAACCAGATCAAAACCATTGAGATAGAAGAGCAGCAGGAAGTACAACGCATCCTCCGAGAATTGACAGCGCATCTTCATGATCACTATGCTGCCATCAATACGAATTACGAGATACTCCAGGTTTTGGATTATCACCTGGCTCTGGCAAAATTTGGAAAAACATTCGCCTGTACCATCCCGAGTTTATCAGAAGATGGTGAGTTTAAACTGAAGGTAGCTCGTAATCCAAGGCTTGCACTTCAGCGTAAAGTGGTTCCGCTGGATCTTTCCATGGAGGCTCATGTAAAAACACTGATTATTACTGGACCAAATGCTGGAGGTAAAACGGTTGCTTTAAAGACCATTGGATTACTGGCACTCATGGCCAATGCAGGTGTTCCCGTACCGGCTGCAGAGGGGAGTATCATACCTTTTGTTGATACGATATTTACTGATATTGGCGATCAGCAATCGCTGGTGGATGATCTCTCTACTTTCTCGGCACATCTTAGCACCATCATCAGCATCCTGGATCAAACCACCTCTCGGAGTCTCGTTCTTCTAGATGAACTGGGAACCGGTACAGATCCTGCAGAAGGAGCTGCGCTGGCAAGGGCTATCCTTGAAGCGCTGGGTGACAAGGGTGTCAAATGTGTAGCCACCACACACCTGGGTGATCTGAAAGTCTTTGCCCATGAAGCAGACAATGTCATGAATGGGGCGATGGAGTTTGACCAGGCAGGTCTCAAGCCAACATACAGGTTCCAGGCGGGTGTACCTGGGAGCAGCTATGGTTTTGAAATCTCAAAACGATTGGGACTTCCTGAAAAAATACTGGCCGTAGCACGCGGATACATTGGTTGGGCCAGGGATAGCATGGAAAAACTGCTACGATCCCTGGAATCTGAGAGAGTGACACTCTCCGATTTAAAATCTGACAATGCTTCGCTCCAACGCGATTTAAAAATGAAGCAAAAACGCATGGACTCCGCACTGGAATCGGTACAGAAAGCTGAACGAAAGGCGGATCGTCAGGCAGCCAAACAGGCGGGGCAAATCATCACTGATGCGCGTCAGACTGTGGAAAAAGTCATTCGTCAGATCCGTGAATCCCAGGCTGGTAAAGATCACATTAAAGAAGTTCGAGGTACGCTGGATAAAGTCGAAGCTAAACTGGAGCAGGTGATAGAGGCAACTGAAGAACCTCTGAAACTTGAGAAATTAGCTGAATCAGATATCGTGGAAGGTATGTCGGTTACGGTTCTGAGTCTGGATCAAACGGGTATCGTCCTTGAAACCCCTGTTAAGGGGAAAACGTTGGTGGAAGTGGATGGAAAACGCCTTCGTGTACCAGTAAAATGGTTGGGACGAGGTCCCGATAAGAAGACAGATGATTTCAAATCCACCACAGTCGTCAATGTGTCAGATAGTAAGGGAAGTACCTATAACCTTGACCTGAGAGGTTTCAGAGCTGAAGCAGCTATTGAAGAATTGGGACGATTTATTGATCAGGCTGTTCTGAGTAATCTTTCCCTCATGCAGATTGTTCATGGCAAGGGAACCGGGGTGATCAAGAAAGTGGTCCATGAGGTTCTGGATAAACATCCTGCAGTAAAATCAAAGCGCCTGGGTGGCCTCGATGAAGGTGGGGCAGGCGTGACCTATGTTGAATTGAAATAATTCTTCCTACAACGAAAAAAATGACATGGCAACAATAACCGGACAGAGATTGAGCCTGTCCATTAGACTTGGGCGATGGAAAAATCACATAATAACTTGATCTGTATGTTAAGAGATCCACACATTGCACTGGAGTTGAATAAGTCTATGAGCTTGTCTTGGAATAAAGCCAATGCTTCGATTCAGACCCAACCCAG
>JAERTJ010000093.1 GCA_016844945.1 Fidelibacterota bacterium | reverse complement strand
ATTCTGAAAACGATTGAGCTTCGCCAGAGCACCTTGAAGACCTGGTTATCGTGTCCACTAATGTACCGCTTTCGTCATATCGTTGGTCTGGAACCAGAGTTCAGATACGGAGCAACAATCCATGGGAGTGCCTTACATCTTCTGCTCAAGTGGCTACATGAAGGGGAATGGCATGGAGATCTTGAATCTCTATACACGAAAGCCTTGAGCCATTACCTCTATGCTTCTTCTGAATCACATATCCCCGTGCGGTGGAAGAAGGATAAAGCATCAGATATTGCTAACCTGAAGCGCAATGCGCTTGAGATTCTCAGTAACTACCGTGAGAAGGACTACAACAAACAGGCTGTGGTATTGTTCTCGGAGTCTGAGTTCAAAGTGAAGATTCTTGGGTACAAATTTACCGGAACAATAGACCAGATCCGAAAGAACCCGGATGGCACGATTGAGCTTATCGATTTCAAATCATCATCCCAGAGACCCAACCACTACGCTGTGAATAACGATTTGTAGCTAACACTCTATGCTTATGCTGTTAAGTATGGTTCTCTGCTTGTGAATGATGTCTGGGTGAAACCAAACATGTTGGTTGATAGCGCAGGAATCTATTTCCTCCGGGCGCATGAAGTCTATAAGCGCAAGGTTAAGGATAAGCAGATCGGTGATGAAAAGGGTGATCCTTTTATTCGTACCACTAAGACCATCCAAAACCTCCGTGCGTTCAGGAAGGAGATCTCCAGTCAGTTGAGTGCAATGCTTAAGGACTGGTATTATCCCAACACATCGAGCTGTTCGTTCTGTGCTTACAAGAGTCACTGTGTAGCAAGGCATGAAAAGGTTGATGCGAAAGAAATTGATGGTGCCCATGCACTGTTGGCTGAACTAAACATGGTTGATTAACCAGAAAGGATATTATGGAACAATCATTAATTGTCCCTGACGAAGTTAAACAGGCTATGTCTGTTGCAGGCTGGGACATGGAGAAGGAAATGGAGGACCAATCGACAGGCTCCTCTGGCTTTGAGATACCGCGTGTTCGTATTGAGCACAAGAAGAACGGTAAGCACCGCTTGTATATCGACAATGGTGAAAGCTATCTCGACGATGGTTCACAGGAAGTTGATGTACCTGGTAACGTCTTATCTGGGATTGTGTTTGGTGTTCAGCATATATCTGCGCTCTGGGAGGAAGGAGCAGAAATCCCAAAATGTTCAGCTATTGATGGTCAGCCTATGGGTAATGATCCTCTAGCTGATAACTGCAAGGATTGTGAGCATGGTGTTATTGGTGGAGTGTGTAAGCCGAAGGTAAGGCTGTTCATGTTGGCTGAGATTGATGGTGAAGTTAAGCCATTAGTCTTCGCTTTGAGTCCCACGAGCATCAAACACTGGAATGCTCACAAGAAGAAGTTACAGCGTTCTAACCTGCCTGTGGTTGCTGTCAATACAACCTTCTCATTGGAAGATGTGAAGAAAGGGACATACCGTTGGGCCGAGGTGAAAGCCGGTGTAGATGGTATTGCCTCGAAAGAAATGTTAATGCTCGCGAAACAAGCAAGGGATCAGTTCGAGGAAGTTACTAGGGTAATCTCAAGTAACGACTTCGCGGATCCAGGTGACACAACCCAGGAGCCTTTCTAAAGGCTTTGTACAAAGAGAGTGCGCTTGGCACTCTCTTTTAGCTCATTTTTCTATAGGGTCTGTATAAAATTCCCCAAAAAAAATCTGACAGATCGGATTCCCGACTGAAATCGAAAAAGACCTTTGTGGTCGATCGAAGTACCTGGTACATTATATCGGGCGGGTAGACTCCTCATGAAACATTATATGCTTGGGCAAGATCAATTATGGGACTATTGGTGGTACCATTGGTCTTATTGATAGGAGGACGCATCGTGAGGCATGTAGTACATATAGTTACGTTGATATCTGGATTGAATCTGATCTTGCGGGTGGTCTAAGCTTTGTGAGAATGAAGTAAACTCAATCAAAAACGTATTAGGAGAATTCCATGAAAAAAGCAGATGCTCGTGAGCAAATCAGAAGTCTCTGGAGACAAAGACCTGCGGACTTGAAGTCACCTCAACACAAAATGCTCTTTTATCAAGAGCTCAAAAGGGATTACCCCGAGTTGCTAAAGTTTAGGGATGGTAGAAGCAGGCCGGACAAGTACCAGACTATCTCTGCGTTTGTGAGTGACCTGACCAGCTAATTAACTCGATGAATCAGCTCAGAAACAAACGGCAACACATAACTCCACAGTTTTATTTGCGTGGATTTGCAGATCACCCCATACATGAAAAGGAGGATCCAGCGATATGGAGGTATTCTAAGAACACCAATGAAGTGAAACGGAAAGGTATTAAAAATGTAGGCTGGTCAGCATATTTCTATTCCTGGGGACAGAAAGATGGAACAAGGAATAACTCAGTTGATAATAATCTTAAGTCGATTGAGGATGCGGCTGCACCTGCAATTAAGAGAATTGATGAAAATGTCAGTTTTTTGATTAATAACCCGCGAGCGAACATAAAAGATCAATCTGTCTTGCCCAATATCATTACTGAAATGGACTATGACGTATTGCTCGTTTTTATGCTGAACCTGATGAGAAGATCCAAAAAGTTAATCGACAACATTATTGATGGAACAAATAGCGTCCTGGATGAGGTATTTGAAGGACTCAATAAGCAACCCCAGCGAGAGCAGACAAAAAAAGCAGCAATCCAGGCGGCGATGGATATTGGTAGTCCTATACGACATGATTTTAAGAAGATATTTGAAACGAGGCAGCCACTAATATTTTTCATCCCAAATGAATCTACGAGTTTAATAACAACAGATAATCCAATATGCATGTACAACACAATTGAAAGTAATGGATTACAAAATGAATCAACTCATATTCTTTTCCCTGTTAATCAAAGGTGTTTACTTGCTTTAGTAGGAAAAAAATATGGCCCAATTTTGTATAATAGATTAGAAGGTAAAAAGGAAACACGAGAGCTAAATGGTTTCATTATAGGGAAGATGCACGAGTTCGCTTATGGTAGAGACAAACGTGTAATTGAAGTGGCATTAAAACACGTATCTGTGTAACAACGAGGTTAAGGAACCTATCTATCAATTCCTTGAACTTGAGCGTCCAGGTAAGAAACGATCTCTGCTCGTTGATGAATCCATGAAACTTGAACGTGGTGACTACAGTAGTTTGACCTAAACCAGTTACTCTATTAACAACTCTTCACTTTAGCTGGCATAAGAACTAAGTGCATAAGTACTTCGACCAATCAGGTCGGAGAAAACTACAACATCCAAAAGGGAGGGAGTGAACTTGTTTAACCAGATAAGTCTTCTTATTGTAACTGTGATACGCATGTTGGTGTGTGGTAAATATCATGGATGACAAACGAGTAGAAGAAATCATCAATCTTGCGACAAAGCTGCTATCTGAAATCCTAAAAGAAGTGCTTACAACAAGTCCAGAGGACTTGGAAGTAAACAAGGAAACAACAAAGGAAATCCCAGCAGAAGCTAGCGAGTGATGAGGGAAGAGGGCCGTTAAGCCCTCTTTTTACCCAGGTCCAAATTTTCCAATCTCTTACCCCTGTTGACTGCTAATGTTCCTGCAAGTCGTTGTGTAGCAACGTATACAGGCAATCTGACATCACGTTTATTTATTACAATATAGTAGTTTACGATTTCTAACGCGCGGTGTAATTGAACAAAAAACGGCCGCAGCATCTAAATGTCCGTCTTCTGTAAATGATCACGTACCTCCGAATCCAATGTGTTAAGGAAGCATTCATAATGGCAAAAGAATATTTGTTCCAACTGCTCGCTATCATCTTTATCTATGTTTGTGTAAAGAGCAATACTGCAAGGATCCAGTTTTGAACTCTTGTCGATGTTTTTTCCACATATTGAGCATTCAACATTTACTAATGCCATGATCTACTCCTGGTCCAAATCAACCGATACGAGCATACCGCCATCGTCTAGCCACTTGCTTACTTTGTCCAGATCTTCCATCAGACCGTCTTCATTGTCATATTGCCATGTAATTGTCTGACCATTGGCCATTACAAATTCAACTGATAGTCCTTTGTCCCAGTCCATACTGGCGACATGATCCAGGTTTATGATTTGACCTGGGCTGCTACCTTTTTCTAGATACATAATTTGATCTCTCTGATTTACTTGCCAGAATCCCTTCACGAGTTTCTTGTATAGATGGTGCAAATATTCTCCCCATCCTGGAGTTTCTACGCATCCTCATTGATGCCTTTACTTTATTTATCTCAGAATCGTTGCTTACTCCATCATTGTTTGGATCGAGTAGCGAACCTTCTGTTAAATCTTTGAAATATTTCATTTTGTCTCCCGGTAACAGATGAAAGTTTATCTGTTACCCTCTATATTATTTATTATTAATAACTTATAAAAAAGTAACAGTAACAGTTGATATATTGGGCTGGGGAGAGGTATGATTTATCCATCATATTAATATACTCTCCCCTAATATTACTCCTTATCTGTTACTTCTATAATATTTACCCTTAAACCCTTACTGAGTAAGGGTTCTAGAGGTAACAGTTATCTGTTACCATCCGTTACTTCTGTTACCTTTTCATCATCGATCAGACTAAAGTCATCCCAATCGATTTCGTACCCCCGAGAGGTCTTGCCATCTATTTTCAATGGCTTGGATTCTGTTCCGAGGTGCCCAGCTGCTAGCTTGCCAAACTGAACTGGGTTCAAGTCCTTACCGTTGATATTATTATATAGAACTCTCAGGGTATCAGATGATACTCGATCCTTGTTGATCAATCCCCGTGCCTTTCTCCCAATTTCATTGAAACGAAGATCTGAAGCAAACCCATCATCCTTCACAATATTTTCAAGGATCCATTTGATATCTCCTGTCTTCACTGCCTCAAAGAATAGTTCTGCATTTGATTGAGACATGACCTGGAGAACACGCTTGGGTGCATTCTCGATTACCTTCCCAAGCAGGGTTGGATCAGCAGGATATTGTTTTAAATACCAGACAAAGTCTTGGACTTGATCTTGAATTGTCTTTACTATCTGCTCATATCCCGGCCACCATGCTGTATCCTGAATTCTGACTTCTTGACGTGGTGCAACGTTAAATCTACGATCATTATTGGAAAGGGTAATACCATCCCTACGATTGGTTGCAAACAGGAAGGAACAGACATTCTTTCCATTATAACGATCTTTACTTTTACCCTCGATCTGAACATTCTCATCGGTGATAGCTATCTTCATTTTCTCGATGGTTGAGAGGTTCTTACCTGATGCCGATGAGAAATTACCCGATACTTCATTTACCAATACGAGCACATTGCTGGTTAAAAATGAGTTAAACTGATTCCCAAATGCATCTTGATCTGCTGTCCCAGTAAATCGTTCCCCAAATATCTGCTGCAAGACATGCTCAAAGAGCAAACCTTTGCCTGTTCCTTCTACCCCTTGCATGAGGAAGCTGGTGATCATTTTTTGTCTCGTCTGGACAAACCAAGCCAAGTTGTTATAGAATCTATTCACGATCTGTTGATCATGGGCAAAGACATGGTCGATCACATTATGGATCATATCTGTACGTTTTGGGATATAGCTACCAGGAACAGATTTCCGTAGCAGCTCAGGCGCATCGTAAATATTGACGTACCCGCCACCAAAGTTTGCTCGTTCATCACTATTGAAAATGAGTTCATACCTGGCACGTGGATACACCACTGGGTAGGGAATCTCATGATACAGACAGAACTGCTTGACATGTTCAGTGCCACCTTGCTCCCGGCAAACAAAGCCCTCAACTCCAGGTTCTTCGCAACCTCCCATATACTTACTCTTGAGGGTATCAATAAAGACCAGTTTATTTGATAGCTTCATGCGGTAGATATATCCGTCCACCTCATGGAAGTTATATACACCCTGACTGCCTTGTCCTCTCGATTGGCAACTGCTACAAAACAGGAAGGGTAAATCATCTCCATTGATTTTAATTACGGCATTATGGCCATCTCCGCCACGTTCTTCCGACTTTCCACAGAATGGGCAGTATATTGGCTCATCAGGGATGATATCACTTACTAAGCATTCCTTTTGATCAGCATCCAGAACCTTGTCATTTACCCTTACAACTGTTTCCTTCTTCTTTTGCCAAGATGGCATAGCTGAAACGGTCTTCCGTGCCTCACTTAGCCCTGGTAGCTCACTCCATTTCAAAGGACCTTTGCTATTCTTGTAACTTGAAACTTCTGTCGTGCCATGAGCAAAATACCTCGACTGCCCCATGAAGGATTTATCAATCTCTGGAAACATCCCCTCTAATACCTGTTCTACTGCTTTAAGATCTGACAATGCTATAATTGTCTTGTCCAATGGGATCAGTACCCTTAGGCGATCCCATGCAGGTTGGATTTTTCCGTCTTTCTCTTTGGGCTTCTGATGATTCTGACTAGAATACAGATAGCTATCGAACTGCCAATTCGCTTGTTCAGCCAATAGCCTTTCTTTCGTCATCACACCATTATCGAAATCCAGCATAATGGCATTCGCACCTATCCAGTTTTCATTGGATCTTTTTCCAGTGGAGTACTCGTTACAGCTGATGCCGTATTGAGTTGTGAGTTCTAGAACTGAGGACTCAGTCCAAGTGAAGTCTCTAATAGCCCAACCAGGAGCTACCTTATCATTGTTATATTTTTTTCCTTTTGTTGCATCATAGTGTTCATTGACACTAAGTTTGAATTTATAATTTTCCATATTTTTAAAATTTGTTTACACATAGCCTTAACCTCCTATGGTGAGGGCTTTGAGCTCTCGAATTGCCCGCTTGTATTTCAATGGATCTACTTTAGCCTGATGCCAGTAGTAGTCCCGTTTTAAATTTTGAAATCCCTCGCTATCCTCGAACACAAATAATTTACGATCTCCTAATTTACGAAGATCAAAGAGCTTATATCCGCTCTGGCAAGCCACCGCGGCTAGCCATATATCTTGGGTTGTCGTTTCAGTTGTCATTGTTCTCATAGTTTTATATTCGTTTTCATTTCCTTGCCACTTCCTGGTGGCGGTAGCAGCTCGATGCGAGCTGTTAAATTTCAATTTTAAGTCACCCGCTATGGGCACTTTTCGTCTCTCTGTAATTTCGGAAGTTTCTAACGGAGTGTTGCGGTGTCAAAATATAATCTGATTCATAGTATAGTATACTCCATAATCACCCTGTTTGTCAATAGCAAATATGATAAAAAGTGTAATATATGTAACTAAGCAACCCTTTATCCATCATACCAACACCCCACAAAAATAAATCATCGCCTTCTCGTAGCTCTGAGGAGGTCGGATTTCCCTGGAATAGGCTAGAAAACTATATCCTTGGCTAAACCGGGCTTGACGGGTAATTTCTGCCCGCTAAAAGAACAGAAATCTAGACCATCCTCGGTCTAGGCTCCGTAGAAAACCAAGTGGACAGTTTTCATTTTGTCCTCTGGGGTCACTCTACGGAGTAAAAATCAATCTGTTCTTTTAGCGAATTACACTTGATGGCTTCAGAGGCATCTTTATGCCAGCCACGAGTAAAATTCAATGCTGGGGCGGGCAAAAATATCTCTTCTCAAAACCCAAAATCACATATTGCTCTGAGTACCACCCCTTCCCAGAAGCTGGAATAAGAGTATTAATGGCACAGTCAGATGGTCTGAGGATTGTTTGAACGCCAATAAATATAATGAATTAAGAAAGGGGCATTGTAATGCGATTATTGATTATGGCTGTAGTCTTTATGACAGTTTGTTTTTCCCAGACTCCGATCGGATTCCAGGGAATTCTTTTTGATGAAGTAGGGGATAGCCTAGTTGGAGATGGGGAGTATTCGATGACTTTCTCTATGTTTTCGGCTGAATCAGGAGGATCTGTACTATGGAGTGAGGTTAAAAATGTTGCAGTGGAAAAGGGTGTGTACTCAGTGGGGCTGGGTGAGGTGAATGACCTCCAAAATGTTGACTTTTCGAATCAGCTCTGGTTAGGAATCACTTTTCAGTCTCAGGTGTTGCCACGAGTCAAATTGACAAGCACACCTCATAGTTATCGATCTCTCCAGGCTAACAATTCTGAGGCATTGGGTGGTATCAGTGCCAATGGGTTTCAGCAAAAGCTTCCATACAGTCATGCAACAATAGAATCGATGACTGTGGGTACAGAATGGCAATCAATTATTTCAACACCCATAACGGTTGATCGTGACTCTGATTTGTCATGCACTGGATTCATAAAGGATAATGATACAGGAGTGTGGTCCTCAATTCAAATACTATTGTATTCAACTGATGGTCAAGTTCTAGACTATGGTACTAGCTCATGGCGCAATCCGCCTGCAATTATGAATGGTGTGTATTCCACTATTACATATTCAGTGTCTGCAGGTTCATATGTAATTGCTCTTGAGGGCAGTGCTGCTGAAGAAGCTACATGGGGTAGTATTTCACTTTCTGTAATTGGCTATGACCAAATCACCAATCAAAGGCAAGATCAGCCAACCCCAACTTTTCGTCCTACAGCGAATCCACGAATGCCAATTGATATTGATAACAATTGATTGGAGGGGATATGAGTACACTTAGATGTATAATGTCGCTACTATTAATTGCTAATATTACAACTGGTCAGGTTAGTCAACCATCCACAGCAACAAGTGGAGGAGGAGGGGTAGTACAGGCTGGTGGGATAGCGAGTGTGTTTACAGTTGGCCAGGGTCTCCAGTCTACTGTACATGGTTTTGTTTCGGTGTATAGTACTTTATTGGTTGAACAACCAACTTTTCCGCCACCACGAAACTTAGTGGTGGATATCACTGAGTCTGGCAATGTCTCACTACAATGGGGTCCACCGATTTTCAATCCTACCGAGGATATTCCCGATCCTGTGGTAGAGGCATTGGTGTTTGATGATGGGACTCCTGGAGGTAGTTATACCTGGACTGAAGGTGCGAAGATGGGATCCCGATTAAGCCCATCGTGGCCATGCAAAATACTTGAGCTGCAATTCTATCATGGAACGCCAGGATTGTTTACTGCTGGAATATTTGAATGGACAGGTACAGCACCGGGAAGTGAGTTGCTTGAAATTGATGCGAGTAGTACCGCGGTTGGTTGGGTTACTGTAGATGTAAGTTCCTATGATATCCAAGTTAACTCAGATTTTATAGTAGCAAATGGTATGCAGAATGCTACGGTGAGCCTTGGATTTGACACTGATGGGAATGGGCGAGCCTGGGACTGGAATGGAACAACCTGGTCAGCTTGGAATGAAACTTATTTTGTGAGAGCCATAGTACAAGAGCTAGAGTCAGATCAGATTGCATCGATCTCTAGCTTATCTGCTACTGATGAGTCTGTATTCTTGAACACTGCTATCATTGAACAGAAAGGGTATAATGACATAAACAGTGCAATAGCGAGTATGCCAGCAAGTAACTATGTACTTGAGAATCGTGAAAATGGGCAATTCTCTCACTACAAAATCTATAGGGGGAGCGAAATTAGTGGGTCTTACGATCAACAGTTCTCTCAAATTATGGATACTGTTTTTGTAGATACTACAGTTGAAGAAAACAGGCATTATTACTATACAGTTTCTGCTATATATGTTAACCCTCAAGGGGAGAGTAACTTGAGCAATGAAGTGGAGGTACATACTCCTGTAGCAATTGATCGACCTGGATCAAATCTGCAGCCACTGTATTACTCCTTGGTTCAGAACTTCCCCAATCCATTCAATCCAAGTACGACCATCAGATATGGGATACCAGATGACTCGCATGTCTCTATGGTAATCTATGATATACAGGGAAGAGAAATCACAAGACTCGTGAATGACCTTCAAGTCGCAGGTTGGTATGATTTCACATGGAATGGCACAAACAGTGACAACATCCAAGTTGGAACCGGACTGTACATTGCCAGAATAAAGGCAGGGCACTTCACTGATGTGATAAAGATGGTCTACTTAAGATAGCCCTGCTATATTAAGATTCCCCCAAGCCCCTGGTGATTTCGATTGCTGGGGGTTATTCTTTTTGACCATTTGATAAACAAAAATTACTAACTAACTTCACGACGCACATCGATAACTGGGGGTGTAATTTGCTGTCTAAACATAGATCAGCAGGTGGTTCTACTATTGTCTCACTAGGTGGAATATGCATGCCTAGACACGCTTCCTATGAAGCGTCTTGGAGCAGTTCTTGAGAGCAGAACCCAAACCATACCCAGCACTAGGCCTTATGAAACGACTGCAGAAGATCTGCGAGGACAACAGCATCACCCTGGAGCAACTCGCTGAAATCACGCAGGTAGAAGTGCCTATGTTTGAAGCTTTTGCCACTGGTGAGCTTCCCTAGGTGAAATAATCTTACACCATATTCTGGACTTCTCAGGGGTTAACTAGTCGTGGTTTGAGCCAGGGTAAAATACAGACTATTTGAAGGTTTTTAAGGATGCAGAATCAACAGGTGATGCATCTGAATGCTCGCGTGATATGCTTAAACAATGTCTTCAGGGTCCCAGAGTAAGGAGTATGTCATATTCCATCGTGGCAAATAGATAGTATGTTCCTCAATTAGCCGGTCCCCCGATACTCTCGGAAACCATACTTGAGCATCCATTGTTTCTGATTCTTCCGAGACTTGACCATTCTTAAAGAATCTTCCTGCCAAACAACTTGGGTTAAGTGCTCTATTTGTATTTACGTAAAAAGGAAACCCCCCGTCACTGCTGAACCACCTTATTACGTTTTCGACTGCTACAACGATGGCCCCAGAATAAATATTCATGGAAAAAAGACGAATTGCAGCTGCCGACAATGAGACATTAAAAATGTCTGATAGTTCCTTTACCAAGTAAAAGTTGGGAGCTGTATATTTGCTTCCTAGGATTGAGCTTTTAAATATCTCACGCGGCATTAAAAATTCAGCGGCGAACTGATCAGCCTCTTTTTCTAATCCTTTGTTATTGTATCGATGAACACAAGATTCTTCCGTATCCTCAAACAGTGATTTAAGATCTTGGTGTAAAAAATAATGGCCAAGCTCATGAGCGATGGAAAATCTCTTCCGGTGCTCGTTTGTGCTCTCAGAATTTACCGTAATAATAGCATTGTTGCCCCGAATAAGGATTTTTGCCAAAGAGCTTTTTAACACCTTTTCTTTAGCAGCAATTTGATAGCTACCTAAGATGGAGAAAAGTTCAAGTTGACCAGGAAAATCAATGTAAACGTGGTCAAGCGCTTGTTTTGACTTTCTGACAATATACTCTTGTCTACTTTCCGTCATTCTCTTCGTCACTTTGATTGTCGATCATACTCAAAAGGGTTGCATCCTCGAGTACATCATCAATTCGCTCAGGCTCAATATCTTCAAGGTGTCTACATAACTCTAAAGCAGGTGCACTTCCCTCTGCTTGAAGCATTTCACGCACTTTGGCAAGCTGTTCAACTGGCGAAAGCATAGCTATTGACTTGCGTATTTTGAGCAGTAGCTCCTTTGTCCGTTCCTGAAATGAAGCTCCGCGAAAGAGAGCGGCTTCACGCATTGCTTCACGAGCTGTTTGTTCTCCAATCGCCATGAGTTTATCATGGTCAATTCCAATGCTATTTGATAAGTTCCTTATCTCCTCTTCGCTAGTATCCTCATACAGGGATAATAAGAAATCCTCGAGTGCTGGGGCTTGTTTTGCTCCCCTACCCATCATGACCTCCATTCTTTATATACTTCGCTTAATTTCCTTTTTAGTTTAGCTTTTAGCTTTGATACTTTATTCCCCCCTACATCGAGCTCCCGGGCAATATCACTCGTTTTTGTATAACCTTCCTGTATGGCAAGAAGTAGCAGCAGTAATTCTTCATCACCACTGAGGATATTGCTAATTCTGTTGAGAATGTCGTCATTGATTATTCCATCAATAGGTTGTTCAGCTTCTTCGGCGAAGTCATCAATGGAACTTTCGTGCCCCATTTCAAACTTAGTCCTGTGTCGCTTACTTTTAAAAAAATCTTGTACATCCCGAAATGCATTTTTAGCAATAATACCTGAAGGATCAGGATATTTCTCCCTGTCCCAAAACGTGTCTCCTGGTGCCAAACACCGATAAATGTATTTTGAGATGAGATCATGCTCTTCAATCCCAGCAAGATTCATATCATACAACCAGGAGAGATTCTTCAGTATTTGAGCGGCTTTGACGTAGATTAGACCCCAAGCACGGGGGTCTTTAAGTAGTTGGTTCGTCTTCAAATATTCCCCTTTCTGGATATCCTTAATAATGTATGCGAACAACTTAACCTTTTCTGCCCCAAAAAATTTTGGCAGAAAACAATAGTTTACTCGCATTAAGAGATGAAGCCAATAATGGGCATGAATTTGAAAATATGAAGTAGAGAGGACGAAAGATGAAGAGAGACGTTACAATCATAGTTGAAGGAACTCCTCATGAGTGGCCAAAAAGGAAAATCTCCTATGCGGAAGTAGTAACCCTTGAGGTTCCTGACTACCCACAACACCCAGAAATACTATACACGGTTACCTATAAAAGAGGTCACGGAAATAAGCCTGAAGGTGTTCTTGTTCCTGGTGCATCAGTCAAAGTCAAGGAAGGCATGAGATTCTATGTTTCAGATACTGGTCAATCATAATGAGGATATTCAACGGCTAGTTGAAAAAGGCTATGCAGTTGCTTTTGATAGCAACTGCATGGTAATAAGAGATATCCCTTACCTGGATACACAGAAGCAATTGCAATTCGGAGTAATTGTAGCGAAGCTTGTCTTCATTGATAAAGAACGAGTAAAACAAGACAATCATCAAATTTATTTTGCTGGTTCAAGCCCGTGTGATATTCAAGGTGTCAAAATTCCCAATCTTGCGGACCGCCCTCACAATCTTAATCTAAGTTCAGCAAGTGATGATGTTATTGTTCAAAGGTCTTTCTCGAATAAACCCAAAAAAACTGGACGATTCAAAGACTTCTATGAAAAGATAGAGAGCTATGTCTCAATAATATCAGGTCCCGCGATGGAACTATTTTCGGTAGATCCATACACATTTCGCACGATTGAGCGAAATGGTAGTGACTCAGTGTTTAATTTCCAAGATACGTTAACCAGTAGGGCAGAGATCGGTGACTTATCAGCGAAACTCAAAAAAGATGTGATTGCAATCATCGGGGTAGGAGGAACCGGTGCTTATGTCCTCGATTTCATGGTGAAAACACCCGTGCAGGAAATACGAGTCTTTGACCTAGATTCGTACCACGTACACAATTCTTATAGATCTCCAGGAAAGACCCTTCCAAGTGATTTGGGTAAGAAAAAAGTGTCAGTGTATAAATCTCGATATGAAAATTTCCGAAAAGGGTTGTCATTCAAGTCAGTGTTTATTGATGAGTCAAGCATGGATGAACTTGAAGGAGTCTCCTTTGCCTTTGTGTGTGTTGATAAGGGTTCTTCTCGGAAAGGGATTTTCGACTTGTTCCTTAAGCTTCGCATTCCGTTCATCGATGTGGGGATGGGGTTAAAGCGTAAAGAGGGGTTACTTGCAGGAACGATTAGAACAACTTACTTCTCTATTGAAAAAGGTCAGCAGAGAAGTGAGAGGGGGTTGGCCATGATTGCAGACAATCCCGATGATATTTATAAGACCAATATACAGATTGGTGAACTAAACGCACTAAATGCCAGTCTGGCAGTTATGAAGTATAAGCAAATCCGTGGCTTCTATTTTGAAGAGGATCCCATTTATCAATCCGTTTTTAGGGTAGAGGATAGTAGTATGACAACACTTTTGGATCCAGATGAAGATTAAATTGCAATATACACATTTTATACCCAAGGAGTTAAGGTCTGGTGTGTTGTATGTTTCAAAGGAGTTTGAAACGGCAGCTCATTTGTGTGCATGTGGTTGTGGAGCAAAAGTACGAACGCCTCTAGGTCGTACTGAGTGGAAATTTGAAGAAACCAGCGATGGACCATGCCTCTATCCCTCTATCGGAAACTGGCAACAAAAGTGTAAATCACATTACTGGATTCAGCATGGAGAGATTCTTTGGGCAAAGGAATGGTCTCAAGACATGATTGAGAGGGGGAGGCATGGCGAGGAGACAAGAAGAAAGAGGTATTACGAAAAACTTTACTCTCAACAGGGAGGAATACTAAGAAAACTTTTGGGTTGGATAAAGGGTTTGTGGAAAAGTTGAAATGTAAAAAGGAGACAATAATGGCAACCAAAAATCAGCAGGATGCAGTATGGGATAAGGCGAAAAAGGTACCAGGCAAAGACCCAGAGCAGTACCGCCAAGATCCGTATGGGAATGTTATGAATCGCGGGGCATATGGTAAAAACACAAATCAAGGATGGGAGGTAGATCATATCAAGCCTTCAGCCAAGGGTGGTTCAGATGTTATCAGAAATTTGCAAGCGCTCAATACGGCAGTAAACCGTAGCAAAGGTGATTCACTTGTAAAGAAGAGCAGGCATTCGATGGGCAACAAGTAGGTAATCAGCGTCTTTGGATTTGGATATTTACCTGGAGGGAGAAGGTGTATCATATAGCATTAGGCTAAACGATTACTATTTGAGAGGTATGGAACAACTACAAGCATTCAAGGTCAGAAATTTGACCATAGTGCACCGAATTTTCCTTGGCTGTGTTGTTTGAATTCCTCAGCTATTCTAGGTGCAAATATTGACCTACTACAGGTGGTCTGAAATGGGTAACTCGTGTTTCAAAGTGTTTCTAGTTTAAGACATGGTCTCCAGATTGAATATCAGAGATGTATTGCTGTAGGTGGTATAATATATGTATGAATGCCATATTTTGGTTTTGTATTGATGGATCTTAGAGTTATATTGACGCCATGAAAAAAGAAAAATACACATTTGCCCTACCTGAAAATGTCGCAAAGAGATTAGACGAACTATCTGAGCAGGAAAGTATGTCCAAATCAGAGATGCTTCGCCGTACAATCGCGCTCTATAGCTATGTTTATAGGGAGGTTGTTGAAGCTGACAAAAAACTCTGTGTTGTTGATCAGAATGATCAAATCTCAAGAGAGATAGTCTTGTCCTAACACTGGGGAGAATGGTTCTTGAGCTTCAGAATATTCAATAGGAAATCAACCACGAGGAATGACCAGGTCGATGCCGCAAGGCTGAAAATTCAAGATGCTCTTAGCGATATTTGGGCGGTGGATGATATCCCGACCATACGCAATATGGCTAGATTTTCAGAATTTGCAGCGCCTATCTGGACTATGGCGGGCGAAAAATCATTGGAATCTTTTGAGAGTAGTGAGTTTTTTGCAAGCACCATTCACGAGATCAATTCTGTAGTCAGTGTAACAGAATTTATGGAAGCAGATAGTGCTTATGAGACATCACTGGCTTCTTCCATAAGTGGTACTCCATCTGCTTTTATTAATCATGACGAAGCTAGCTTCAGCGATCCTAACCAATCGATTTATGAATCTATTGTGAACCAAGCCGCATCGCTTGATCCAAACGATGAACTTGGGATTTTCCTTTCTCAGCAGGCATATACCAATTCGAGTGGATATCTTTCAAGAAACTGGTGGGACGAGCAGTACAAAACATATGATTATCTGGGAGTCAGGCAATTAGCATATGTTACACGTCTCGTGTACATGTATAATGTACTGAATCCAAAGAAAAAGAAATCAACACATGTCACTCATCCACCAGATACGGCAACAGCAACACCACAAAAAAGTAAGTTCATAATTCCACTATATGCACCTATTCCTCCTCCTGTGTTTTCAGTGACTCATTTCAACATGAAAACTGAAATCAAATCTATTGGAGAGAATTATGAAAATTCTAAAAATACCCCCACATGGGGACTGCCAATCGACCCACATTAGGACGATTGAAAAAATTGAGTTCAATATTGAGCTCAATCCATCAATACGAAAAAACCCGAATTCTGGAGTGAATACAGCAAGGGGGATTATCATTGTATTATTCATAATGATAGTCATCTCGGCACTATTGAGTGTGACAGGTGTTAGTCCATATGTGTTTGGATCATTTTTGATGGTGCAGGTGAACGCATTCAGGACACTATTAGGGTTATAATCGCCCTCAATAATTCGGCTATTGCAGGAATAGCCGCGACACCTCAATGCGGAATGAACCTGTCTCATATTCGTTGCAAGTCAACATAAGTGTGACATTGAAAAGAATACGGATTATGAGACAGTTATTACTCGGTTTGTAATGGGGACAATTGATCCAGTCACTTTGTCCCCAAAACGACCCTTATTGAGACAATTGGATACATTTCTTACGATATAACACCAATCTTACTCTGCATATAGGAGATTAGCTGTATGCAGAGTAAGATCTTAAACACTCGGCCACAGGGCTGAGATATATGCCATCTCTGCTAGTAAGCCTGCATGAATTGCAGGTATAGGAACTGTGGGAGTTATCAAATGGTGAGTTCTAACATCAAGAACGGCCATTACTACTGATTCATCTACTTGTGGTCTCAGAGCAGTGTCCATTAAGTGGGTGATGATATCAATTCTTGCCTTCGCAAGAGGATCAGATTTCATATAGAGTTTAATGAGGTATTGATTACCACCAAACTCTAACCCAAGCTCTGGATTGACTCTTAAATCTACACCATTGGCAGACCATATTACTGAGGTGGGTTCAAACCACTTAATGTTCTTTCGACCCCAGAATCTTTTATAGCCGGTAATAAGACCAGGATAATTGTTAATTTTATTTTTGTCAGCCAGTATAGGAATCAGCCTGTCTAGGCGGGCCTTTTTCAAATCAGTTCTATGAATTTTAACCACATGATCTCTAAAAGGCTTATAAAAATCATGTGATGGATGGTAGGCTGGTCTGTTTTTTAACTGTTTGACTTTGGTTATTTTCGGTGTTCCAGCTTTTGAAACAACATCAACGAAATCAGTAAGTGTTAATTCTGGCATATTAACCCCTTTTCACAAGAAAAATTCAATAACAAGCCCAACACATTGCATAATAACATATAATAATTGGATGTAGAACTTAATAATGTATATTTTTAGCAATTACAATCGAAATATGATCATTGAGGTGGCAATGAATAAATATCTATGGCAATGTGTCATTTGCTTGAGCCTTGTACTACTCGGATGGTGGAATGACGTAGCTATGGGAATAGTGGCATCGATCTGGGTAGCTTGGACTTTTAGTCAATTGTGGTCCATGAAATTATTCAAGATTCAAATAGCTAATATCTTTATTGCTTCAATTGTGGGTGTGCTACTGTAAAATAAATAATCGAAAGGAACTCGATATGTCAACAACGGGAGAAAAGCCAGGTAAAGGTACGTACTACTGTACAAAATGTGGTCAACAAGTAAAGCTTGATGATAATACGGACACATTACCACCATGTCCAAAGTGTCAAGGTACAACTTATACACCATAAAAATGTACAAAAGGAAGCAGTATGAAAAAAATAAGACCTCCACGTCCACCTAAACCACCCGATCGACCTCAGAATCCTAAACCCATAAGGCCCCTTGGCAAAAAAGAGTATGTCAAAGCTCATTGGAGGTGGGATTATAATCACAGACAGTGGGAGTGGGTCAAGGGGCACTGGCGCAAGTAAAGTCTGGAGCACAAGTTTGTATCTCAGTAAGTAGAACTTGAAATAGGAGAGGGTGTTATGGCTTCAAACTTTTATTGCAAAGTTGTTGTTGATTACTCGGATTGTGACAACAGGACCAAGAATAGACCAGGATACAATGTGAATGTTGTTGAAAATGATGGTGGTGTGGGTTTATCAATAGATTTAATTGAGGGTGATACCCGATTCAAGAAAGATAGTTGGGAGAATTTTCGCGGAGTGTTTTTTGATGTTAAAGATGCTGAAGAATTAATTCAGTGCTTGCGAGAGGCAATAAATCGTGCAAAACCAAAAAATGCAGATCATGGCTATAGAACATATGATTATTGATCCGTATTTACTGTGTTGAATGTTGGATCAATTCTTTGACTGAGCCAAAACAACTAGCAAGAGGAAAGCAATTCCAAAAGGAAGTCTACGAGGACTTCGCACAAAACAATAAAGGTGGCAAATTCCTATCTGAACAATACCGCGACCTGGTGAACGGTAAAAAGGGTAGAATGGATATTCTGATCTCAGATATGGATGATATGGTTGCTATCTATGAAATCAAAGCCACTAATTGGGACAAGATCAAACCAACGAACATCAAGAAAAACGCCTGGAGTCATCAACGTCAACTCCATAAATATGTGGAGACCTATGTAGAAGAGGGTATGGATGTATGTGTTGGTATTATTTATCCTGAGCCACCATTGTCAGATGAACTACGAGAGCTCCTCGAGGAATATCTCACAGAATACGGGGCTCCACCATATTGGTTCTCTGAGATTCAATCCGCAACACACTGAATCTGAAACTAGAAATGTAATCGATCTGAAATAGAGAGGCGAAACGATGAAGTATTTAACACACGAGGAGAAGGCGAGAAGAACAGAAGAAAAAAACTATGGTTTACGAGGAGACTATTTCAGAGATGTAACTGCAATTATTCACTCTCAGCCCTACAGAAGATTAAAGCATAAAACACAGGTGTTTTTTAGTCCTGAGAACGATCATATCTGTTCTAGAATGGAACATGTTCAATATGTCGCAACCATAGCCATGAATCTTTGTGATAAGTTTGTTGAATCAGGCAAGTTTGAAAAAGATTTACTCAACAATAATTTGGCTTTTGCGATAGGTTTGGGTCACGATCTTGGGCATGCTCCTTTTGGACATGACGGTGAACGAAAGCTAGATGATCTTTTAAAAAAACACCAAGAATCGGGTTTTGAGCACGAAGTACACGGTTATAGAGTTGTCGAAAAGCTTGCAAAAGGTGGCAACGGGCTCAATCTGACGTATGGTGTAAAAGATGGAATCATCAGTCATTGTGGAGAAACTATCCAGGATGAACAATGTATCACACCCAACCCCAAGGTTAAAGACCTAGATTCAGTCACAAACCGGAAGGGAATCGTTCCAGCTACTTGGGAAGGTTGTCTTGTGAGAGTGGCAGACAAAATTGCCTATATAGGAAGAGATATTGAAGATGCACTATTGATGAGGTGGATTAACAAAAAGGATATACCATTTATGTCTCATGCTACCATTTCAAATGTTAATGGCAGAATTGTTGAAGGGTTGTTTAAAGACGTTTATCAAAACTCCGACGAAGAGAGTGGGATATGTTTTTCAGACAGGTACTTCAATGTTCTATGTGAATTGTATGAATTCAATAAAATCAATATCTATAAGCATGACAATTTCATTGAGTATCAGCAAAAGATTAAAGAGGGAATGGCAACTATATTCGGGTACTATTTCCAGTTACTCGTTGGTGACCTGGAAAGGGTATATGCGAACTTGAAGAGTCCAAAATTACCATGGGCCGAGAGGAATATGTCATCATACTTGAATAAAATGTATAATGGTGTTGAAGAAGCAATAAGTGAAGGTGCTGCTGTAATTGTAGGTGATTATATAGCAGGGATGACAGACAAATTCTTTTTAAAAACGCTTGCTGAGATTACCATACCAAGCCATTTAATGGTGGGAAGCACATAGGGTCTACTCTTTTTATCACTCGATATAACATCGCTTCTTAGGATGCAAAGCATAGATCATTAGAAAGCAAGTTATCAATTGGATTGGTCATTTCCAAACCTGATGCAAAGTGTTAATTTCAGACAAACAATTTCAAACTGGGGGTACAAATCATGAAAATTTTATCTGATAATCATAAAAGAACAATTCAAGAAGATGAATTTGGATTTTCTTTATATGTAGACTTACTAACTGATTCGATCGTGGATACAGATGAGTTACCGTTTACTATCGGAGTTTTTGGAGATTGGGGTTCAGGAAAATCGAGCCTGATGTCCATGATACAGAGCCAGCTAGAGGCAAATGATTATAAAACAGTCTGGTTTAATCCCTGGAAGTATGATCAAAAGGAGGACTTGTGGAATGCTCTCATACAGTCAATCCTGCTTAAAATATCAGAATCAAAAGACGATCAGCTGAAGAATAAGGCCAAGTCTATGGCAGGTGAAATTGCCTGGATGGCTATTAAGAAAGGCGCTGGGATTCTTTCTCAAGGATTTGTGACAGAGCATGATTTTGAACGGCTAAAGACGGCCTATACAAAAGAAAATGAGCTCTTCTATGAGCATGTAAACAAATTTGAGGATAATTTCAATAAAGTTGTTAGGACATACGGGGGTGACAAGAAACTGATCATCTTCATAGACGATCTTGATAGATGCATGCCAGAAAATGCAATCACAGTTTTAGAATCACTCAAATTGTTTCTCGGTGAATCACAATGTGTATTTATTCTAGGCATGGACCGTGAGATAATAGAGGATGGAATTGCACAGCGCTATGATTCTAAGTTAAAAATGTCTGGGAAAGACTATCTTGAAAAGATAATTCAAGTACCCTTTTACTTGCCACCAGTTCCATTTAGCCAGCTAAAGCAATCTCTTCGCCTGACAAAATCCAGTAATTATAGCGACGATTTGTGGCAGATGCTAGAAATTGGGCTTGATTGCAATCCACGGCAAACAAAGAGATTTGTGAACAGCTTTTACTTTTTGTCTAATCTTTTGCGGATGCCTGAGTACAATGTGAGCAACCTATCTGATAATTATATGGTGAATTTAAGTGAAGCACAGCAGACCTTTCTCTTGGCAAAACTATTAATCCTCAACATGAAGCATCAAAGTTTTTATCGCTATCTGATTCACCATCCTGAAGCATGGGAGTATTATGAGCGAAAGGTACAAGGAGATGAAATGTCGATGGAATCAAATGAAGTGATTGTTTCTAAAGAATTTGTTGATTTTTTAAGCGATAACAGACTGAAGCTCTTCATGAAAGCTACGCCTTTGAGTAATGGCTCTATCCCACCTCCTCCAGCTCAGGTTATTGAGTCCTTACTGAAAATGATATCATTGGTTGATGAGAGGAACAGAAATTCAGACACCCATTACCAAAAGATGCAAGCGACACCGGCTAGTGGATCAGCTGAAGTAAAATGAGATCATACCCCCAAAAAAAGTTTATCCTTTTTGGGGCCTTCTTACTGATTTAAACATTGACCATGCCTTTAGACCCGTATCAGTTATGCAGCACAAATCCCATACTTCGGCAATACATCATGCAGGATGTCAAACCGATGTCCTTGTAATGCATCGTGGAACAGTTTCCAATTTGATTTCATGAAGGATTTATTATATCGAAATTCTTCTCGGCCAGTGTCAACAGCACGTAACTGACCAATTGCTTTATGTTTCCAGGAACCAGCTCCCTTTGGAGTATATTCAATTTCCTCTTGCCCAAATGAGAAGGCTCCGTTCTTAATTGCTTCCAACCATTCCTCGTGACGATTATCTCCAGATGCATCGTCAACACTTGTGATGAGACTTTGAATCTTTGCTTTGTCTCCTTCAGGTAGACCTGGTACAGAATCTAGATCCACAGATGTATCACGAGTACGGAAACACTTCATGGCCCTACACATCATATCAATTGCACTGAGAAATATCTCTGAATTATCCCTGCTTACAGCCTCCCCAAGCCCATTTGTGTAATCCCATCTTAAGTAAGGTTGATCTGGGTAGCTTAAAGCCGCCCCATGTCCTAGTGGAAATGACTCACTTAAGAAAAAGCTGGCAATTTTATCTAAAAAGCCCTTGTCCATATCCGTGTTGTTGCTTGTCAGGTTCTTAACCTCATTGACTTCATGATTGACACCTGCAAAACCCTGGTGTGCATAGGTATCTGCATAGACATGCATGGTGATTCCAATCCGATGTAGGGCATAGGGCTTGTTCAAATCTAAAGCACATGCTCGTAACATATCTTTAGCTACATGACTATTCGGATGACAGATTATTTTCCTGATAAATCTATCACCAACATCTTCACCTGCTTTCAGGCCGCCATTACCAGGTAGAAAGTGGAAAGGGATCCACACCTGATGATTTGCTAATTCATCTGAGTTTCTGTAGTCAAGCATCTTATGGGCTGATGCGATTCTACAATACATCGCCCCATTCTTGAAATGAATGGTCCCTGCATTTGTGGCATCATCTACATATTGAGCAGAATAGGCGATAATGTTGGCTTGGCGTTTGCTATATCCCGCAAGCCGTGCAGCAACATATGTCATAGTGTGATGGCCATCTATTTGCATAATTCGATCCCCTTCATCTGATTCTAGAAGATTTTATTAACAAGCATCTTTAACAGCCTTAAATCCAAAGCGATTTCAAACGTTGGAGCTGAGGACAGAGCAGTATGCCCATCATCTTTCCCTGATATACCAAATGACAATCCAACTAGGTTTGCATAATCAGCCCCCAAACCCAAATTGTAAACTTGCTGACCTGCTTGGATCCCCATCGAGAAGCCTAGACTAAGTGCCCAGGATTCGAGTGCATCGGACTGGAAAAATCGAGTCTTGAACCCAATTGTTGGAATTATCTTTTCTTCATATTCAGGTGCTCCCCCTAGTACAAATAGGAAACCACTTCTGATTGATATTGGACCAGGACGAATAAGAATTGTACGATTAGGCAGGATGACATCCAGATCTTGAAGTGTTGAGTCTGGATATAAACTGATATGCACTTGGTCACCTGCTTGATACGATCCCAAGTCGTAATAAAGAAGACCATCGGCTTTCTTTATTGGAGTGGACAGGATAAATTCTTGAGCGATATCCTCTGGGTTTTGTCCATATGCTGACACACTTATATATACTGGCTTGGTATATGAGAGGATTATGTCAGTGTTTTTGTTTGCATACTCTCGTATTTCAGACCCTTTCTGAGTGAGACTGTATGGGGGAGATGGTTCAATGATTACCGCTCCTTCAGCGATAACTTGACCATCAACCATCAGTGCAACTTTTCGTTCTCCCAGGGACGCTTTAGTGTCCACGGTTATAAGTACCATTACCTCAGATCCTTCTGAAACGGGTGCTTGAAAGATGCCCTCTTGAATTATGCTTTCTGGGTCTATGAAGGCTACTTCGACGTCTTCCAATTCAAGGGTCTCACAATCCTGACAATACAATGAAATAAGCTGAGTCTTTTCAGTGCTTATGACCTCTGGAGTGACTTTGAGTTTATTGGTGGCGTTTAGGTTGGATACGAGCAATGCCACTAAAAAGAGGGTATGGAAATTCTTGCCCAAGGCTTTGAGGGTTAAAAGCATAGATACCCCACGTTCAATTTCACCACAGTGCAGCTGCGGTGCTGGCTTCGACTTCTTTTTGAATATCTATTGGCAATGCAGTGAGAAAGTCTAGTCCAGTGAGCTTTTCGATTTCATCTATCGATGTAAGATACTTGCTGATATCTGTTTGACCCCTTAGTGGTTTATTGGGGAGTATGAAGGCCAATGTCTGAACATCTTCTGGATTCTTATCATCTACTATTATCTTATAGAAGTGTGTTGGAACCGCTACTTCATTGTCGCCAATAACCTCATAAGAAATTGATCCTGCATTTGATTTGAATATTGGTCCTGTGATTATCGTTATGACTCCTCGTGCTTTACACCAATCAAGACAATCAGCTTCCAAGTACCGCCAGATATGTCTATTAAACCCGATCCCTACCTGAGGTGCCATATTGGAAAGTGGAAAACTCTCATCCATGACTTTCTGGTTTCTGTTCATATGACCAGCAGGTGCCATGTGTCCCATATCGAAACCTGATTTTTTGTAATCACTTCGCTCTGCTCGATATCCATACGGAATTGAAGCGTCTGCATGAAAATTATCCTTCCGCTTTGCTGGACCATCAAGCTCATCGGGTGACAATTCATACTGAACCCAAAGTGGGATTTTCAACCTACCATCCATCCCCAACACGTAACCTTCATAAGCACGCTCATATGCTATTTGTGGTTTGCCAATCTTCAGATGTCTGGATGCATGGTATTTCTCCATGTCACTCATGAAGTGGGTCTTGTCCTCAAGAGGATAATCTTCGATTGCTATCTCATTTATCGACGGTACTTCACCTGAATACCTTCGAACAAATGACCGGTATACCCACCCAGATCTCCCAGAATCCTTGGAGTAAGCATGATAGTAACCCTTCGTTTGCTTTCCTTCATCGAGAAGGGATAAGTATGACCCAGGCTCCAGCTTATCTAGCACAAGACCTGATTTGCTAGGTAGAGTCTTTAAAGTTACAGGTCGTCGAACCTCTAAGTAGTCAGCTTTTGAGAATGTTAATCCTAACAATAGATATACGAAGCCAATTACGAAAGTCCTTCCTTGGTTAGGCATCGGACGAGCTCCCTCCTGGTGTGCTTGAGCGAACCTCTCGGCCGATACCCATGACTTCTCTGAACAGTTTTACTGATCCCTTACTTCCGCCAGCGATTATTGCACCGGTCAGAATAGCACCTTGATACGTGACAGAGCTTTTTAGGAAAATCATACTGATAGCATCAAACTCCCAAAAGATGCAGGCCAGTGATGCAACAATAAAAGCGATCCATTCCTTATAACCCTTACCTTTTAGAAGTTTCTCAAAGATTCTAGATTCAAACAAAATTGATAGTGCTCGCTCCAGCAGAAATGAGAACACCACCAAAGCTGCCAAGACTTCGCTTGTACGCGCCCAATCGAGGCTGAATAAATTTGGATCCGTATTCATGTTTAATTCCTCCCTAGGTTATACTTGTTTTGAGTATAGATAATATCCCGAATCAGGTTAAATTACATCAGTATCACCATGGGGGACCAATGCACGAAGGAGTTCGAAGGCCTGTAGTGTGGACCCCCAGGTGATAATTCTTGCCCCAATCTGTATTCATATCTTAATATAAGATAAAGATAAAGAATGCCACTCTATTTTTTTTGTGGGGTCTAGCGGGGTGCTTCTAGTTGAGGCTGTGTGAAAGTTTCAGACGCCTGCGTAAATTGTTTTGTATTTTTCAAGACAACGGAGTAGCTCAGATCTAATGATTTGGATAGTAACTTCTTGTTGTACCCGCTTTCCTTAAATAGGTACTCATAGATATCATGCTCAAACTGAGCATTCGCTTCCTTGAAAGTTTTGTCACGATGAAGCTGGACGTATTTCTGAAGTGAGTCAATATACAGATCCGGGGGTAGGGTCATGTCGGCGTCTTTCAGGTCTGGGAATGAGATTCCACGCAGATCACGCATACGCTTGGCGAGAGAGTAAAATGTCGTTGAGATCATGTCCAAGTGTTTGAAGGTCTTCTGGCCAATGCCAGTATGAATAAAATGATAGACGAAGAAATTGTAGTGGAAGAGATCTTGAACTCTTACCCAGGTCTTGCCTTTGGCCCACTCGAAGTAGTTTGCTACGGTGATGTTGTTGAAAGACTCTGGCAATTGAGAGGTGACATATTCCGTATACTTTTTTACTGCAGTCAGTCTTTGCCCTGTTAGAGGTAAACCAGTCTCCTGTTGACGCATGCTTTCCTCATACCCAAGCTTATAATAATGAAACGCTTCTTTTGGACTACTAGCAAAGTCAGTAATAAGGTCCCCTATAAGCCAAGCATAGGTCGGAATCACGGAAAAGACGTTATGAATCTGCGCGAGCTCAAGTCCGTCTTTACACAGAGTTATTGCTTTTTCTTTTTCTCCATGCAAATGGTATCGAATTGCAAGGCTCTTCATCACTATGGTCTTTGCATAATGACTTTCAACTGAATCTATGAAACTTTCAAAATAAGAAACGGACGCCTGAAATTTTTTCCTCTTGTGCAGCAAAAGCCCTAAATGGTTTTTGATCATCCAAGTGATGTATTGAAAATTTTCTTGTTCGGCTAGATACAAAGCTTCCTTAAAGTACAACTCTGCCTCATCATATCGACGCCAATCAAAGGATTTCACACCAAGCCAATGAAGGCCTAGCACATGCATGGTTGTAAATTTTTGAGATTTAAACTTTTCAACAAGACGGACTAATCGGTTCAGATTGGTTTTGCTGCCAGAATTAAGAACTAGAAGTTCAAACTGGAATTCCAGTAAGGATAATAGTTTGCCCGATGATGTAAGATCCTTCGCAAGAACGAAATGTAGTTTTGCCTGTTGGGGAGAGTTAAGCAGATTGAAGAACAATCCATATTCATAATGTACATAGGCAAGGGTGGCTCGGGAGCTGTTGTCCTTGGAAAGTTTATTCTCATGCTCGGCAAGGTTCAATGCTTCATCAATATATTCAGATGCGAGATGGAGGTTTCCCTCAAGAGAGGCAATTTTTGCTTTCCCTGCAATAATGACAGGCTGAAGCGACGGATTTATTTGGGTGACATTGTCCGGTTGTTCAAAAATCACCCTCATTTGTCCTGGATGAGCAAATCCAGCTTGGCTGATGAACGTAATAAAATCTCTAGAATGGAACGCCTCAATTGCTTGAGACGTTCCATGTGTTATGCTATCGGGTTTTTGAGTCAACCTGTATTCCCTATGCCTTCATCTGCTTCTTCGACATCGATGAGTGTGTTAACCGTAAGGATACCACTACCATCAACGCCTACATAAACCGTCTTCGCGGAAACAGTTCCGCTAGAAGACAATTTAATCCACTTATCTTCGGCGTTAAGATACTGTACTTCTGAAGGATAATCAATGGTTACAGTGGATAATCCATCGAGACCCACCTTCATTTCTGAATATAGGTGAACTTTGTAGAATGATCCTTTGAGGTTTTCAACGGAGGCACCGGATGGCAACTCTTCGCCACCAGTGGCGGTCTGAACCTTTGTCGTATCCTCAGGTAAAGTGTAGACAGTACCTTCAGGTAGGATTGAAGCCAGCTTTGCTACAATCACTGCTTCTTTAGCAAGCGATTGGTCTAAAAGCTCAACTTCTTGGGGGTTAAATGGATCTGGTTGAGTAAGACTACCTTCACATCCAACAAACAAGACAACAATAACTAACCACAACGCAACGTGTGTTCGTTTCATTTCGAACTCCTTTAATTTGTGCATCATTGCACTATATAAAGAAGTTCGTAATGTTACAACGGGATGTCAAGACATTCTAAAAAAGAATATTTAATTCATTAATAAACAATTTTGTGTTGATGTGAAGGATTGTAGCCTTACATTTAATTACACAATCATCAGATTGAAATGTGGGGAGTTCGAAAAAGTGAAACACAAACCTTAAATGCGAAATTGATTTATTGGGGCTTGGGGAGAGCATTCAGAAGATTTGTGTATTCAGAAAAATAAATTTCGATCAATTAGTGAGGAGTGGAAAATGGCAAAGTACTATGTAAACAAAAACGCTCAGGAAAACGGAGATCACGAAGTTCACACATCAACATGCTCCAGATTACCGGAAAAGTAAAACAGGCTATATCTTGGCGAATTCTATACATGTCAGGCAACGGTTCTTGAGGCGAAGAAAACCTATGGACAGTCTAATGGGTGTTATTATTGCTCGAATGAGTGTCACACAAGCTAAGAAAAGCAAGAATCATTATCGATCAAATCTGTAGAAGAGAATACTAGTTGATGCTAAATTTATGCAAATATGCTCTTAATAACCTCAGAAGGGTCTTTTGTATGCATTCAAAATTCTATTTGTTCATCTTGGTGGTCTCATTAATCCTTGTGGCTTGTCCAAAACCAATGCCCCCAGATTCTGCCACATGTGAAGCTGGTTACCATCCCTGCAGCCCAGACTCTCAGGAGTGCTGTTTGGATACGACGAGTCATGAGTTTACCTGGGTTCTGGACTCTTTGGGAATCTACGGAAGTGAACTCCGTGATGCTGTTATCATTAATGAGAGTGATATTTGGGTGGTTGGCGAGTTGACTGTATACGACCCAGATTCAGTTAATGGGACTCCAGAGGCTTACTATAACGCAGCCCATTGGGATGGAGATGAATGGCTGTATCACGTAGTATATAACTCAGCGATGCTATATGGCGTCTTCGCTTTTAGCAGTGATGACATATATTTCACAAACGGGATATCGGTTCTTCATTATGATGGTATAGCTTTTGAGAGACTCTGGAGGGCAGATGCCGAGCAATTTGGATTCCGACAGGTCATAAAAATTTGGGGTACATCTCCTAATAATATTTATTTCGCAGGATATGGAGGGTGTATTGTCCATTATGATGGCTCAACATTCACCCGATTCGATACGGGTATTGACACAGATTTCAGTGATATAACAGGAACACCTGATGGAGAGCATGTCTTTTTAGTTGGAAACCCGTTAGACCGCTATGGAGAAGATGTGGTCCTCCATTCTCAGGGAGATCCATTTAACTGGGTGAATCTTGATTATCCACCAAGTCGAGATTCCAGTGATGGATTACATGAAGTTTACAGTGCCGATGTACTTGGGGATACATTGTATGTCCCATCATTTGATGGCTTGTGGAAATTCAATTTCAACACTGGTGAATCAGATTTCGATGAACGTTCGAAACAAAGCATCACACAGTTGTATCTATTTACGGGAGTTAAGACAAGCAACGATATCTTTTTTGGTGGCATAAATATGGACTATAGCCATTTCAATGGTGATTCATATTTGTATAAAAATGAAATAGAACCACTCCACGGCAATGTCGTCATGAAAGGAGGAGACTATAGCGAACAATTAGCCATTATGGTGGGTTACTATAATGCGTGGACACATGCACTGGTTGCAAAAGGATATAGATAACAAGCAGCCCCTTCCATAAGCCTGGCAGGGCAGGAAAGGGCTGAAGACAAAAAACCAAGCTGAATCACTAGAGTTTTTTGCTTCCCGCAAATTACTCTAGGAAGGCAGTAGTTAAAAGGGAGTAAGCATGCGGAAAATTAGATTGTTTATTGTAGTAATTCTGAGTCTGTCAACATTGTTTGGAGCAATTGAGTCGGAAGAAATATTATCTAAAAGAACCCTCAACTCAAAAACGTATGATCTGGGTGCCGGTAGATATAGATTGGATATATTTGCATATCCAATTCACATTCTGAACGAGCAAGGCAATTTACTTGAATATTCAAACGATGGCTCATCAGGGCAGGTCTTGAACCAGGCTGATTTAATCTATCCAACAGGTCAAGTTGGTAGTTATGCATTGCTTGATAGCTCAGTAGGAGGTGACACGACAACTACAAGCCAATATGGGTACATTGGCAGCCGGAACACCTCAAATGATTTTCAAAAAGAGATATATCGCACGTATGTCATTTTTAACAACGAAGATTTGCAAGTAAGCGATCCAGGGGGTGATGTCAAATTGGATGGAGTAGGAACCGGATTCTCAGTTTCCACATCCTCCTCCTTTACTGAGTTTAATTCAGTTCTCCTTAGGGCTGGACTGCGATCTGCTAGTGCTGATTTTCCAGAATCAGACCCAACAATTGATCAATATAATGATTTGGCCTCCTTTGGGACTCAATTTGACAACATTGAAATTGGAGATAGCCCTGGTTCATCAGTGCTTAATGAGGATTATACTAGCGGTTCTCTTTTTCAAAGCGTAAAATCGATCATTGAAGATGGGGTTTCTGACGATCTAAACATCATCATTAAAAAAGAAAGTGAATCGTTTAACTATGATGCAACTCATTACATCCTTGTCAATTCACCGACCTTATCAATAGATTATCATATTCAAACTGTTAGGATGGCTAATGTTGATGAGGACAACGGAAATGATAATCTAGGAGACTGGTTGTCGTTGTATAAAAATTCCGTAAGAGACTCAGTATATTCTGGAGATACCAATGGGTTAGAAGTTTTTGAGGGGCAAAACTACTCTGCTCTGACCCATAAGTATCAGATTGATGGTCAAAGACATAGAGCTTGGAACGATGAACTGGGTGAACACAAAGTCAAATGGTCAAATTTTGCAATGACAGCCGCTCGGATAAACAATGGTTTGAATGCAAAATTCAAGTCCCGTAATATAATAGATCTCTCAAGCTGCTTGCTCGATGGGGTTACTTTTCAGGATCCATGGTACATTCAAAACGATACCCTAATAAATCCAGAATCCTGGATTCAGCCAGATACGCTTCTGCCAGTGACAACCCTTGCGCCAAGTGGGACATACAGAGCATTTCTTGGTCAGCTTTATGCAACTGGTAGTTACTATAGCATTTCTACTCCAAAAGTTATTGAAGACTCAACAAATGAATATCTGGTCTTTAACCAATGGAAAGGAACTGGACTGAATTTTGATGGAGAGGATTCCACTGGAAATCGAACTACTCCAGTAACTTTCACGACTTATGGTGCAACCCCAACTCCAGACTACTATGAGCTAACAATTGTCGGCGAGGCTGATATTTCTGCTCCAGGAGACGTCGTGTATCTAGAAGCTCCGGCACTAATTGTTGAAGGCGGAACTTTTAAAAAACTTGCCTGCTCAGTGTCGGATTCAGTTTCCCTAACACCACAAACTACAACACCTGGAGACAAAAAGTATCGTATTGATATGACTGGTGATGGAACTATCACACTCTCATATACTCCAATAATTTCAGGGGATATGGTTGAAGTCAGCTCCTCCTTGGAGCAAATTCCGGCAGGAACCCCAATTAGCATGCCTTCTGCTACCCAGATTGATCTATATGACCCTTCAAGATTTGCAGGATCAAGTGGGTCTCCTATAACTCTATCAGGTGCCAGCGGGGTTGATTGGCATGGTATTAGGATAGCAGACGATTTGTACGAGGTCTCTCTTGAAAACTTGGTAATTGAAGATGCAATTGTGGCGATCTGGACAGACGAGTCCCTAGAAGATGTTTCGCTTATTAACGTTACAATTGACGGAGCCACTACAGGGTTCGACAATATTTATGATTATGGGGATGACTTCGACTCAATAGGAGTAACACCACATTTGACTGAGCCCTTAACGAATTTTAGGCTTACCAATTGTACATTCAGTAATATTTCAGGTGTTGCTATACAAGGACAAGCCGTAGATCTTGGAAACATAGGGATTTATAATTGTGAATTTTCTCCTGTTGTGCAAGGCAGTGGTACAGCAATTCGATTCGAGATTTTTGATACACCATGGCACAATGCCCCAGAGTATCATGAAACTTTTGATTCTCTTCAGGTTATTAATAATGTAATCGATGGGTTTGAAACAGGTGTTAAGTTAAGATTCAAACAGACCCAAAACGATATATCCTGGTCTGATGATTATTGGAATGATAGTGAGCATGAGCGGGTAGTGCTCCAAGCCAATGAAATAAGTAACTGTGATACGGGTATAGTCATGTCGGGAAATATTTTGGTATTTTCTCACCACAACATCATTGACAATTGTGATGTAGGTTACAAAATAGAATATCCAGATTTGGACTTACCTCCCTTAAACAATGAATGCGATTCATTACGATATAGAATTTTGAACGAGACCATCATAGGGAATGGTTCGAGTGTTGGGATTCTTGATCAGAATCCAATGCCAGATCAGCCCAATCAGACACTTACAACATTTATTGGCTCGTGTATCCTTGCAAACCATGATACTGCAGCCTATAATGCCTACGCGACAGTATTTCAGAACAGTATACTTTATGATAATTCCATCGATTTTACTGAGGGATTCGCTAATTATGATTGTTGGGAGGATACAACAAATCTTGAAGTTAATCCCTTATTTGTAGACTACACAAATGGTGACTATCGTCTACTATCTTCAAGCCCAGCGATCGATGGCGGTTATGCTGATTTCGATGGTGATGGCACTACCTATGTCACTGATGCGGATGATCAGGATGAAGATGGGTCCAGAATGGATATCGGGGCACTAGGCTACCCGTCGCCCACATCAATAACCTCACCATTAACAATCTCCGCTGACACTGAATGGCATGGAAACTATCAAGTTGGGGCTGATATAACTGTTGCTTCAGGAGCTACACTTACCATCCTCCCAGGCTCTAACATTGAGTTTTCCCATGTAAAAGAGGACCCAACAAGATTCACTATTAATGGTGATCTGATAGCTGATGGGCTCCCTGATGCGAAAATCACCTTCACAAGCTCTGAGACGACCCCAGGAAAAGAAGATTGGTATGCTATCATGCTGAATTTTTCGGTCAATGATAACATAACCATACTGGATAATTGTGTAGTTGAGTATTCAAAGTATGGAATATGGATGAGCGGTGCAAGCCCTGATATATCAAACAACATAGTTCGGCACAACACCTATGGGATGCAGGCGAGGAGCAGTAGTAATCCTGACATCACATCAAACCGGTTCTCGCATAATAACTATGGGACGTATAATTATTTATCATCTCCAAAGTATACTGACAACTTAATAGATAGTAACTCAACCCGTGGTATGTATCATAATGGTACTAGCACACCTTGGATGTACAACAATACTATCCAGAGGAACACTGGATTTGGTGTCTATATGTACAACCATGCTGATGTTCAATTCGGACATTTGGGAGCGGATGATAGAGGATTAAATGAAATCATTAACAATAGCTCATATGGAGTATATGCTAGCTACTATTGTGATCCCTTCCTTGGTACTTCCGATCCCTATAATGGAGCAGTAGCGGGGTACAATAGTATCCACGATAACGGGACTTATAATCTAAGAACCTATAACAACTCAACGGCCGAAGCAGAGCATAATTGGTGGGATGGTGAAACAGCATGGAGTTGGTATTTAAACTCTAGCTATGACACCTCGCCGGTATTGGGTTCTGAGCCTTCAACCAACTTAGGTTCAAGCCTTGCTAAAAGTGCCTTCTACGACGGGTATGTTGATTGTCCAAATTATGATTTTTTTAGTCCAGATACGAATTCTGAATGCGCCTTGTGGTATTGGGCTCATGATCTAAGAATTACCGATCAACTTCCCGTTGCTCTTTGGGCTTGGGAGCTCTTTGTACAGAAATTCCCAGCCACGGATAATGCGGTTCTTGCTCTGATCAAGATAGCCAACTATACACCCTCAGAAGAGTATGAAGGGTTGATTGGTTATCTATTCACAGTGCTGAATGGTGGTGAATATAGTGACCAACTCAGAGTTAAAGCTCTTGAGCTTCTTATGGGACTCCATATTAAAACCGGTGAATTTCAAGATGCAAATAGCCTGGCTCTTTCACTATTAGATCAAGCTCTTTGTAGTGACCAAGAGAGAATCGCGTTGTTTAGTTTGGTCGACTTGAACCAATTCTCTCTGGGCAAGGCAACTGCTGCAACTGGGTTTTTGGAAAGGATGAAAGAGGAATACCCTGATGACGAGCTCACGCTTATGGCGGCAGAACTAATGGGCGAGGATGTTGATTGGGCAGTGGTGCAGTTCGAGGAGGATGAGGAAGATGAAACACAAACTATCATTCCAGAAAAGTTTGCACTTCACAATGCTTACCCGAATCCCTTTAATCCGGTCACAACCATTCGTTACGACCTATCAAAGGAATCAAATGTTCAGTTGAATGTTTATGATATTACTGGTCGCTTAGTGACAAGCCTTGTTAGTAAGTCGCAGGCTAGTGGATCGTATAATGTACAGTGGAATGGAATGGATGCAGATGGTAATATTCTGCCTAGCGGTCTTTACATCTATAGTCTACAGGCTGGGGAGTTTGTTGCCACTTCAAAGATGCTATTATTGAAATAACATCAGCCTTTTATCACACTAAATCCAACCTGGGTGGTTCTGCGAGGAGCTACCCAGGTTTATATTGAAAACAATCAAAATAATGCATACCGTCATCAGATGGACAACACCTGAACGGGTGATCTGTCTCATTCTCCTTGGAGTTAGTCTCTCATTTATGCCAAAGTTTATGCATCCCTTTGGGGTGCTTAAATATATTACTCTTCGGTTTGGTTTGGTCTTCTGTCTCGTTTTTCTACCACTGAAAATCAAATCATTCAGGTGGCATCGAATTGATGTGTTGTTATTTACCTGGTTATTCGCACAGGTTTTGAGTACGGTGGTTAGTTCACCATGGCCCGATGGTGGCTTTAAGGCTGAAGGAGTTCTTCTTCCTGGAATATTGTATTTATTGGCAAAGGCATCGCTGGGTGAAACGATTAAATCAAAAAGTTTTGCTCTTATCTTTGTGCTTCCAGGCTTGGCGCAGTCAGTAATTGGGTTATTGCAGTATCTCGGTCTGTTTCTCCCAACTTCTTCTTACTTTCTAAACTACGAATCTCAAGTCTTCGGTACAGTTGGTGGGGCAAATGTATTAGGTGCGTTTTTAGCTGTGTCGTTACCATTTGTGTACTTCACTATCAGAGTGGAGAACGAGAAACAGAGGGTGTTGTGGGCAATATCTCTAATTTTGATCCTTATTGTACTCATACTCACAAAAAGTCGTGGAGCTTGGGTTGCTACTGCAGTAGGATTAATAGTGTATAAATGGGAATCAGTAATTCAACTATTGAAAGCATTAAGTTCAAACAGGCGATTGATGTACCCCCTGACTCTTCTCACTTTGGGGGCATTATCATTTTTAATAATTGTTATTTATAAACTAAATCCTGATTCAGCATCAGGTCGCCTTTTTATCTGGTCAGTGTCATGGGATATGTTCATGGACAATCTCTGGACTGGAGTTGGCTTCGGCAATTTCGGCCAGAATTGGTTGGAGCATCAAGGAAACTACTTCGCAGAATCACAAGATGAATCAATCTACAAACTTGCGGTGAATCTTGCCTCAGCGCATTCTCAATATCTTCACATACTAGCTGAAACAGGAATTTTGGGTATAGGAATATTTCTGGCATTTCTGTTTTCAATTCTTAGCTCAATTTACACAGGTTTAAGAAGAGTGAATACAAACCAAAGACAGGTTCTCTTGACATTAACCGCAGCTCTTGCAACCCTTTTTACTCACGCTCTAGTAGACGATGTATTGAGATCTTTGATTGTCAACCTACAATTCATGATAATTCTATCTCTCCTAATCCTCGTTATCCAAAAAGTTAATTATCCAGAAGAGGTGAGGTTAAAACAAACGTGGAAACGGTCACGATTACTTGTGTTAATACTTCTTATACCACTCTCACATGCGAGCTCAAACAAAATCACTGGGGAGATTCTCTGGAAAGAAGGACAAGAGGACGCGATATCAGGAAATTGGGATTGTGCAATTTCAAAATATATGGAAACTATGAAGTACTTACCCAATAATTCAGAGCTTGACTTCTACTTGGGAGCAGCCTACGCAAAAACAGGTAATGCCAAAAAAGCTCTTGAGCTAATCAAGAACTCTCAAAAAGGCTTATCCGATAAGAATCAATATATCACTTTGGGAAAAGCGTACATCGACAATGGGCAATATGAACTTGCTGAAAGAATACTCCGCCAAGTTCTCCGGTACTACCCCGGCCTCTTGAATCCACATTTTTGGCTAAGTCGGATCTTTTATGAGCAAGGAGATCTAGAAAGAGCGCGATCTGAGCTTCAGGTAATTCTAGATGCCGAAAATATTTTGAATTCCACTAGGGTTGAGATGGTCAAAGAGGATGCTAGACTGGCTTTGAATAAGCTTTTGCGGCACAATGATAATTAGAATTGCTACTCTGACCTGGTTACTATTCTCAATCAGTGTAATAATTGGCTCAGTGCAAAGCCAGGAAAAAGAAGCTTTTTGCTCACAGGGGTGGATTCTGAGTGTTGACTACAAAACACTTTAGTTGTGTCTCAATCTGGTGTTTTATCAAACAGCTGGCTGAGATAATCCGATTAGACCACTTTCTAGCAAAAGTATAGAACTGATGGATTCTGAAGGGGAAACGAACTGTGAAATTGATAAAGAAATATTGGATATAGGTAACTGTACATGTTGGAAGAAGTACGACACAACCCTAAGACG
>JAERTJ010000092.1 GCA_016844945.1 Fidelibacterota bacterium | reverse complement strand
CAATGTAACTGGAATGAGCCAACCGGTTCTGGTTTCTGGGACCGACGGTGTGGGAACCAAACTGAAACTGGCGTTTGCGCTGAATAAACACGACTCCATTGGCATTGATTGTGTGGCTATGTGTGTTAATGATGTGGTCTGCGTGGGTGCACGTCCGCTTTTCTTCCTGGATTATATAGCGACAGGCAACCTTGAACCTGAACAGGTTGAAGGCATTGTAGCCGGTATTGCTGAGGGCTGTCGCCAGTCCGGTGCTGCCCTGGTGGGGGGTGAAACGGCTGAGATGCCTGGCTTTTATGCCAGAGGCGAGTATGACGTTGCAGGGTTCACAGTTGGGATGGTAGATCAACCCAAGATGATTGATGGTTCAAAGGTCAAATCGGGTGATGTGATAATCGGTTTAACATCTAGCGGTGTTCATTCAAATGGATTTTCCCTGGTACGGAAACTCTTCCCAGAGGATCGTTGGTCAGAACCCTTTGAGACCTCAACCTTGGGTGAAACACTGTTGACACCAACAAAAATTTATGTCAAACCAGTCCTGGATGTACTTGAGAAGCATGATATTCATGCCATCGCTCATATTACGGGTGGTGGATTTATTGAAAACATTCCTCGAGCATATTCTGAAGCATTCAAAGCTGTCATCAAAAAGGGCAGTTGGCAAGACAAGGAAATATTCGGTTTGATACAGGAGACCTCTGGTCTGGATGATGAGAGCATGTATAACACATTTAATATGGGTATTGGCATGGTCTGGGTCGTGGCAGCTGAGAAGGCACAAAGTATTCTTAAATCATTAGATCAAATGGATGAGCCCGCTACCATCATTGGTCGCATCGAAGCTCGTGAAAAGGAAGAAACCTCAATATGCTTCGAATAGGTGTCCTTGTCTCCGGGGGAGGCACCAATCTGCAAGCCATTCTTGATGCAATTGAATCAGGGAGTATCCCCAATGCCAGCGTTGAATTGGTCATATCAAATAAAAAGAATGCCTTTGCTCTGACCCGCGCTGCAGAATCTGGTGTATCAACAATGGTTATTGGTCGGAAGGGCTATGAAAACGGAACCGCCTTTGACAACGCATTATCAGATGCTTTGCGATCAGCCGATATTGATCTAGTTCTACTGGCTGGATTTATGGCTATCCTAGGTCCAGATTTCTTTACTCACTTCAAAAATCGTGTGATGAACGTGCATCCTGCCCTTATACCAGCCTTCTCAGGTCCTGGATTTTACGGGCTGAAAGTACACGAGGCTGTCCTTGCAACAGGATGTAAAGTCACAGGCGCCAGTGTTCATTTTGTTACACCGGAGGTTGATGCCGGTCCATTGATTCTTCAAAAAGCTGTTGAGGTGCATCAGGATGATGATGCTGAGACACTTCAAAAACGGGTTATGGAAGAAGCTGAATGGAAAATTTATCCACAGGCAGTAAGTCTATTTGCCCAGGGACTGCTATCAGTCCAGGGGCATCATGTTAAAATATCTCAATAAATTATCTAAAGGGTTAAGGGAGAGCGTAATGCAACGAGCCTTGATTAGCGTATCAGACAAAACAGGTGTATTGGAGCTGGCACAGTTTTTATACAGCGAAGGTGTAGAAATTATTTCCACTGGTGGTACCGCTAAGTTGCTGACAGACAATGATATACCGGTAATAGGTATCAGCGATATAACAGGATTTCCTGAATGTTTAGGAGGGCGTGTTAAGACACTTCAGCCTAAAATTCATGGTGGTATCCTGGCAAACCGTAAGATTGAAGCCCATATGACGGAAGCTGATGAGCTGGGTATTCCAATGATCGATCTGGTCGTGGTTAATCTGTATCCCTTTAAAGCAACCATCCTTAAACCCGGTGTGACCATGGCACAAGCCACTGAAAACATCGATATCGGTGGTGTGACCCTGATTCGGGCAGCTGGCAAGAATTCTGACTCTGTAACGCTACTCACTGACCCCTCGGATTATGAGAGTTTTATCGAGATTAGCAAATCTTGTTCTCTGGATGATGCATTCCGAAAGCAAATGGCGCTTAAAGGCTTTAGACACACTGCACAATACGATACCCTCATCAGTCAATATCTGGCTAAAGAGCTGGGAGATAGTGACTTACCGGAGCAAATGTCAGTGAGTTTTGAAAAGCAACAGAGTTTACGCTATGGGGAGAACCCGCATCAATCCGCAGCATTCTATCGTGCGATATCTGTACTGGATGGTCGTCTCAGTGGTGCTGTTCAGCTCCATGGCAAAGAGCTTTCCTATAACAACATTGGGGATGCCTCTGCAGCCATCGAGATGATTCGTGAATTTACGGATCCCACTGTTGTCGCCCTCAAGCATGCCAATCCATGTGGAGTGGGTACAGGAAAATCTGTTTTTGAAGCCTATGAGAGAGCTTACAAGGCCGACCCCGTTTCCATCTTTGGTGGAATTGTAGTTGTGAACGGAGAGGTTGACGGTGAGACTGCAGTTGAGATGAATAAAATCTTCCTCGAGATTGTCATTGCCCCTTCATATTCTGAGGAAGCATTGACAGTTCTCAAGAAAAAGAAGAACCTTAGACTTCTCGAGTTGGCAGATATTATGAATCCAATTTCACCGGAACCCTATTTCTATAAAAAAGTAGATGGAGGCTTGCTCATCCAGGAAGCAGACTTGCACAAAATGGATGATGAGAACTATAAGGTTGTTACAGAGAAACAGCCATCAGAACAGGAATGGGCTGATCTCAAACTGGCCTGGAGAGTGGTAAAACATGCCAAGTCAAATGCAATTGTCGTGGTCAAAGATGGCGCAACCCAGGGTGTAGGTGCAGGTCAGACCAGTCGAATCTGGGCAGTAGACAATGCACTTGATCGCAGCAAATCATCAACAGAAGGATCCGCTTTAGCCTCAGATGCATTTTTCCCATTCTCAGATTCTGTTGAAAAAGCGCATACCGCTGGGGTAACTGCAATCATTCAACCTGGTGGATCTGTCCGAGATGAGGACTCTATTGCAGCCTGTGATAAGTATGGAATTTCAATGGTCTTTACCGGAATGAGACATTTCAAACATTAATAAAAATGAATTTGTGTAGTACAGCGGACATTTATAAATACGAATAGCATTGGATTCATCCATATAGTATTGATATTGTCAAGAATGCATAATGGCATTTGATGATACTCAAAAATTTAAGGGAGAAAATTTGTGAAAAAGTTACTCGTCGTTTTTGTTGTAGCCATGTTTGTACTGGTTAGTTGTGCACAGAAAGAAGCCTGCAAGTCTGAAGAAGAAGCATCTTGTGGTTCAAAAGAAGCTCATGTTTGCACCGCAGCTTGTGATCATTCCGAAGAAAAAGCAATGGCTAAAGAGCATGTCTGTACTGATGCCTGTGACCACTCAGCTGATGCCATGGCTAAAGAACATGAATGCTCAGAGGAATGTTCAGCAGAATGCAAAGCAGCTCATATGGAAGAGCATGGTGCAGATCATGTTTGTACAGATGCATGTAAAGAAGGCTGCAAAGCCAAGCACGCTGAAGAAGCTGATGAAGACGAGCATTCTGAGGGTTCAGAAGAAGGTCATGAGGGTGGCGAAGATAAAGATTAATCCTCTTTACTTTTAAACAGTCTCACATTGATTTATTGAGAATGGGGAGGGCACAGTTGCTCTCCCCATTCTTTTTTATACCTGGGTGTATCTAGTTTATATTGAAGCGAAGATATGTTAAAGCATTTAACTATTTGGGGATTAAAAATATGAAAGTACTTGTTATTGGTGGTGGGGGTCGTGAGCACACGTTGGTCTGGAAACTGGTTCAAAGTTCACGGGTGTCTGAAGTGTTTTGCGCACCTGGAAATGCTGGCACAGAGGAAATTGCTACAAATATTGACCTATCAGATGGAGATATCCCTGGTCTGTTGAAGTTCGCCCGGGAAAATGAAATCGGAATGACCATGGTGGGTCCTGAAGTTCCATTAGTCAACGGGATCGTTGATGAATTTGAAGCTGCCAATTTGAGAATATTTGGACCCAATGCTCGGGCGGCTATCCTGGAAGGCAGCAAAGTTTTCACAAAGGAATTATTAGCTAAATACCAGATACCCACTGCAGAATATCATCGCTTTACTGAAGCAGGTCCAGCCATAAAGTTCCTGGAAGCCAATACGACCTATCCCATTGTGATCAAAGCTGATGGTCTCGCTGCTGGAAAGGGTGTGCTTATATCCCCTACTAAAGAGGATGCTCAGCAGGGCGTCCGTGAGATGATGGAGGACAAAGTCTTCGGTGCAGCAGGAGATGAAATAATCATAGAAGAGTTCATGACCGGTCCAGAATTGTCCATGCTGTGTTTTGTTGACTCAAAGACTGTTGTACCCATGGTTTCAGCCAAAGATTATAAGCGAATCGGCGAAGGAGACACAGGTTTGAATACAGGTGGAATGGGAGCAATCTCTCCGAATCCACTTTACGATGATGAATTGGAAGCTTATTGCCTCGAAAATATCATCGAACCCACTCTGGAGGGTATGCGGCACGAGGGCAGACCCTTCAAGGGTATTCTTTATTGTGGAATCATGCTCACAGAAGCTGGTCCGAGAGTTTTGGAGTATAACGTGCGTTTTGGTGATCCTGAGACTCAGGTCATCCTGCCGCGCCTCAAAACGGACCTGGCTGAAATTTTTGATGCAGTGATTGATGATCGGTTAAATGAAATCGAGATCATCTGGGATGAGGGTGCTGCAGCAACCATCGTTTTAGCCTCTCAGGGCTATCCAGAAGCTTATCCAAAGGGTTTACCGATATCTGGTCTGGATCGGGTGAAAAGCTCTGTTGTATTCCATGCTGGGACAAAACTTGCATCGGGTGAAGTCGTGACCAGTGGCGGAAGGGTGCTTAATGTTACCACTCTTGCTGAAACCGTTGACGAAGCTTTAGAATCATCCTATACGAATGGTGAATTAATTCAGTTTGAGGGGAAAACTATCCGGAAGGATATTGGCAGCTAGCTCTAGATACAATTACCCCGTCCTTCAGGGCGGGGTAATTAGATAGCAGAATTAAGCTATCAGCCGTTCGACTTCTTCAAGTGCCTTATCACAAATAACACCGGTCATACCCTTGACATAGGTTTCAATGGTATCTGCTTCAATACCAGCTGCAGTCATCATCTCTACCATTTCAGCATAGCTCATACGCTTGCCACGGGTTTGTTTTTTCAGGTGATCATATCCATCTGATGCACCCCGATCTCGCTCTACCAACTGTACCAACTCTGAAAAGAATTGCCCATTGTTCGCCAGTTCTTCATCCATCTTGGCATCATTAATTAGGATATCGCTGGTACCTCGTGTGGCATAAATAACTGCCAGCACAATATGACCAAAAGCGGTACCAATGTTCCGTTTCACCGTCGAATCTGTGAGATCACGTTGAAGACGCGTTTTCATGAACTTCTGACTAAAAAACGTCAGTGAACTCTCTGCAATCTGGGCGTTACCTTCCGAATTTTCGAATTTGATGGGATTGATTTTATGTGGCATAGTGGAGGATCCAATAGAAGACGCATCCGCCTTTTGATATAGGTATGCCAGCATGAAATAGGTCCAGATATTCTGGTCATAATCAATTAACAAACCACTTAATCGCTTTACTGAATCAAGGAGGGTAGCATAGGTATCACCCGGCATGATCTGCAGGCTGAACAACGTATGCTCCAAACCTAGCTCTTCTACAACCTCTTTTGTCAATGCAAACCAGTCAACATCAGGATAGGTGCCTACAAAGGCATTCAAGTTGCCAGTAGCTCCAAGTATTTTACCCTGGATATTCATGGATTTGAGCTCAGCATACATTTTTGCAAAGCGCACACTATAGAGTGCCAGCTCTTTTCCCATGGTTGTTGGAGTTGCAACTTCACCATGGGTACGACCAATCATCCGTCGATCCCGGTTGTCCTTTGCTAACCCTGATAATTCAGAGATGAGACCCCTTAGATGTTTCAGAAGGATATCCCGGGCAGCAATGATCATCAAACCGTGTGAAAGGTTATTTACATCCTCTGAGGTCAGGCCAAAATGAACATAAGGCTGGACTTTTTCAGGTAACTGTACTTTGATGAATTCAATTACAGCTGCTACATCGTGCTTGGTGTGACTTTCAATCTCTTTGATATAATCCAGATCCCGTTCACTGAGATCCGTGTAAATGGTCATATACGCCTCCTGCCACCAATCGGCACGACCAGTTGCCTTGAGGAAGGCTTTCAGATAAACCATCTCAACATGGATACGCTCTCGGATCAGGCGGCTCTCAGAAAAAACCTCCTGGACATCCTGAAGATCGCTGGCATAACGACCATCAAGGGGGGATAGGTTAAATAGGGCTTCAGAAGACAATGGTTTCATTCCTTTCTGGTCCGTGGGACAGGATCGTAATGGGGATTTCTACGAAATCTTCAATGAATTTAATGTAACTCTGAATGCTGTCGGGAAGGTCAGTCTTAGCTTTTCCCTGAAGCGTGAGCCATTCCTCTTTGCTAAGACTAGTAATATTGGGAATGTCTTTATAAATAGGTTCAACCAGTTCAAGCGTTGGTGCGTCAGCAGGAAAATAGTCGATTTCATTGCCATCGATTTTATAACCGATACAGGCTTTGACACCATCCACGAGGGCTAGTGTATCTATTTTTGTCATTGCCAGTTCCTGGATTCCAGAAATTCTGATGGCATAACGTAATGCGTAGAGATCCAGATGACCAACGCGGCGAGGTCTACCAGTCGTGGCTCCATATTCATGACCCGCTTCCCTCAGGTTAACTGCCGCATCACCCTCAAGTTCGGTTGGGAATGGCCCCTCACCGACTCGAGTCGTGTAGGCTTTTGTAATCCCCAGAATTCTGATTGGAACGCCAGGAATTGCCCCACCACCCACAAAGGCAGCGGCCGCAAGTGTTGAACTGGATGTCACAAAAGGATATGTTCCATAGTTCAGATCCAGAAGGGTTCCTTGAGCACCTTCAAACAGAACCTGCTCTTCTGACTTACTGGCAATCCTTACCAGATCTTCAGTATCTGTAATAAATGGTTTGAATTGATCACCAAATCCGGCGTATTCAGTAGAGACCGCTTCACAGTAGGAAGCGAATTCTTCTTCGTTGAAAATTTCGTCCATGATGAGCATATCTCGAACATCTTTGAGTGCAGTTTTGATTCGATCCACGGCGTCATCGGCAATGAGATCCAGCATTCTCAAGTTTATACGAGAGGCTTTCTGTGAATACGTAGGACCAATTCCACGACCCGTTGTACCAATTTTGCCACCCCCTTTGGCATCGATGAGCTGGTGGTGTGGGAAAATGACATGAGCCCGGGCACTAATTTTTAATTGAGGTTTATGACCACTCGATGTGAATGAATCAATTTCTTCAAGGAGATCCTTAGGATTGATAACTACACCTGTACCAAGGATACACACTTTGTTGTGCAACATTCCTGAAGGCATATAATGAAATTTATATGTCTCTCCGGCATGCATAACTGTATGACCGGCATTTCCACCGCCATTAAATCTGACAACCAGATCACTTTGTTCAGCAAGTACATCTACCAGCTTTCCTTTGCCCTCATCACCCCATTGAGCACCAACGACGATGGTGTTTTTCATGCTATCTCCTGTAGAAACGATCGATTAATTATCATCTTAATATTTAGAAATCCGCACCATAATTGGGTGCTTCCTTTGTTACCTGAACATCATGGGGATGGCTTTCTTTTAAACCAGCGCCACTGATCTTGACAAACTGTCCATTGTTACGCAAATCTTCAATGCTCGGTGTACCACAATAACCCATTCCAGATCTCAATCCACCAACCAGTTGATAGACCACATCCTTGAGGGCACCTCGATAGGGGACACGACCTTCAATACCCTCTGGAACCAGTTTCTGAGTGGATTCTTGGAAGTAGCGGTCAGCACTCCCGGCATTCATAGCTGAGATGGAACCCATACCGCGATAAACTTTATAGGCTCGACCCTGATAAAACTCCTTATGACCCGGGCTTTCATCAGTTCCGGCAAGTAGTCCGCCGATCATAATAACTGATGCACCGGCAGCAATTGCCTTCGGTAAATCCCCTGAAAATTTGACACCACCATCAGCAATGATAGGCACGTCATATTTATTGGCGACTTCGGCACAATCTGAGATCGCACTGATTTGAGGCATTCCAACACCTGCAACAATGCGAGTTGTACATATGGATCCGGGACCGATGCCGACTTTTACTGCATCTGCTCCTGCCTTGATAAGTGCTTCAGTTGCCTCACCTGTAGCCACATTGCCAGCAATGATCTGGATTTTGGGATATTTTGATTTGATGGATTTTACAATCTCAGTGACGTTCTTTGAATGACCGTGTGCAGTGTCCACCACAATGACATCCACGCCAGACTTCATGAGAACTTCAAGTCTGTCTAAAGATTCCATCCGGGCACCTACAGCTGCTCCAACCAGGAGTCTACCATTAGAATCAGTGGCTGAGTTCGGGTATTCAACAGCCTTTTCGATGTCTTTAATGGTGATTAAACCTTTGAGATTATTTTCATCATCGATGAGCGGTAGTTTTTCGATCTTATACTGCTTCATCAATGCCCCTGCTTCCTGGAGAGTTGTTGAAACGTTTCCGGTGATCAGATTTTCATGGGTCATGGCATCCTGGATCAGACGACTAAAGTCCTCTTCGAAGCGAATATCCCGATTGGTGATTATTCCCAAAAGTTTTCCATCGACAACCACGGGTACACCAGAGATGTGATAGCGAGCCATGAGGTCAGCAGCATCACCTACTGTATGTTTTGGTGTCAATGAAAAGGGATCTGTAATGACCCCGTGCTGAGATCGCTTCACTTTATCGACTTCAAGCGCTTGCTGCTCAGGTGTTAAGTTTTTATGAATGATGCCAATCCCACCAACCCGAGCCATGGCAATAGCCATCTTAGACTCAGTCACTGTATCCATGGATGCAGACATAAGCGGAATATTCAGGTGGATATTTTTTGTCAGGGTTGTGGAGACATCCACATCATTTGGTAATACATCTGATTGGGCTGGCACCAGAAGTACATCATCAAAAGTAATGGCGTCCCAGATTTTATATTTTTGCATGGTGAACCTCTTAAAACGTTGGTTGAATATTGTGTTGAAACATCATGACATTTTTACCCATCCTCAGGTGCATGTGTGTTGGCTGTAAGCATTTTTGAAGGTTTCGGAAGATTGGATGGTGAGCATTCATCTTGCCACGCAAAGTAAACGGGACCATGCCCCATGCAAAAGGAAACAGTTGCAAATTAAAATAATTATATGAACCAGTAATTCTAATTTCTTCTACATTCCTGCATGACAAATACACCTAAACCTCTTGCCGTGTATATCCATGTACCATTCTGTAAGGCTAAATGTACCTATTGTGATTTTTACTCCATCATTGGTAGAGAAAACTCAATACCCGCATACCTGCAAGCCACTTTGAAAGAGATACGTCAGGCAGGCAAACGGCATGATTTATCCAACCATTATATTGATACCATATTTTTTGGCGGGGGGACACCAAATCTCCTGGCACCACCTCATTTGGAATTGCTTCTGAATCGTCTGTTAAATTTGGCACCTCATGCGGATCAAATGGAAATTGGTATGGAGGTTAATCCAGGTGAAGCCAGTCTGGAAAATTTACTAGCGTATAGACAATTGGGAATCAATCGTATCAGTATTGGTATGCAGAGTTTCCAACCTGAGCTGTTAAAATTCATGAGTCGTATCCATACCGTTGAGAAGAGTTTTTCAACTTATGATGATGTGCGTCAGGCAGGCTTTGACAATGTTTCTGCAGATCTAATCTTTGCCATCCCGGGACAAAGCAGAGATCAATGGATCGGTGACTTGAAACACTTGGTATCCATGAATCCCGAGCATATTTCGACCTATTCGCTTACTGTAGAAGAAGGGACTGCCTTACACCGATGGGTGGATGCCGGGCATATCAAGATGTTGGAGGAGACTGTAGACAATGGCATGTATGCCTGGGGACGTGAGTTTCTTGAGGCAGAGGGTTATCCCAACTATGAAATATCAAATCACTCTAGACCAGGATATCAGTGTAGACACAACTTGAATTACTGGAGAGGCGTAGAGTACTTGGGGTTTGGACCAGCCGCCCATTCTTATTTCAGTCACCGGAGGCATTGGAATATCAGAAACCTGGATCAATACCTGAGGGATATGAATGCGACAGGCTCTGCCATAGATGAATCAGAACAAATTTCTAGAACTATGGCAAGAAATGAAATGATCCTAACTCGCTTGCGTCTGACAGAAGGTCTTGATTTGGATGAATTCTCATTGGAGTTTGATGAAGATCTGTTGGAAACAAAAGATGATATATTTTTGAAATGGGCAGATAAGATCGTTGTTAAGAACAATCATGCTATGTTGAGTCCACAGGGCTGGGCGCTTACCGATGAGATCAGCTCCGACCTTATGTCTCCTGAATAACACTTACTTCTATATATTAATCAAGACTGATCGTGATGGATTGTTCCTGGTGGACAAGTACAGTCCCAGGGTTTGATCCCTTCGGTTTGCTCAGATGTTTACGCTGACAGTATTGAACCACTACCAGGCCCGAATGTTTGGCTTTGGAATTCAGTGCAGCATGCTCAGCCGCGGCAACAATATCCGCATGATCAGGAGTCTGAGTCCCTGTGCGTAGAATAACGTGTGATCCACGCACCTGCCTGGCATGGAACCACCAATCGTGTTTACTAGCAACCTTGAAAGTTAGCGTATCATTGTCAGTTGAAGTGCGACCGACAAGAATATCAAAATTGCTGGGAGATTTGTACTGCTTGTAAGGTTTACGCTCAACCTGCTGTTTACCCGACTTATCTAATGCTTCACCATGCTCCTGCAGAAAGGATTGCAGCTTATTGTCATCCTTTGTCTCTACAATCCCCTCCAGCTCAACAATATCTGATTGAACTCTCTTTAAAACACCATCGAGCTGGTCAAGTTTACTCCGGTACTTCCGGATCTTTTTAGCCGTGTTCTCAATATGTTGGGGCAGGGGAGTCAACGGGTCCAACTCGTATGTCAGTTGCCCCCTGTTTGGAGAAAGTTCTGCTGAAATATCAAGCACACCTCCAGTTGTTTTCAAGTTGACACCCATCCCAAGTCCGATCTGAAGAGCTTGGAGCTTAAGCTCTAGCGTCTGCCAGGTCAGGGCTTCTTTTAACTCTGCTTCGATTTTTGAAGCTTTGCTCTTCCAACGCTTGAGAACAGTCCGAGCAGTTTTCTGAAGGAGTTGACCCACAGCCTGCTTGGGCTTTTTACCATGGCGGAAGGACTCAATTACCAGCTCGCGGATGGATAACAATTCGGCGGTAGTTTCAGGAGCGAAGTTGATTGTGGAGGTATCCCAGTCTACTGATATTCCCCTTTTTGCCGCTAGAAGTTGCTCAGGTGATAGTGTTGGTCCTGGTATTGATTCTGGAAGTGGATCTGAGGCAGACAGCCACCCATGATCTACTATGGAAACATCTGACTGCTTCAGGAAACTATCAATACATGCTCTATCCTTCATCAAGTAGACATTCAGGGCGGCAGGATAGAGTCCTATGATTAACTCATAGCCACTCTCAAAACGAAGTTTCAAAAGTCGATCTTTCGAATGAAGCTGAATAGCTTGAACCTGCTCACCTTCATGGATATGTTTCAAAACTGCTACTCTACGACGTGGAAGCGATGGATTTTCAGTGGAAGTCAATAGGGCTTGATTACCCTGCTTTTCCCATGAAAGCTGTATGTCCTGTTGGTCTTTTGAGAAATGGAGATCCAGACGTGCCTTACGAAATGTGTAAGCCATGTGTAGTGTAGCTCCCTTTAATGCTTCATCCAGATGCTGCATCCAGAGCCACATGGCTGGCCATGATTTTATAAATGATTGAACCTTCATGCCTCCAACATAAGGTGGAATTCATTGAAGGAGAATCAAATTGTAAGCTGCTGATAGGATGTAGGACTCTACGTATCCAAAGGGATTGAAAGATCAATCTCGCTTCAATGAAGATTGTGCATATCTTGGTATGGGTAAAAGGTTACCAACCCGGTTTTCCTGACCAGGATGGGGATAAATCATGTTCCCGTAAAAACGGGAATGCTTTATATGCCTATTAAACAAAGATTTATGTGGATACTCCAATCCAGAGGGTGAGACATAACAATAAGGACTTTGTGTCAATGAATCCAATACCAATCAGTGAAAACTTCAGTAGATGAAGGTTCTATTATTCGCTGACTCCCATCTTGGCTTTGACTATCCAATCAGACCAAGAATAAAACGGCGGAGACGTGGTTTGGATTTTTTTGCCAACTATCATACAATTCTCAATCATGCTATGAAGGAAAAAGTCGATGCCATTGTTCACGGCGGAGATGTTTTTTTCCGGTCCAAGATACCGCGACCCATAATCGAGAAAACATATGAACCCCTATTGCCCGTTTTAGAGTCTGGTATAGATATTCTCATGGTGCCTGGTAATCATGAACGATCAAGATTACCTGTTTCTCCACTATTTCATCACCCCAGGATGCATATTTTTGATCGCCCACGCACATTCTCCATCAATAGAGGTGGTTTAAAGGTGGCTTTCGGAGGGTTTCCCAATATAAGAAACCAGAGTTCTGAAAATTTCCAAGGTGCTATAGCTGATTCACACCTACTGGATACCTCAGCTGATAGAAAGGTACTTTGTATCCACCAATCCATTGAAGATGCCGTTGTCGGTACACAGAATTATCGATTCAGACGTGGACCTGATGTAATTGGGCGGCATCAATTCCCTTCAGCTCTAGATCTCGTACTCTGTGGTCACATTCACAGACAGCAGGTACTCACAGCAGTATCTGGCCCTCCAATTATTTTCCCGGGCTCTATTGAACGTACTTCCTATGCGGAACGAGAGGAGACAAAGGGCTATTTCATGCTTGAGCTCTCCAGAGAAGAGATGGTCTGGGAATTTGAACCATTACCAAGCCGACTTATGCTTGAATGGGAATTGAAGCCAGAAATTATAGATGAGGCAACACTTGTTGCAGATCTTCGATCGAGGATGGAAAGCCTACCCGCGGATTCAATTCTCCGCATTCGATGCACATCAGTCAAACAACTCGAGTTTGTTAAAATCACATCCATGCGAGAGCTCTTTTCGGAAACGATTAATGTTGAAATTTTGCCGCCCCCTGGAAGTTCCACTTACCATAGAATGAAAACGAAAAGCTAAGATGGATATTGCTGAAGAACTGCGACAGGATCAACAGGGGTTACCCAGAGCTTCTGGTGTATACCTCTTTCTGGATCAGCGGGACTATCCCTTGTATATCGGAAAATCCGTAAACCTTAGAAATCGGGTTGGCTCATATCTGAGATCAGATAATTCTGATCTGGATGAGAGACTCCAGCGCATGGCTCATGAAGCCAAACGCTTACGCCATATTGAGACAGAGACTGAGTTACTGGCACTGCTGCTGGAAGATGCACTCATCAAAAAATATCTACCCCTCTACAATATCCGCCAGAAACAATTCAAAGATTATCGCTATGTCCAGCTCAGTGAAGACCCTTTTCCCAGAATGGTAACCCTGGAGGATCCAACTCAGATTAAAACGCCTTACTATGGACCATTTCGAGATCGCTTCTTTATAGAACGTCTCCAGCAAATATTTTCCAGGTACCTGGGGTTTAGATCCTGCACAGAATCCAAGCCAATGAAAAGCTGTATAGAACTGGATTTGGGGCAATGTCTGGGTCCCTGTGTTCTACCGGAGGTTGATGCTCGATATGAACAGATCACTACTGAGGTTGCCCAGTTCCTGGAGGGTACTGATCCTGGTATCATTTCAAGAATTGAAAATGAAATAAATATCTGCATTAAGGAACTACGATTTGAGCATGGCAAACGACTGAGAGAAGATCTGGTATTTTGTGATGGTTTCTTTAATAGGCAGAGGTTCAATCATAGGTTTCGAATGGATCACTTAAAAATTGAAGGCAATCCAGATGATCCTGTCTATTTATTTGAAAATGGTGCTCTCAAGGAGGTTATTCTCAAGGACGGACGGATATGCAAGGTGGGTGAGCAACTCGATCTGTTTGATCTATCCATTGTAAAGGAAGATGATCCACGCTTCTTATTGGATAGGGCAAACCTTGTCTATAACTGGTTGAATAAACACATGTATGATGCGACTTTTAAGGCTAAAGATTTGTAAACAGTATGACTATAGAATCTGGGCTAATCCAGATAGGGCCAGAAGAGACTCTCCAGTTGTCCAAAGGAGCCATCAATGGTCATGGGGACCATTTTTGCGAATGAATCCAGGATGACTACAGCATTCAGACTTGCATCTTGCTCAGTAGCTGCTTGAAGTCTTTTGACCATACTAATATTGATCTGATCAATCTTTTCGTAGATTTTGCTCAATCCTTCCAGCGTCCAGTCAGGCTCAAGTCCATTTTTTGCCCGTGTAAACTGGGCCAGGAGATACATGGACATCGCTCTGTAGATTGATTCATTAATACTGGCAAAGGGGAGGTGGGTCTTGACCATAGGTCGCAAATAATCCAGGGATGGGCAGCCACTTGTGACCATGATGATTCCGAGGATTGAACTCAATCCACTTTGCATGGTGACCTTCTCTTTGGAATAGGTTCTCTCATCCGATTTGATGCTTATGTCTACCAGGTCGTATGACACATCACTTTTAAAAGTTGTTACTATATCATGGAGATTTAAAGCAACAGGACAATGAGGAAAATCAGCATCCGCGAGCGGGCAATCCTCGCATTGGTGAAATTCCATAACGGTCCATTCAGGGCGGTCCTGGGAAGTCTGCGTTTGATAGGTAAGGTCTTTGGAGTTCAGTAAAATTTCGAAATCGAAAGATCTATCATCAGGCATCTTGAAAGTGTATAAAAATGATATTTGTGCTGATATTTCAGAGGACATTGTTGAAGATAAAACGATAAACCCGCTTTCCAATGCAATTTGATTCCAGGGACCATAGGATGTGATCAGGGAGGAGCAATGTGTAGGGGGATAAAAATTTTAAGTGTATGGAGAGGGGGTTTGATTTAGTTTCATATGCTCAGAACTGAATGAGGAATAGATAAATACATGAATGCACCTGTAAAAAAGCAGCGCCGTAGAAAAAGAAGTAAACGCCACGAGAAAACCATCCTGCACGACTTTGGTGTAGAAATAATCATCGGGGTCATATTTCTCTTTGGTGTTTTTCTCCTTTTTGAAAGAATGGAAATTAAAAGTTATGTGTTTCATGGGATCGTATCCCTTTTTCAGTCAATCACCCAGGGTTTCAGTCATTTTCTAGGCGCAATACTTGGAACCGCTGAAGCTTTTGAGACTTCAGACATTGTTGGAACATTCCTGATTATCGTAGCGTTCTTGCTGCTGACATACCGCGTGAGACAAAAAGCAATTATTCGCTTTCACGAGCTTTCTGAATGTCCAGATTGTGGGGGCGACCTGATCCATGTACATCGCGACCTTATCCAGAGGATAGCATCCAGGGTATTCTTTCTTAAAATTCGTAGATATCAGTGCAAGAGTTGTGAATTTGATGGCCTTCGCATGCGAGCCAAAAAATCAAGATAATCTGATCTTTTTAGATTTTTATATAGATGCCGGACTGCGAATAAAGTCCAATCAATAAAATGAAATTTCTGGATCGCTATCGCAAGATACCCCGCTCAATCCTGTTGATGATATCAGCAGCCTTTCTAATTCACATGATCAATGCCGGATTCATCCTGATCTTGAACATCTATCTCAGGAAAATGGGGTATGTTGATGAATCTATTGCTCAGTTCAACTCATTTCGTTTTCTGGGTATTCTCTGTTTTGCCTTCCCGTTAGGAATATTCATCAAAGGTAAAGCGCTTAAACCCTTCTTGATGGCTAGCGCGGTACTGGTTCCATTCTTCAGTACCTTTTTGTTACTCTCAATACAGAGCGGCAATGAGACGCGCATCACGTTTGGATTTGTGATGTGGGGATTATCCTTTATGATACTCAATGTGTGCAGTTTGCCTTACATCATGCGGACAGCGCCAGAGGGTGTTGTTTCTGAAGCTATCTCTCTGAACTTCTCCACATGGTCTCTGGCTACCATTGTTTCTGGATTTATAATTAACATCCTGTCCAGAGTTGAGCACATTCAATTCGGTAGCTATAATTATCCCCTGGATGAGTACCATATTATGCTCATCATCATTGGAATTAGTTCATTTTCAGTTTTGCTGGTCATGTTCATGAAGGAGTCAAAACCCAGATCCAAATCAAAAGAGTTTCTAAGTAATTTTAAAGAATTGACAACGCACTATGACTGGAAATTGATATTTAGAGTACTGACACCCAATATGCTCATTGCCATTGGAGCTGGCTTGACAATCCCGTTTGTAAATTTGTTTTTCAATAGCGTTTTCAAAGTTGATTCTGACACGTTCAGCCTCATGGGGGCGTCAACAGCAGCCATCGTATTTACCTCAACCCTGATTATTCCTATAGTCAGGCGAAAGTTTGGTTTTCGGGTTGCCATTCTCATTCCACAATGGCTTGCAATATTTTTCCTGGTCGTACTTGCAATGACCCAGGTGGCTCAGGTCTATTCCTGGGCATTTTATGTTGCCATTGCAGCCTTTATGCTACGCCAGCCACTCATGAACATGGCCGGTCCCATGACCAGTGAGCTTGGAATGAAGTATGTTGGTCCCAGAAACCAGGAACTGATTTCAGCCTTGAGCTCAAGTATCTGGAGTGCTTCCTGGTTTATCAGTGCTAAAGTATTTCAATATCTCAGACAGATAGATCTGGAGTATTATCAGATTTTTGTTGTTACAGCTATTCTGTATGCTGTGGGTGTGAGTTTTTATCACATCCTTATCAATGATTTTTTAAAAAGAGGTCGAGATGATAACGATCTCAAACTACCCCTGGATGAACCGTTACGTGGGATGGATAGGGGCTAAGGAGACAACATGGACGCGTTGACATCAAAACAGAAGAGTTATTTAAAATCTAAAGCGCATCTGCTACGACCTCTGGTGCAGATTGGAAAATCTGGCGTAACAGAACAGTCTATTCAGAGTATCCAGGCTGCGCTAGTTGCCCATGAACTGATCAAAGTAAAATTCATAGCTTTTAAGGAAGAGAAAGAAAGCTTTTTGGATGAAATTATGAAGGGTTCACAGTCACAATTTGTCAGTCTCATTGGACATGTCCTCACACTTTATCGTGAGCATGAAGAGCAAGAAAAACGGAAGTATAAGCTACCCTCATAGTTTTTCTCCATGATTAACCTACACAATATTACCAAATCCTATCCAGATAAGACGCTGTTTAAATCGCTAGATCTGGTCATCAAAAAGGGATCACGTGTTGGTCTGGTAGGACCCAATGGGTCGGGTAAAACCACTCTTCTACGAATGATCATGGGTGAAGAGGAGGGAGATCATGGGCAGGTTCAGATTGATAAGAAAATCACTATTGGCTATCTTCCTCAGGAGATAACCTCAACCTCAAAAGAAACCATTCTCCACGAAGTCCTGAATGAGATTCCAGAAATTGCTGAACTGGAAACCCGGATTGAAAACATATCCCTCGAAATAGCTGAGCATCCCGATGACCAGAAGTTGCTTGATAAGCTAGGACAATTGCAGGCTGAATTTGAGAGACTGGATGGCTGGAGTATAGAATCTCAAGCCAAGAAAGTCCTGGGCGGACTCGGATTTAGTATGGAGCAGATGAAGGTCCCGTTAGAGCAATTCAGCGGTGGCTGGCGGATGCGCGTTGCCCTGGCAAAACTGCTTTTTAAAAAACCCGACATCCTTTTGCTGGATGAACCAACAAACCATTTGGATCTGGCATCCCTGATCTGGTTGGAAACATTTCTCAGGGAGTGGGCTGGAGCGCTGGTGTTAATCAGTCATGACAGAACATTTCTGGATAAAACCATCAATCAGATTTTTGAAATTGACCACATGACGATTCATGTTTATGCAGGGAATTATTCCAGCTACGTCGCCGAGAAGGAGCTGAGACTGGATCAACAGGCAGCTGCCTATCGGAATCAGCAGAAATTGATTGCAGAAACTGAACGGTTCATCGAACGATTTCGTTATAAGGACAGTAAAGCCAGCCAGGTGCAGAGTCGGGTGAAAAGTCTTGAAAAGCTCGAGCGGATTTTACCACCTGAAGGGGCTCAGAGTCATATCGCGGTGCGTACACCCCAACCTGGAAGATCGGCCAGATTTGTAGCGGAATTTCAACATGTTGATAAGGCATATGGTGATCTTCAGGTATTCAAGAACCTTAATTGGCAGCTTGAACGTGAACAAAAGATCGGGCTGGTGGGACCCAATGGTGCTGGAAAATCAACCCTGCTGAAAATGCTGGCCCAGACTGAATCGTTGACTGCAGGCACATTGAAATGGGGTGAGGGCGTGGAAAGCGCTTACTTCGCACAGCATCAATTTGAAGCTTTACCTCTTGAGGAAACCATTTATAACCTGATTTCTAATGATAATCCCAAATGGTTGACTACTGAAGTACGCACCTACCTCGGGAGTTTCCTTTTCTCTGGCGATACAGTTGAAAAAAAGATCAAGGTTTTGAGTGGAGGTGAAATTTCCCGACTGGCACTGGCTAAGATGTTGTCCACACCATCTCACTTGATTTTATTAGATGAACCAACCAATCACCTGGACATGCGCTCAAGAGATGTTGTACAGGAAGCTATCGCCAGCTTCTCTGGAACCATGGTTTGTATCTCTCATGATAGACATTTTCTAAATGCTGTTACAAACACAATCATTGAGGTGGACCAGGGCAGCATTCAAATTTACCCGGGTAACTATGAATATTATTTGTGGCGGAAAAGTCAGGTTGAGGTTGAACCACAGAGCCCTACAAATGAAAATATTTCGAAACTCCGACGTTCAGCAGGGAATGAAGAATACCTGGACAGAAAAAAACAGTCTAATCGTCTCAAGAAACTTCCCCAGCTGATTTCAGCTTGTGAAACTGCTATTGCTGAGCAGGATTCAATTCTTGAGGACCCGGGTACAGCTACAGAGTATGAAAAAATTCAAGCAGCTATGTCACGTAAAGAAAGCTTGGAAGATGAGTATCTGCAGCTGTTAGAAGAGTTGGAAACCCTCCAAGAGTTGTTTGCATAAAAAAAGGGCAAGATCTCTCTCGCCCTTTAGTAATTCTTTTAAAATCTAATTAGATAACTTTGTGTACCAAGAGACCGATCATCACGATCATTGAGACAAAGATCATTGCCACAGACCAGTTACCTTTTTTGATTTCTTCCCATTCTTCAATATCAGATGAGAACCAATCGAAAACCTTAAGTGCAATAGCAACACCAACTGAAAAACCTATGGCGGCGACAACTGCCCAGCCCAGACCTTCAGCATAGCGTTCCCAAATGGAAACATCGAAGGGGCTAGCAGCAAAGACAGAAGATGCCATAAGTAGGCTAGAGCTAATAAATAGCATTGATTTCTTGAACATTTTATTCTCCTTTTTAATATTTCAATCAGTTAAATATTATTGCATCCGTAAACAATCCTGAGTAAAAACATCAGATGTCATCCGGTTGTTGTACAACTTTTCGCAACAATCTCCACTGGCGCTGAGGATCAATGACTCCCGGACACTGAATTCAATATCAGAGACCACGATTATCCTGCTGATTGGGGATATCGCGTGTTGGGAGACAGCACCACCCACTAGAAAAGCCTGCAACAGGTCATCAGATAAGGTGGATTGTCGGCTTAATAGGCGAATAACAAAAATTCTTCCCCAGGTCTCGCTGTTTTCCAGGGCAAAATTTGAACGTGGCATATCGATACCACGTTGACGATATACATCCTGGGCAAAGGAAGCCAGCTCGGCACCTTCACTAACCCTGAACCCCTCCGCGGAGAGGATGCCTGTCAGGCATATTACAAAGAACAAACGAGTTAATATCGACATTTGATTCAGCTGTTTCATCTACATCACTCGGATTCAAACAATTTTAAGTCTGGGTGCTACGATATCAATATTTATTTCTGGATCTTGAGATAGGAATTTATGTGTCGTAACCTGTGATATGATCATAGTCCGGTCTTGTAAACTCTTGCTCAAAAGCATTGATAGCTTGCTTCATATTGCTGACCAGATCATCACGTGCACATTTTACAGCGAGCTTTATGGCGTTGTCAATGGCGCGGGGGGTTGATCTTCCATGACATTTTAATACCAGCTTCTCCAGACCCAGGATTGGCGCACCACCATACTCCTGATAGTCACTGATCTTCTTAACTTTTCGAATTCCACCAGAGAGCATGATCATTCCCAGCTTCCAGATGAGCTTTTTTTTCACAGCCAGTTTGCCTAAGCCCATGGCAGCTTCAGCAACACCTTCCATGGTCTTGACAGCAATGTTTCCTTTGAAACCCTCAGTGACCACTACATCAACCACACCTTTCATCAGATCACTGCCTTCAATGTTACCATAAAAGTTGATCTGAGGTAAGGATTCCAGGATTCGATTCACTTCTACGTACTTCGGACCACCCTTGGAATTTTCACTCCCCATATTTAATAGTCCAACGAGGGGTCTTTCGATCCCAGTCACTTTCTGTGCATAAGCATTCCCCATGAGGGCAAAATGGATCATATGATCTCGATCCACTGTAATGTTTGCACCCACATCAAGGATGAGTGAAAAAATATCTTTGCGGTCCAGCTCGTTGTGGGTTGGGTAGACAGCAGCCAATGCGGTTCTGTGAACCCCTTTGATTCTTGGGATGGTCTGCGCACTGGCGAGAATGAGGGCTCCGGTGTTACCAGCGGAAATCAGCGCTTCTGCCTGGCCTGTGGATACGATTTCTGCAGCCTTGATCATTGAAGACTCAGGATATTTTTCGAAAATCTCCTTGGGCTTAGCATCCATGGGTATTGCATGAGGGGCATGGATAATTTCGATATACTCACGGACCTTGGGAAAGCGAGCAAGCTCTGATTCCAGAATCTCCTCATCTCCGGCGAGAAGAATGTGGAGATCGCCAGCTTCTGCCGCTCGGCAAACACCTTCAACGATGGCTCGGGGTGCATTATCACCACCCATACCGTCTACGGCGAGTCGGTAAGTCCGCATAAATTTATTTTTCCCAGCTTCGGATCAATTCCATGATGAGTCTAACCCCAGCACCGGTAGGACCTTCAGGGTGGTAAGGACGTCCTTTTTTAAGCCATCCCGAACCTGCAATATCTACATGACACCAGGGGGTGCCTTCTTTTACGAATTCCCGCAGGAATGCACCTGCTGCGATTGTACCGGCCTCACGGGCGGCACCAGTATTCTTTATATCTGCAATCTTAGATTTAATGTCTTCAGCATACTCATCATCCAGGGGCATTTGCCAGACCCGATCCTGTGACCTTTTGCCGACACAAATGATTTCATCTGCAAAGTCTTGATCATTGGTCATCATACCACTATAGCGGTGACCCAATGCCACGACAACTGCACCTGTAAGTGTGGCAAAATCCACCAAACCATCCAGTTCATACTTATCAGTGATGTAGGAGAGACCATCAGCCAGGATCAGACGACCTTCAGCATCTGTATTTAGAATTTCAATTGTTTTGCCATTGTAGGCGGTGAGAATGTCACCCGGTTTGTATGCTTCGCCACCATTCATATTTTCGGTAGCTGGAACGACAGCAATAATATTCAGGTTGGGTTTAATTTCAGCCACGGCAGCCATGATACCTAAAACGGCAGCGCCCCCCAGCATATCAAACTTCATCTCATCCATGCCTGCAGAAGGTTTGATTGATATACCACCAGAATCAAAGGTAAGACCCTTTCCAACGAGACCTAAAGTCTTGGCATCTTTGTCTCCACCCATGTACTCCATTATGATGAACTTTGGTGGAACATCAGAACCCTGGGCAACACCCTGGATACCTCCAAATCCTAATTTTTCAAAATCTTCGCGCTCATAGATAGTGGTTTTCATCCCGCCTTTTTTTGCAATGGCTTCAGCCGTATCAGCAAGATAGGTGGGGGTCGCAATATTGGAAGGATGGTTTCCCAGATCCCTGGCGACAACTACACCAGTTGAAATATTCATTCCATAGGCGATTGCATCAGCAATATCAGCATCACCCAGAACAATGGCTTCTTCAATTCCGGCATAATCATCATCAGATTTCTTGTAATTCAGAAAGCGATAGCCACCCATGACCAGACCCTCAGCCAGAGCTTGAGCATCATCCGGTGCCAATAGGGTTTCTCCCATATATTCAATGGCAAATGAGGTCAACTTCAACTCGATGACACGTTTAGCTGCAGTTGCTGCAACCTGGCGCAGCATATCTGAATCATACTTTTCTGATTCACCCAGCCCTAAAGCGATATAGCGTTTTGATGTCTCACAGTCAGCGGTGTAAAAGACCATGGATTGATTTGATTTTGCCTTAAACTCGCCATTCTCGAGAGCAAGCGTGATCTGTTTCGAGAGGTTGGGGTGGGCGGTTTTGAAGTCAGCGGGAATGCCTATGTCTGAGAATATCCCAAAAATATAGGCGGATTGTCCTTTGGGTAACTCGCTGTATTTCATTGCGCTCAAATTAAAAAGTGGCATCAGTTTCTATTCCTCTCATTGCTCGTTCATCATCCTAGTGTCTGGCTGTAACAGCCTATTTTGTACAGGCATACAATCTAGATTGTTACGTGGCGGATAGAAACCTGAAAAGTGAAGCTTAACTTGCTAGTAGCAAAGGATATTTTTATAGGGCATCACTCTGAATTGGCTTGTTCCAGCAGAAAGGTTTCTAGTCCTTTAAACGCTGACTGAGCAAGCGCATCCAGGCCTTCTTCAGATAAAAGAAACATCTCTTCTTCTGGGTTTGTCATGAATGCACCTTCAATGAGATAGACCAGATATTCAGTTTGACGTGTCATATAGTAATAATAACGAGCGACTTTCCCTGAAGTGGCTATTCCCATTGTTCCCAGATGTGGATAGATCTTATCACTCAGTGCTTTTGAGCTTGGCCAGGTAAAGAAGGTTGACGAACCACTGGCCTCCTTGATATCTCGTCGAGAACCTGGAGCATTGTTATGCGCCCATATAAATATGTGGACACTATCTTCCCGCGCTTTTGTCGCACGGTCAGACAGACTTAATTGTCTATCCACGGTTCGGGTAATGAATACTTCCGCACCAGCATCTCTGAGCAATTTCTCTAATTTTAATGAATAGCGAAGATTCGCATCCGCTTCACAATAGCCAGCAGGACCGACAGCGCCTCTTTGCCAGCCTCCATGACCAGGATCAATTTCAATTGATATGTTTGCAAAGGGGGCTGATTTTGATATTTCAGGGGCTTTCCTTACACCGATAACCAGATAATCACCCTCATAACGTCCATACCAACCCCAGAAACGATGTTGGGGATAGAAATCCATTTGCCAGACAAAATCCTCGGGTTGACTGCGCTCAAGATATGCGATTGTGGAATTATCCTCTGGGTAGGTTGTCCATTCCCAGCCTTGCTTGGCACCATAGACCTTGAGCTCCAGTCTAGCGGGAATGGCTTTTTCTTTGATTTCAAAAGGCAAACGAGTCGAACCGGTGTACATCCGGAATATGGTCCAGTCCTCTACAATTTCTGAACGCATGGAACCCAGGTAGTGGGGTGCTGTCAATTTGCTGGTGGGGTCGAGTTTGATGTTGGCGGCTCGTACATAGCCTGTGCGGTATTGGCCCAGACGAATCTTGTACATCCGGTTTTCAAGTCCAACAATCTGAAATGAGACTGAGTCAGTCATGGGGAAGAGCAATTGATCCGTTGTAGGTGTGTCGTAAACACGTGTGTCTTCCTCGATGCTGAGTCCGCCCAGGGCATCTGTGAGGATACGCAAGGGAGCGCTACTCACCCGCTTCGAAAATGATCCGATGCGATATAAAACTTTTGTGTTCATTTCATGGTCAACACCGATAAGGCGAGCGGTTGCGCTATAGATTCCTGGTCTGGTCTCATCCATTAACTGCCAGCCAGTGAGCCCGGGTATTTTGAAGTAAACCTTTTTTAACTCAGGACCTTGAATTCCCAACTGGAGGTGCTCATCTGCCAGAATCCAACGTTCCCGGCGAGGTTTGGCTGATTTTTCGACCAGAGCTTCTGGAGTAGGAGGGGGAAGGGGGCGGGAGAGCTGGATTGTATCTCTGACTTCCACGCCATTCCAGGTCGCAACAAATGCAAACACGTTTTCTCCAGGTTGGATTTGAACATGTGAGGCAAAGGATCCAGATGCATATACATCGACTGTGTCTCCATTCATAAAGAGCGTTGCATCAGGATGGGTTCGCCCCCTAAGACTGACTTCAGAGCCATAATATTTACCACTCCGAGGTGACCCGAAATGGATGGCTAGCTCAGCAGGAATATTGTTATTGATGAAAACACTGTCGGGTGTCATTTGATCCAGGTTTCGGTGAAATACTCTGATCGTATCTAGATATTCCTGATTGCCCCGTGTTTCAGCGATATGAATGAAGACTTCAGGTTCGGTGAGCGTAACCATGTGACGGAACAGACCTTCTTGATCAGGACTAACCTTTTCACCATTTACCGCAACTTGTGATCCATCAGGAATGTTGCCTGCTACTTCAATTTGGTCTACCCAGAATGGCATGTCTTGTGAGGGGTGATAAATCTCAACCCTGGGTTCATCTGATTGGGAGAATAGAGTTGTTACCAGTAGGATAATGAGGATGGAAGTTTTCAAATACACATTCATAAGAGCTGCCCTTTTCATAGATAGACTGAGTCGCATTCAAAATAGACCCCATGCACCTTCGTCAACGAATGTTTTTCAAGCTTTACAAATTGGCAGGATTAAATACTTGTAATGAGAATGTTTTTTAGTGAATTCAGGTGTACCGGATTAGCATATATGGCCAAGCTGGGAATCAATATTGTCACGCTAAACCCAGAAATACACAGAATTCATTTTGGAATTTATTTAGGTCGCAGCTAATATTGTCAGCCTTAAATGCTCGCTTTGTTCGGGGCCGTAGCTCGGCTGGGAGAGCGCCACTCCAAGGCGGGGAGGTCCCCGCCAAAGCGGGGAGGTCGGGAGTTCGATCCTCCTCGGCTCCACACATTGACAGCGAACGAGCCATAACAAAAATTATCCAGGGAGATTTAGACATGTTCAAAAGTTTTGACCTGAATGCAGTAGGTAGCGATGTAAAAACTGAAGTTATCGCTGGTATCACAAGTTTTCTTGCGACCATGTACATTATAGTGGTTAACCCGGCTATACTTAGTGCCACTGGCATGTCCTTCCCGGCTGTTCTAACCGCGACTGTTCTGGTAAGTGCTTTCAGTTCAATTGCCATGGGGTTATATGCCAACAATCCAATCCTCCTGGCACCAGGGATGGGCATCAATGCATTCTTTACCTATGGGATAGTTTTGGGAATGGGAATCCCCTGGGAAACTGCCCTGGGTGCAGTTTTTCTTTCCGGGATAGTATTTCTCCTGCTTTCAATCTTTAACATTCGGACGCTGATCGTCAAGGCGATCCCGACTCAACTCCGGTATGCAATTGCTGCTGGTATTGGTCTTTTTATCACCTTTATTGGATTCAAGAATGCTAATTTTATAGTCGCGAACCCTGCAACCCTTGTAGGAATGGGTGAACTCACTCCGGCAGTCATTACATTTCTCATTGGACTATTGATAACATCTGTATTGGTCGTTGCCAGATATAAAGGCGCTTTAATTATTGGTATTATGGCAACAACCCTACTTGCTATTCCTATCGGGAGATGGTGGGGAGATGCCAGTAGTATAAATTTTGGGACCTCCACACTTGTGAGTTATAATGGGATATTTGCCGCACCGGATTTTTCACTGCTATTTGCCCTTGATCTTGTAGGAGCTTTAAAATTTGCAATGATACCGGTGATTTTTGCGTTTCTCTTTACAGATATGTTTGACAGTATCTCAACTTTTGTCGGAGTGGCTGAAGCAGGAGATTTGAAAGGTGAGGATGGTGAACCACGTAACATTACGCAATCACTTGTGGTAGATGGATTCTCAACCACCATCTCCGGGCTCGTGGGGACCAGTTCTGGAACCAGCTATATTGAATCTGCTACGGGTATTGAGGAAGGTGGAAAAACAGGATTAACGGCCGTTGTTGCAGGACTCTTGTTTCTCCCGTTCATGTTTTTATCACCCCTGCTCTCGATAATTCCTGGAATAGCCACAGCACCTGCATTGGTTTTGGTTGGTGTCTTTATGATGAAACCTGTGAGGAAAATTGCCTGGAGTGAGATGGATAATGCCATACCTGCCTTTATTGCCATGTTATTAATTCCCCTGACATTCAGTATAACACAGGGGATAATCTGGGGATTTTTGAGCTGGACTTTTATTAAAGTTATTCATGGAAAATCAGATGAAGTTTCACCCATGCTATGGGGAATCGACCTCTTCGCCCTATTGGCGCTCTTGACCTGATGCAAATCAAAAAAAAAGTACAAATTAGTTTTCCGTAAAATAAGCAGCTATTTCCAGCCTGTGATTAACACAAAACATGCCTGAATTAAGTATTTTTATATATGGCAAAAAATATCATAAAAAGGGAGAAGATTTTGCCCATCCTCCATGGTGAACCAATTAGTTTGATGTAAAACAAGGACTTCGGTTCGAGTATAAATCTGAGAACCCGGGGAAATACTGGAAACCCTTAGTAAATCTACCCTCGCTAAAGGGTTTCACTGGGTGTGACATATATCAAAATTTCTGTTATAGTTTCTTTATTCTGTACAAATTGAATGTCCATGGTGACGCGTGTATCTTGCGCCGCTAAATCGAAGAATAAGCAATAAAATTTTTTAAGGAGAGAAGATGAAACAGAACCTGAGAACCCGGGAATCCGGCTTTACCCTGATTGAGGTATTGGTCGTTGTTATTATTGTTGCCATTCTGGCTGCTGTAGCGTTCCCCATCTACCAGAATTACGTAAAGGGTGCCTACGCCTCTGATGCTCAATCTGCAATCGGTTCAATTTATAATGCTGCTCAGATGTATTATCAAGATATTGGTGAATGGCCAGATGGACTGGAACAGCTCGAGCCAAAATACATTCAAATGCAAAATTCAACCATGCGTCAATGGTCCTTCACAATTATTGGTGGTGGTGATGGTATCTCCGAAATCACTGCAGTCAGTACTGAAGAAATGAAACAGGGACCTGGAAATGAAGTCCGTTTTATTACTGAGACTGGTAAGTACGAAGGCTACGGATTTGAGGAAGAATAGTCAGAATGACTTCTAAGATTGACCAGCTATTAGGGTATGCCCTTGAGAGTGGATCTTCTGATCTCCATTTAAGTGTTGGTGCGATTCCCATGGTACGCATTAACGGTACCATGCGGAAACTGAACCTGCCGCTACTCACAAAAGAGGAAATGGAACAGATCAGCCATGAGGTGATGGATGAAGGTCAGCTCAAAAGATTTCATGAACGCAAAGAAATTGATTTTTCACGTGAGCTCGAAAATAGAGGTCGATTCAGGGTAAACTTTTTCAAGCAAATTCGTGGTGTCGCTGGCGTGTTTAGAACCATTCCAACCCTGATCAAGGGTTTTGATGAGCTGGATGTGCCTCCTGTATTAGCCAAGCTGGCGATGAAGGACAGAGGTCTTATCCTGCTCACAGGTCCTACAGGATCTGGAAAGTCGACCACACTGGCTGCCATGGTGGATCATATCAATGAGCACCGTGAAGCACATATTATCACCATTGAAGATCCGGTGGAGTATTATCATGAGAGTAAAAACTGTCTGGTAAACCAGCGTGAGCTGGGAATATCCACAAACAGTTTTGCCAATGCTCTCAGGTCTGCTCTACGTGAGGATCCTGATGTGATTCTTGTGGGGGAGATGCGTGACCTCGAGACCATTCAACTGGCACTAACAGCAGCTGAAACCGGTCACCTCGTCATGTCAACCTTGCATACATCAAGTGCATCTAAAACCATAGACAGAATTATCGATATCTTTCCCGTTGCTCAGAAAGGACAGGTCAGATCTATGCTTTCAGAGAGTCTTGTCGCAGTTATAGCTCAGAAACTCCTGAAGAGCAAAGACGATAAGGGTCGTGTCCCTGGTTGTGAAGTGATGATTGCCAACTCTGCAGTTCGAAATTTGATTCGTGAAGATAAGATCTATCAGATTCCATCGGTGATTCAGGCGGGTGGTGTAGATGGTATGCAGACACTCGATCAAGATTTGCAACGTCTGGTCAGTCAGGGTAAGATTTCCCGGGCAGCAGCCGCACAAATTGCAGATAATCCAAAACTGTTTGAACAAGGGATACTATAGTTGATACCAGGTCAGCAAAGTTGGGTGAATAGGAACTCCAAGGGGTTCACGCTCATTGAAGTCGTGATTGGGATACTGATCATGGCTGCCACTTCTGCGACCATGTTTTACGGGGTCAGCTATGCCCGGTCTCAGGCGCGAAAAACTATCATGCAACAACGAGCGCTTGAAGAGCTCCGCAGTGAAATGGATTATTGGATGATTCGATTCCTGGATGGCAATGTGAATGACAATGATCTGCTTGGAGATATGAGAGGGCGGGACGTCGTTCTCTATAATCCTGACTCCAATGAAGAAGGAGATGAGGAATATTTCAAAGCTAAGATTTATAGATTACCAACCACTGCCCGACATTCGGATCATGACCCCATGGAGGATAGTCCCTATTATAAATTAGAGATGTACATCCAGTGGGTGGATCACCTTGGCGATCCAGATGGTGAACCTTTGGAATTAAGGATGGAGACATCAGTCTTCAGGTCCAGGTGAAGAACTTCATGCACAGCAAGAAATACTCTAAGGGGCTTACGCTCATTGAGTTAGTTACCTCTATGGTGATTGCCTCAGTTGCAACCATTGGTCTTGGTACTGGTATTGCCTCAATCGTGGGGTTTTACCAGGACGATTGGGTTACCAAGGATGTTCGTTTCTATGGGTATGAATGTATTGATTTCATTGTCGAGAAAATTGAGACTGCTGAGTTTGTACAGAAGCGTGAGTATCTCGCGAATTATGATGGCCTGCTCATTAAGCAACCACAACCTGAACCCTTACTCAATATTCAAGCGAGAGAACATGATGGCCTCCTTAAAAATGGAGAGCCCTTGCTGAAATATGCTGATTTTCCTGCTGAAGGTACATATAAGGATGAAGGAAAGCGTATCATTGCCCTTGAGCAATTTAAGGTGTATGAACTCGCTCAATCTCCAGAACCCAATCCCTACAGGCAGCAGCTCGGCGGAAGTTCAGCAAAGATTCGATTAAAAAAGAGTCTCTGGCAGATTCAATTGGTAATTTCAGTCACCACCAAAACCCAAGGCGAGGCTTCAACTGAGTATATGAAATTCAAGCGCATCGTATGGGCTAAGGATAAATACTTTGGGCGTTCATCAGGATCAACAGGAACAACTGTACCATGATAAAGGAGTTAACATGCGAAGTTTTATAAGAAATCAGCACGGTTTTGTTATCTTTGTGTCTCTAATTATGGTGCTCATTAGTCTTGGTTTTACAATAGGATACCTCCAGTTCGTCATGGGTGAACGTATTCTGTTTATGCAACGCTTTGCTGAAACACGTGCCCGCTATAATGCGATGACGGGTATTGCAGAAGGAAGTGGACCTCTCATTCGAGGGTCATTGTATACGAAGAACGATACATTGCTCCCTCCACGTCCAGTTCCTGCCATGGTAGGAAAAATAGATTCTATCCGGGGATTGATGCGTGAAAACCCGGTAAGCCATCGGAGTCAACCCGTTGCTCGTGCGAGAGGCATAAGTACCTATAACAGCTTTGCCAATCAACCCATTGAAGTCGAATACACCATGGAAGTGAATTACAGCGCCCGGGGATTTGAAGAATTCATGTATTTGACCAATGAGGAAAGACCAGGTGGGGGTCCATGGCTGGGAGAGACGGTTACTTTCGGATCTGGAGAGATTTTGGAAGGTCTCGTGTACTCTAATGATGACATCACCATGAGTGATTATGGGTGCCCGACTTTTGTGAATTATGGTGAGGAAGATGATCCAGATTTTGAATTGAGTCAGGTTTATACAGCTGGAACCTTCAACTTTTCAAATTGTGATGAAGATAGCGAAAGCCTTTTCGAGGGGATACATCAGGACTCGATGCCGACCATTGAATGGCCTCCCTACGAAGGTCAGGACTTGGTTAAAAATAAGGCAGACTATATATATAACGGGAGCTCATTGATTAATGCCTTTGACCCAACCCACAAGGATCGGCATATTATGACGCGTCTCATTTTCTCCGCAGGTCAAATCGCCGTTAAACAGTGGAAGTATATCATTCCGCCAACCTATCAGCCTCCTTCAGATGAATCGCAGGTCACCTTCGATGATACGCTTAGAAAATACTATCCACTCTATTACAAACAAATAAATGGTCTGGGGGACTTTTTCTTTAGAGGGGATCTTGAATTACAGCATTTCGATTTTCCCATGCCACCCAGTGCGGAGTTGTTAACGGATGATATCATTTCTGCACCAGAAGCTGTGATCTGGATCGAAGGTGGGCAGGTGCAAGTTTTAGGTGAGATTACAGGTCGTTATACTGTTGCCACCTCTGGTCCAGTTCCCTACAAATTATATCATGATAGTACAATAGTCCGCGAGCTTAATTGTAATATATGGATTATGGATGATCTAATATATGCAGATTCAAATCCAACGACTGGATACGTTGAAGTCGGATCACCCAATCGGCTTGGTTTATTGTCAGGTGGGAATATCATTGTTGCCAATACCAGGGAAAATGGAGCGCGTAATGGAGGCTCTAGCGAATATGGTGGTGTTAAAATTAATGCGGCTATGATTGCCATGAATGAATCGTTTATCATCCAGTACTGGCAGAACAGCACCCAGGCATATAATTATATGAATGCAGGGACTGTAAAGGGAGATGGAAGGGGTGTCATACCATTTAGACCCCATACCGGAACCTCTGATATCCGTGGTACAGTCATGATCTTTGGAAGTGTTGTCCAGGATAAACGTGGGTACCTAAAAAGAAATGCACCTGGACCCTATCAAATCAGTCCAGGAATTGGGTATGAAAAAGATTACCACTACGATAGAAATTTAAGGACTTTTCCTCCTCCGGAATGGCCCGAGACAAAAAATTCAGATGGAAGTTCAAGCCTGGAATTAGCAGGTCTAAGGAGAATTGAAAACAGATGAGTATTGGAATGGACATTGGTCGCTATCAGATCAAGATCGTACAACTTCAAAAAACCCCAAAGGGTTATACCCTGCAAGGATTTGGTTCAGAACCCATCTTTGATTCAGGTAGAGACTATGACCCTGAACGGTTAGATGAGGATGTGATTATCTCTGCTGCAGAACGACTGCTGACAAAGATGAAAATAAATCCGAAACGCGTTAAATTGCTGACTACTGGATTGAGCAACCAACAGTCAAGTATTCGTCAAATGAAGATGATGAATACAGATGACGAGGAAGAGCTAGCTTCTGCTCTGCAATTTGAAGCACGAAAGCACATCCCCATGGATGGAACCGATGCCCTGATGGACTTCCAAATTCTTGGCGAAGATCCCAAGGAAATGGATAAGCTGAATGTTCTTCTGGTAGCATCCACCCAGCGAAACCTGGAAAATCACCTGAAAATGGTTAAAAATTTCGGTCTCCGACCTGGCATCGTTGATTCAGAAGCAGTCGCCATGGCCAATTCCTATGTGATTGAGCATGGATTACCTGAGGATGGAGCAAATGTCTTCCTGAACATCGGGGCTGTTTCATCAACACTGGTCGTCTGGGGTCGTCAGGCACCTTTCTTTACGCGTGATATTCAGATTGGTGGTCACCACTTTACCAAAGAGTTGGTAGAAAAGAATGAGGTGAGCTATCAGGAAGCTGAAGCCATGAAGTGTTCACCAGACTTTAATGAGCTCACCCAGAAAATTTCAGGTGCTGAGCAGAAAGACTTTACCGTTAGCGTTGCTGAACACACAATCTATGACAACCTGGTTGATGAAATTCGTCGTTCCTTGAGATTTTATATAAAAGAGAGTAACGAAAGTTATTTCCACAAAATTTTACTGGTGGGCGCATCCACAAGCATCAAGGATCTGGATGCTTTCATATCCAATCGGCTCAATGTACCTGCGGAAATCTATAACCCTGTCGCACAACTGCATCATGATATGCATGATGACATAACTGATCCAGGCGCTTATGCGGTTGCCATCGGGTATGCCATGCGGGGACTGCTGGAATAGCAACTGGTATCAATCCTAAATCAATTACTTACTAACATCTAGTGAATCTACTAAAAAGCATATTGAAGCTCATGTCGAGGAATCATGATTAATGTCATAAAAATCAATTTAAACCAGGCTTCCAGCAAGGCAGCTCGGCTTGAAAAACGCCGAGAACAGTTGCGTTGGGCAGCCTTTATAGGTGTAGTTATCATTTTGGTGACTACGTTTGGTTATCTGTTGTTTGAGAATAACCAGTACGCAGGAATTATTGACGAAAAAGAAGATCAGATCGCTACAATCGAGCGTCAGATTTCTAATCTTCAGCAAGAAGGGAGAAACCTGGCAAAGGCCGATATCATGGCTATGTCAGAGTTATCAGGCCGACGCACATTGTGGGCTGAAAAGCTCAACGCTTTGGGACGGCTATTACCCCATGATATGGCGATTACTCATCTAACATTTAAGGATAAATACCTCACCATTGCTGGTGTTTCCCGTATTTATCCTGATGAGCGGGAGTTTGACATTTTAGAAGAATTTATTGACAGGCTTGAAAATGACCCGGTTTTTGCCTCTGATTTTACAGATATCAAATTTTCCAGCTATTCCCGAATGACCATTCTGGAACAAGATGTGGTTAACTTTGAAGTCAGGGCAACTCTGGATATTCCTGATCCTAAATCGAAAAAAACCAGACGGGGAGGGAGCCGCTAATGAAACGCGTACAGATTCTTGCCGTGACCGTTCTGGTTTTATCACTGGCATTCTATTATACAATCAATTGGGTCTATGGTGACAAACCAGCAGAGATCCGCTATCTGGATCGTGAGATCGAGAAGCTCAATGAACAGCTTATTACCGCACAGATTCTCTCAAATGAACTGGACCAGGTGTACAACCTCTTCGAGGAAAATCTGGCAGAGAGTAAATCCGATGATGTTGCTGGCGCTGCATCCATGGAGTTTCTGAATACACTAACAGTAACACTGGATAGTCTGGGAATTACAACCGTGTTTATGAGACCCAAACCCAGGATCACAGGTCGCATCAGTGTGGAGATTCCTTATGATCTTGAAATCCGCTGCAACTATAAACAGTTTGGTGTACTCATGGCCAAGCTGGAAAGTTCAGTCCGACTCATCCAGGTCAATGAATTTCACATTAAAAATGGTGTAGAACGTCTAAAGAATACCAGAGATGAACGAATTCTAAATGAGCAAAATGTTGAATTGAAGATATCCACCCTCACACTATTGAAAGGTAAGAACAATGGATAGACGGACACGCTTCTTCTGGTCTCTTACCATTCTTGCAGCGGTCATTATCTTCATCTGGGAGGCCTTTCTCCTGGTTGATATCCGCTCAGAACGGGGAGAAATCCTTGAGAAATCTGCTAATATCAGCATCGGTACAGATGAAGAGTTAGAAAGTGTTATTAGCGAACTGGAAGCTGAACTTGAATCAAGAGAATCCTTCAGGTTTGCGCTAAAGAATAATCCCATGAAACTGAATAAGGTCGTATTTCTTACAGATGCAATGGGACGTTTGATTCAAAGTATGCAAGCGAATTCAATACGAGTGAGCGGCTTGTATATGAACTTTGATCCCCCACGGGCAACCGTTGAATACCAGCAGATGGAAAAACAGGTCAAGGTGGGTGATATGCTGGGCAAATTTAAAATATTACGTATCACGGAAAATGGTGTGGTCGCTTTCAGAGATGGGGAAGCCAAGTTTTATCCGCTCCAGGGACGAACGGTAACTGCTGAAGCAGCCCGGAACATGACACGTGGACCACAATTTGATGAAGAGGAAGAATTCTAAATGAAAACGAGTAGATATATTTTAATCGGTATGCTCATGCTGGTTGTGGCAAGCGTTGCTATTGCCCAGGATTTCAACCAAAATCCCATCGAGCAGAAATTAATAACCATTCATGCTGAGGATGCACATCTCCCAACAGTTCTATCCATCCTGGCCGATGAGAGTGGCTACAATATTGTTACAAGCCCCGAGGTAAATAGTCAGGATCGAATCTCAGTCCACATGGATGATGTTCCAATTGAACAGGCTGTCAACCTAGTGGTACGAGCCGCAGGTTTAAGTTATGAACTGGTAGGAAAATCATTTTTAGTTGCAACCGCTGGTAGACTTTCAGAAGAGATTGGTGGAAAAGCTTATGTGATCCCTCTGCAATATGCAGATGCTGAAGAAGTAAAATCCGTTCTTCAGGATATTACTGAAAAGGTTGAGGTGGACCAGGGTGGCAATAAACTTCTGATACATACCAGTCCAAAAAGCATTTCTGAAATCATGGATATCATAAGCAGTATTGATGTCCCTGTCACCCAGATTATGCTTGAAGCTCGTATTATCGAAGTAACCCTGGCCGGGGATAATCGGATTGGTATCGACTGGTCGAGATTGGCTCAGATTACAACCATTATTGCAGAAAATGCTGTTCCGACTCTGGGAAGTGGTGGAAGTTTGGTTCCCGGTATGTCACAGCAGAGCGAAAATGGATTTATCGTTGAGCAATACAATGCACTGCCTACAGGTAGAGTGCCTGACAACATGTACTTTCAGAGATTGTCTGGTGATAACCCGGTTGGATTTAGTCGCCAACTGTCAGCCTTTGATCTAACACTGGATATGCTGCTGAAAAACAATGAGGCAGAAATTCTGGCGAACTCATCGGTAGTGACACTGAATGGTCGCGAAGCCTTTATTGAAATGGTTGATATTATTCCTTATATCCTCTCCAGTGGTGGTGTAGGGGGACAAGTTCAGGTTCAGCGAGAAATCGTGGGTATCAAACTCAATGTAAAACCCAATGTCAACAGCGATGGATTCATCACTGCCACAGTCACACCTGAGATCTCATCATTTTATGATTTTGTTGGACCTTCCAGGAATATTCCATGGGTTCAAAGACGCATATCTACCACAACAGTCCGCGTCCCAGATGGCGAGCCTATCATTATTGCTGGGTTGTTGGCCGTTGATCGCAAAAAAATCAGGCATACCGTGCCATTTCTTGGAAAGATCCCTTATATCGGTCGCTTTTTTAGTCATGAATTTGTACAGGAAACCAAAAAAGATTTAATCATAGAAATTACTCCTCACATCGTTCAGGATACCTATACCGGTATCAATAAGAATGAAAGGATGATGGAACTTGAAGATACATATATCTATCAACCAGAGGAGAGCGACACTGAATCAAGCGAGGAGACAAAGGTTGAAACTGAATAAGCTTTTACCTTTACAAGGAGGTACCACCATGAAAAACATATATTTTCGGATATTTATTCTGACCCTTATTTCTTTTACCATGTTTGTGGGTTGTGATACCCGGACACCCTCTGATCCAGTGAAAGAAACAGCAACATATAATTTGTCCCTTACAGCGGATCGTTATGTGATTTATGCTGATAATGGTAGAACGGTAGCAAAGGTCACCGCAATACTGACCAACGGCGTGGGAGAGCCACAAGAAGGTGCAACGATTGTATTTTCTGCTCTTACTGGCGCTATAGCTTCCAACATATCAACCAGTTCATCAGGTCAAGCTGTGGCTACCTTTGATGATCTTGGAATTCCCGGAGCTGATGTAAACATCATTGCTCGCTATTCAGATGCCAATGATAACACGGTGCGAGATACGATCACCATCGACATTCTCCCCATGGAAGATTTAGTATCCTCTTTCTTTGCATCTACGATACCGACCTTTGGTGTCATAGAGGTGATCAAACTAGACTCCAGTTATTCAGCAACCATCAATGCCAACGTCAGAGATAGTCTTGGAGTGGCTGTAAAGAATGTATTGGTTAACTATCGCGTCTTAGAGGGTAGTGAGGTTGGATACCTTGAGAGTGCAGCTGATTCAACCAACGCAATCGGAACCAGCCAGGTGAATTTCTTCAATAATGAAGGTGGTGTGGGAATCGTCAAGGTTGAAGCATCTGTGAAATCCAGTGATATGACTACATTGGTGAACGAAAATCCAGGGGTTTATGAGTTTGGCTCCCTGCTTAAAGGTGCTTCAACTTCCGCCAATGCCTTTGTTGACACTGTGGAGTTAAACTTCTTTGTCGCCGATCAATATGAATTAACAGTCAACACTCTCGATACGACTATCTATGCTGATAATGGTGAGACAACAGCCCGCATTTATGCAATTGTCAAAGATGATTATGGTCGTGGTGTTGATACCCTTAAAGTGAATTTCTCGAGTAACGTTGGAACTATCACCGGGTCTGCTTGGACTGATGAAGCAGGTGTCGCTGAGGCAACATTCTCTGACCTTGGTTATGGATTAGGTATGGATATCGATGCACTGATTATCGCCAGTATTGAAGATCCATACTATGGAACTGCGGTAGACTATGTATCGGTTTTTATCCGTGCTCAAAATCCAAATCCACCACAGCGTATACCTTCTCGAATAGAGTTAACCACTGAATGTATTGCTATGCCAGCACTTGATGGCTCGGGTTGTGAGAACTCATCTGTACTTACGGCAACCGTTATGGACTCTTCAGGCTATCCAGTTGAACCAAACACTCTGGTTTCCTTTGAAACTGATATTGGCTTTGTGACCGAATTTTCAACCACAAATATAGACGGAGAAGCTATCTCCACGTTTAACATTGGTGATTCAGCGGGTATCGCAACGATCTATGCACGCGCTGGAAATGTCATGGATTCCGTACTCATTACAGTTCGTCCAGGACTTCCCACATATATTGTTATTCCACCTTCAGCTCCTAATAAGATTGTTGTTGCAGGTGGGTTTGGCGTGGCTTCAACCACGATTCGTGCTGAAGTTCGGGACGCGCGTGGTGAGCTGGTTGATGAGCCCTACGATGTTCAGTTCCAGCTTGGACCTGCCATTCCAGCAGGAGCAAACCTGGATGGTGATGGTGCATCAACAACCGTTGAATCAAATTATGGTGTAGCCAGTGTGACCTTGAATAGTGGTACACAATCAGGTCCCGTAAGAATTACAGCCAGCGTGGATCTGGGTGCATCTTTAATTAGGGCAACAGCAGTCCCAGTCACCATCGCTGCAGGTCCCCCTGCATTTATCGATGTTGATATTGATATTAGTCAGCTTGAACCCATAGGTGGAGGGCAATATCAGGCTGAGATGGGTGCTCGTATCTGGGATCAGTACACCAATCCAGTTGAAGATTCAACCCAGGTGTACTGGCACATAGAACCAGATAGTATTGCATCTGTCATTGGTGGTTCACTTTCCTATGGCGAGAACCTGAATGGGGATCAGTACCACGGTCTGGCCTGGTCGCTCCTTTACTGGAATTCTGATAGAACCTTCGACAATATTCAGGTAATTGCACAGACCTACGGTGCAAATGGTGATACCATTCAGGGCTATGTAAATGCAGCAGAAGATAGTCTACTTCTTCTGCCATTTTATCCCGGTGAGCTATTGGTTATCCCAAGTATCAGTTTCCATGACTATGGTCCAACAGCTCCGCCAAATCACATACCAAACCAGCAGCGGGTGGGTGTACTGTTGACCGCCATGCTCACAGATTATTACAACAACGCCATTAAAAATGCGCGGATCCTTTTTGGTGCTTTTGGAGCTGCGGGTTGGGATCCAATTACAGATCCATCCGGTCTACCGATTGTCCGGACGGATGACCAGGGTATTGCAACAATAACCGTATTTTTTGATGCTTCTTTGTGTACAGCCAACTACAATGCGGATGGATCTATCAATTCCTTTAATCCGTTTACAGCACAGGTCTGGGGTACACTACTAGATCCACAGAGTATTTCAAGTGAGCAATCCAGTATTCAACTTGTCCATACGGTTACAAACTAAGATTAGGATCCAATAGCCATGTTTAATCCTCAATTTCAGAAACTCGGTGACATCCTCATTCATGAAGGGGTGATTGACCAGGAACAGCTCGACCAGGCGCTGGAAAGACAGTCCACCACCAAGGAAAAGCTGGGAAAACTCCTTATTCGAATGGGTATGATCAACGAGGCAGAGCTGGTCAAAGTATACGCACTTCAGCTTGGACACCCTGCTGTTTATGAAGATGATCTCATGAAAGTTGAAGGGGCGATAATCAATACGATCCCTGAGGACTTTGCTTACGAGAACATGTCTATTGTACTGGGTAAATCAGACACCACCGTCGTGGTTGCCATGGAAGACCCTGAAGATCTAGCCACCGTCGACTCCATTGAGAAGCTAACATCTCTCAAGGTAGAAGTTGTGGTTGCAGGTGAAACTGCCCTGACCAACGCCATTGAATACCATTATGGACGAATCAGACAAACTGATGAAGTGGATGCAGCACTGTCCAATATTCAGGTTTTTTCTGGAGATGAAGATGATTCAGCTCTGGTTGATTTGAGCAAAGAAGCTGTCAACGAGGAAGATGCTCCCTTTGTTAAATTGGTGAATCTGATTCTCATGGAAGCGATTAAAGAGCGTTCCACTGATGTTCATGTCGAACCCCAATCGCATGTGGTAAATGTGCGAATCAGAATCGATGGTGTACTTCAGAAAATTATGACGCCACCTATCACTTCTTTAAGTGGTATTACAACGCGCATAAAAATTCTATCAAACCTGGATATTGCGGAACGGCGCCTGCCACAGGATGGTCGTATGAGTATACAGATGGGTGAACGCGAGATCGATGTTCGTGTCTCTGTTCTACCCACAGTCCACGGTGAGAAGATTGTAATGCGTCTCCTGGATAAAGGTGGTTTTAACCTGGATCTTACGACTCTCGGTTTTCATATGCGAGAGCTGAACATGTTTGGTCGATGGATCCGCCAGCCCTATGGTATGGTTGTCATCTCCGGACCAACAGGTTCTGGTAAATCAACCACCCTTTACGCTTCACTAAAAGAAATCAAGAGTGAGGGAACCAATATCACCACTGTTGAAGATCCTGTTGAATATCAAATGGATGGTATCAGTCAGGTTCAGATGCGGGAAAAAATTGGCCTCACATTTGGATCAACCCTACGATCCATTCTTCGACAGGATCCTGATATTCTGCTCATTGGAGAAATTCGAGACGAGGAAACCGCTGATATTGCTATCAAATTCGCGTTAACAGGTCACCTCGTGTTCAGTACGGTTCACGCCAATGATGCGCCTTCAACAATCACTCGTTTGATTGATATCGGTGTGCCTCCCTTCCTGGTTGGATCAAGTTTGAACCTGGTGATGGCTCAACGTCTGGTAAGAACCATCTGTCCAAACTGCAAAGAGGAGTATACACCCAGTAAAGAGGATTTAACCCGTCTTGGATTGGAGGATGCTCCATCTCAAAAGTATTATCACGGCAAAGGCTGTGTGCAGTGTCGTCAGACCGGGTACAAAGGTCGTTCTGGTATCTTTGAAATGTTGGAAATGCGCCAGGCAATTCGAAAGCTGGTTTTCGAGAACGCGAATCAGGAAGTCATCCGTGAAAAAGCCATCGAACAGGGCATGGTGTCTCTGAGAGATGCAGGTATTAGAAAACTCAAAGATGGGATTACCACCTTTGAAGAAGTATTACGATCAACCGTTGAGGATTTTTAAGTGGCTGAAATTGATGCAAAGTTAGCTGAACAACTCAAACAGGCTGAACCCACAGCAGAGGAAGCCTTTGATAAAATTGCTGATGGTGGGAAGAAGAAAAAGAAGAGTGAAATCCAATGGGGAGATGAGTTCATTGAGGAACTTAATTTATCCCTGGCTAAGCTTAAAACTCGGATTCCTCTAAAAAATCTGGTCTTCTTTACCAGACAGTTAGCCACCATGTTTGCTGCAGGTTTAACCCTTGAAAAAGCGGTGACGAACCTGGCCGCTGAAGAGCGGCACCCTGGTTTCAAGAAAACGTTGTCTGCCGTATCTGACGATATCCGTCGTGGGTTGAGTTTGAGCGACTCCATGGAAAAACATCCTGCTACTTTCGATAATTTATTTGTTGCACTGGTAAAAGCCGGAGAAGTAAGTGGTAGCCTGCAGGCTATTCTTGATCAATTGGCTTCCTATATTGAAGCTGTCCATGACACAGCCCAAAAGGTAAAATCAGCACTCTATTACCCCTTTATGGTGCTTGGTTTTCTGGTTGTGGTTCTGGCTGCCATGTTAATATTCATTGTACCAAAGTTTAATCAGGTCTACGATTCTCTGGGAGCTGATTTACCTGTCGCAACTCAAATGCTTGTGTCAATCTCTGATTTGGTGGTAGAGCATTATGGCCAGGTCCTGTTCTTCCTTTTTGTTGGCTACATTGTGGTCTGGATGGTTTCTTTGACACGAAGGGGGGGATATGCGGTGGATACCTTTAAGCTCAACTTTCCTGTTTTTGGGACGCTGATAAATTATAATATTTACAACAAAATGACCAAAACCCTGGGTATTCTCCTCGGCGCAGGAGTCCCTGTTATTCCGTCAATGAGACTCATCCAAAAAGTGGTGAATAATAAAGTCTATGGAAAAGCCATTGGGACAGCGACCGAGTATATTCGGGATGGGTACAATATCTCGGCCGCCTTTCGTATCACTGAGAAATTTCCATCAATCCTGCTTCAATTGCTGGCAACAGGTGAAGAAACTGGGGAGATAGACAACCTTCTGGATAAAGCATCTGATTTCTATGCCAAGCAAGTCGACTCCATGGTGAGTCGAATGACCTCCCTGATTGAACCCCTCATGATCATGTTTGTGGGTGGGTTAATTCTGGTGATCCTCATCGTAACCTATCTGCCAGTATTTTACATTGGTATGGCGATGAAGTCTGGTATGTAAGGACTTGAACGGTTGGTCAAATGATCCCATCATACGAATTGTTAATTCTTGGTTTAATGATTGGGATTGTCCTTGCTGCACTCTATACACACCTAGTATTTGTTATTCGTGGTGATGCACCCCTACTTTCACAATCTGCAAAATGCAGCGCGTGCGACGAGGGTCAATCTCTAATCTCAAGAATACCTGTCCTTGGGGTTTTTCTTAGCGATCAACCATGCAAAAAATGTAGTCATCAACGGTCATATTTCGTTGCCCTCTATGAAATTTCAATAATCTTATTCACAACGTGGGCATTTCTTGCTTTGGAAACAATGGCTGCGATTCAGATTAGTATGCTGTTTGTCGCATTATTGGGAGTCGCGGTGCTGGATATGGAGAAATGGATCATTCCCAATCGCTTTGTTGTCCTCATATTAGTTGTGGCGGCACTGGGGTTGATTTCTGGATATGTGCACCCCCTTCATTCTCTCATTGGCCTTGGTGTTGCATTAGTTGTCTCTCTATTTATCATCTTGCCTCAAAAATACGGTGGAACTGATAACACCATTGCGTTGGGAGATGTGAAATTGTGTCTGGCTGCTGCCCTCTGGTTGGGCTGGGTACTTTCGGTCTATGTTTTTTTCCTGGCCAGTCTATTGGCTGTTTTAGCCTGGGGAATTTCTGGCTTTTTTAAGGGGTTTTCTACCCAACGTCGTTTACAATTTGGCCCGTTTGTTGCCTTGTCTACCCTGATCTTTGGAATAGGCAGAGTCGTAGATCCCCAATTTGTAACTCATTTGCTAACCTTCAGATTTTAAAATATCTTGTTTGAGCTGGAGTACTGTGGGACGGAATTACTTCGGTCTAATCGTTTTATATACACACAATAGGAGAAATATTCATGGGCAACGTCAAAATTTCAGGTTACGGTGATAATCTCACCATCAATGATGTTAGAATCGGTGATCTGGGTCCTGCTGAACATGAAGCCATTGAATTGGAAAAAGGAGGGCAGAATTATGCACCTCTGGAAAATGTTGTTGTCAGTCATGTTCAGGATAGTTCCACTCTGATCTGTCGCAAGCCTGATCCAGAGGGAGTCAAAGCCTATATCGAAGAAGAATTGTTGGATGGATTGTGTTGCTATTCTGCCGTTAATCAGGGGCAGCTCAATAAAACTATTGTTGATGCAGTCATCGCTCACCTTCAGGATGAAAAGATTCCCACTGTCCCCCGTTCAATTAGACATAAATATATGGCAGCTTTTCTCTTGGCTGCAACGGCTGTAACCAAAATGGATAAAGTTGTTCCCAAGGTCGCTGGGGTTGAAGCGCCTGAACTCATGGCGAAACTCTCTCGTCGTTGGGGCTATCGTGTCAAAGGGATTCCTGCCAATGAGGCTATCATCGTTGTCGCAGAGGAGAATTTTCACGGCCGCTCCTTGTTTGCTGTATCTGCCTCAACCGATCCTATGGCCAAGGATGATTTTGGTCCGTTTCTACCCGGGATTGAAATTGTACCATTTAATGATGCTGATGCACTTGAAAATTTATTCAAGGAAAAGGGCGATCGTATAGCTTCCTACATTGTTGAACCTATTCAAGGTGAGGCAGGTGTTATTCTCCCAGATCCCGGATATCATTCACGAGTTGCTGAATTATGTAAACAATACAATGTCCTGTTTTGTGTAGATGAAGTCCAAACCGGGTTTGCAAGAACTGGCGCTCATTTTGCCCATCAACTCTATAATGTAAAACCCGATCTCATGGCCTGTGGTAAAGCTGCAGGTGCTGGAATTATGCCCGTATCATTTGTTGCTGGAAATCGAGAAGTGATCGATGTATTGACTCCAGGATCTGAAGGTTCAACCTTTGGTGGCTTCCCATTAGCCTCTGTGACCGCCGTATTTGCCATTAAAGCCATGATTGATGATAACCTTGCACATAATGCCCAGGTGATGGGTGACAGGCTTCTCGGCCATTTTGAGAGCATTCGAGCAGAGTTTCCAGATAAGATCAAAGAAGGACGTGGTGCTGGATTGTTGACTGCATTCGAAATGTTTGATAAACCGGGTCTAGATGGACATAAAGTTTCATTAAAACTGCTGGAAAATGGGATATATGCCAAAGAAACCCACAAAACGACGGTTCGATTGGCACCTGCACTGACAATTACTGCGGCAGGTATTGATCACATTGGAGAATCCATCCGCAAGGTGATTCAATCCCTATAATTAGTTAAAGCTTTGACTCGCGAAGGTATCTTCTTGATACCTTCGCAGCCTTTCAAGCACCTGTCATGTTACTTGCTTGTTTCCGCTTGTAGAATTACCGAGTTCTCAAGAAGTGTCGCTGTACAAATCCATTACTAAAAAGCTTGGATGAATCAAGTTTCCAATCGTCTGATTCGAGGGGTTCGAGAAACAGAGGAATGCCCTTTCCCAGTAAAGCTGGTACCTGGGTCAGTATAATCTCATCGATAAATCCGGCAGAGAGGAATTGCTGGATCACATGACCACCGTCAAGATAAATATGTTGTATGTCTTCAGCTCTAAACACATCGATTAGCTGTTGAGGAGAACCGCTTTTAAAATCCACAGTGGCGCCCTCAGGTATTTCAGCTGGGGGTGGGCGATTTGTGAGGACTACTACGGGCTTATCCAGATAAGGCCAGTTTCCAAAACCCAAAACCGTTTCATAGGAATTACGCCCCATTACCAGGCAATCCGTTTTTTCAAACAGGTCGGAGTAGCCGAAGTCCTCATTGTCTTCATTTTCTGTTGATAGCTGATTTAGCCAGTCAACACCCCCATTTTCATCTGCAATAAATCCATCGAGGCTGATGGCCATAAACACTGTAATCTTCATACATATAATCTTTCAGACTTGTTCAATTCAGCTGAGATATGAGTTTCACGTTTACACCATAATAGATAGAAATACAATCATTATACTGACTGTAAATAGAATTAATGATGTAGTTTCAAATCTCATGATTTGCTGTGAAAGTAGCTACCAGTAAGGTGTCTCACAAGTGCTACCGTGGATTTGGAGAATGTGGTAGATTCAGAAACTTAATCTTGGGTAGGAGAGTCATGGGAAAAGCCCTGCTCCTAAGGGAACAGGGCTTACGGGAAACGGAGGTTGTAGCAGCCCGACCCGACGGGCTATGTCCGCATCAGCGGAAAGGTGGTCTAGAGACCTCTAACGTCTTACAGTTTCATGCCATCTTCTTGACGGCGGATATAGGTTGGCACTGAAAGATCATCACTAAAATGCATGATGACATCTTCAGCTTTCTGTTGACGCTCATAAGTAGGTGTTTCCAGCTGCTCTCTGTCATCAAATGAATCCAGACGAGAGGCTACATGAGGCTCAACAAAATCATTTACGGGTGCTTCGATCTTGATCTCATTTACCGGTTTTGACTCGATGATCGACGCTGTTGGGCGATAGGCTCTGGCAGGCTGGTTCTCTTTCCTGTCAAAAACAAGATCGCTGTCATGATGAAAACCTGTGGCAATCACAGTCACGCGAAGTTCTTCACCCATATCTTCATCAACAACAGCACCCAGAATAATGTTGGCCTGTTCGCCAACTTCTTCAAAGATGAGGTTTGAAGCTTCATCAACTTCGGCTAATGTCATACTGGGGCCACCAGTGATATTGATCAAGAGTCCTTGGGCTCCTTGAATGTTCGTGTCGTCCAGCAAGGGTGATGATATGGCGGTCTGTGCGGCCAGTACGGCGCGTTCCTCACCCGACGCAATACCAGTACCCATAATTGCATCACCCATGCCTTCCATGACGGTCTTAACATCGGCATAATCAAGGTTGATTAAGCCGTGAACATTGATTAGATCAGAAATACCACGTGTGGCCTGATGTAAAACGGAATCTGCCTCCAGGAAGGCGTCAACCATACTCGTACTCTTATCTACAATGGAAAGAAGACGTTGATTGGGAATGACAATCAGCGTATCCAGGTGCTGACGTAGGTTCTCTACGCCTTCTTTTCCACGTTTGGCTCTTGGTGGACCTTCAAAGCGGAAAGGTGTGGTGACGATTCCGATTGTCAGAGCCCCAATTTCCTTTGAAATTCTTGCTACTACAGGTGCGGCGCCTGTTCCAGTACCACCACCCATTCCAGCAGTAATAAAAACCAGATCTGAACCATCGAGGGCAGCTGCAATTGCCTGTGCATCCTCTTCAGCGGCAGCTTCACCAACATGTAACTTGGCTCCTGCTCCCAGACCTTTTGTGATTGTTTTACCAATCTGAATCTTTACATCCGCTTTACTATGATCAAGAGCTTGTGCGTCTGTGTTTACAGATATGAATTCCACACCTGACAACTCAGAATCAACCATTCGATCAATGGCGTTACTTCCTGCACCACCAACTCCAATGACTCTGATCCGGGCCTTTTGTTCTTTTAAACTATCGAATTCGAATAACATGCGACTATCCTCCGTTTTGGATGTGTTTCCTTATTAAAAATTTTTCTGAAAAAAATCAGCGATCTTCTTTATGAGTCGAGCCGGCGTACCAGAATCATAGCGACTCGTATCTTCTGATTGAAATTTTGCTGCATAGGCGATGAGGCCTGTTGCAGTGGCATATTCCGGACTATCAATCCTTTCTGTTGTGTCGATAAATCCTATGGGGTTGCCCAGACGTACAGGTAGATCAAATACCCGACGGGCAAGGGGCAGTATTCCTGGTATTTTTGATCCACCACCAGTAAAGACGAGACCAGAATTGAGATGTTTCAACATCCCGTTCTCCTGGAGGTTGGCTTTGACCATTCTCAGGGTCTCATCCATGCGGGCTTCGATGTACATGGAGAACTCAGCCTCATTGATGTTTTTGTCCTGACGTCCTCCAACACCCTTTACATCAAACACTTTGTCAACTTCAGTTTCTTCCGTAAAACAGTGACCATATTTAAGTTTTAATTCATCAGCCTGCTCTTCGGTGATTCGCAGAATTCCAGCGATGTCTGTGGTCACCTGATTCCCACCAAAGGGGAGTGAGACGGTGTGTTCAACACCAAATTTTGACATGACGATGGCATCTGTGGTTCCCGCACCTATATCGATCAACCCAACACCAATCTTTTTCTCCTCTTCAGTGAGTACAGATTGTGCAGAAGCGATAGGTTCCAGAACAAAATCTTTCACCTGACAACCTGCCTGTCTCACAGCCGTGATTATGTTTTTTGTACTGGCAGTAGCTGATGTGACGAGATGAACCTGAGCCTCAAGTCTACGACCCGTCATGCCTACTGGGTTACGGAGACCCGCTTCATCATCTACTGTGAACTGTTGAGGAATTACATGGATAATTCGACGTCCATTAGGCAAGCCAACTGCTTTGGCTGATTCAATCACCCGATCCACATCTTCCTCAGATATCTTCAGCTCTTTTTCTGCAGCACGATTTGAAAGATCGGCAATCCCGATTACGCCTGTTGCATTCAGGCTAAAAATGTGCTCACCAGCAATACCAACAGTGACCTGACTGGCTTTAATTCCAGCGCTGGTTTCGATTTCATCAAGAGACGTTCTAATTGCATTGGCGGTGGCTTCGATATCTACTATGGTTCCACGTCGAAGACCCGTCGAGGGTGAACTACTCAGTCCAACGACCTTGAGTACATCCTCATGATCAGGCTCTGCCGCTATGGCACAGACCTTTGAGGTCCCAATATCTATGGCTATATAAATTCCACGGCTGTTCATCGTGTTTCTCGCTCCTTTACGATGACCTGGCGATCAAATCGCAGATCGATATACTGATAGGGACTGATGATCCCTGAATCGGATTCTTCTGATATAAATTTTTCAAGGATGCGACTGTTCAGAACCGCGTCATCCTCGTTACCCAGAAATACACTGGTCCCGTGGGTTGCAGAAATCAGTTTGATTCCACGTCTGTCATAAGAGATTTCGGATATATCCAGGTAAATATTTTGATGATCCTTACGGATCTGTTTGAGAAAATTGACCAGCATCTGTACAGTTTCATCTGAAATGACCTCACCAATGTCGGAAGTGAGTAATTCAGCATTGATACCGTTAATGATGGGCAGGTTGTATAGCATTCCCTTATCTGGTAAGGGGAGCAAAATCGCTTTCTCATCAAGCGTCATAATTTCTTGTATGGCGATATAGGCAACGGGGAGCACATCATAGAGATAAATATCCAGGGAGTTGGGAAAGTGACGGGTTGCTTTGGCACTTCGAATCAGTGGATATTCCAGAAAACTGTTCTGAATTTCATTCAAATCCAGCTCGGTCAAGGACTGACCAAGATAGACTTCGGTTAAACTCTTCACACGCTCTGGACTCATGGTCCGCTGTCCAAACAGGTTGATTGTTTCAACATTGTCACTTTTGAGCAGGCTGGCATAAGTCAGGCTTAAAAAGCCCAGCAGCAAAAGAACAGCGAAGAGAGCGGCTGAAAATGCCCAGCTGAGGGAAGGGATGGTATAGGTGCTGGTTCGGGCCATTTACACTGATCCCTCTAGAAAAAGATTATGTAGTTTCCAGATATCACCGGCACCCATAGTAATGACCAAATCACCTTGGTGTAATTCTGGTTTCAAGTAGTCGTAGACATCCTCAATACCTGGAAGGTGAAGGATATCGCTCTGAACCGAACGAAGGATTAACTCTGAGGTGACGCCCGGGATAGGTAATTCACGTGCTGGATAGATGTCTGTAAGGATTGCAATATCAGCCAGTTCAAGGGCTCTGGCGAAATCTTTTGCAAAATCTCTAGTCCGTGAGTAGAGATGGGGCTGAAAGATAGCAATGATCCTACTCGTTGGCCATCCATTGCGAGCACCCTGAAGTGTAGCTTCTAACTCAGAGGGGTGATGGGCATAATCATCGATGAATTGCGTACCATTAACTTCACCCTTGAGCTGAAAACGTCGTTCAACACCTGAAAAAGCTTCTAGACCCGCTTTGATTTGGTCAAAGTGAATACCCATGGAATGGGTGAGCGCGCAAGCCCCCAGAGCATTCATGATGTTATGATCACCAGGCATGTTCAATGTGACCTGACCGAGATCATTACCTGACTTCGCAACTGTAAATTGGCTCTGAAAGGCATTCGCCTGAATATTTGTTGCCTGATAATCGGGATTCTTAGATAATCCATAGCTGATAACAGGATATGGACTCTTCTGAGCAAGTCTGAGCAATTCTTGATCATCACCCTGGAGGATCAGAACACCATTTTCATCCAACTTTGAGATGAATTGGAGGAAAGTGTCTCTGACATCCTGTAAATCTTTATAAATATCCAGATGATCCGCTTCCAGAGTCGTAACAATGATTTGTGTCGGATTCAAAGCCAGAAATGAACGATCATATTCGTCGGCTTCTACCACAATGTGGGACTGTTTGCCCAAACGCAGGTTCGATTTCAAGTTTGGAAGGATACCCCCCACGAGGATTCCAGGATCGAGATCAGCTACGATTAATATCTGACCAACCATACCTGTGGTTGTGGTTTTGCCATGTGTACCGGCAATAGCCAGAATGTTTTCATAGGCATCTGCGATCTGGCCTAATAATTCTGCACGACGAATTTCAGGAATATTGTTGGCTTCAGCATAGGCGCGTTCAGGATTGTCAGGTTTTACTGCGCTGGAATAAACGACTACATCTGCCTTGTGGGCATGTTCTGCAGCATGGCCAATATGGATTTCAATATCAGCAGCTCTTAGTGAATCCAGGAGTGCACTGTCTATCTGATCTGATCCAGAGACAGTTTTTCCCTGTTGTTTCAGTAGCAGAGCCAGGGCACTCATACCAATGCCACCGATACCTACAAAATGAATATGTCTAGCTGACTTAAACACTGGTACTCGCAATTCTAAGGATGTTTTCACAGATTTCCTGAGTAGCCTTTGGCTTGCTCAATTCAACTGAAGCTTTCGCCATACTATCCAGATTTTCCTTAATGGTAAAAACCTCGGTGAGGATGGGGAGTAATGCCCCCTCTGCCAGTTGAGATTGTAGAATCACTTTGGCAGCACCCGCTTTTTCCAGGCTTCTGGCATTAAATTCCTGGTGGTTGGCTGCTGCACTGGGCAAAGGGATGAGAATTGATGGCAACCCATAGTGATTTATCTCAGTCAATGTCATGGCTCCTGCCCGACAGACCATGAGATCCGCAACAGAATAAGCTTTGTCCATTTCCTTGATAAATGGCATGAGAACAATCCGAGAGTTGCTTCCAACCTGTTTCTGGCAATATTCAAAATCAGCTTTACCTGTTTGCCACAGGATTTGCATGCCAATTCGTTCCAGGTATAGCGTGACTTTATCTACAAAATGACGGTTTATAGCTCGTGCGCCCTGAGAACCACCCAGGATGAAAAGCGTGGGCAATTCCGGATTTAGGCCAAAAAAGGAAGCGGCGTCTTCACGATTTCCTTTATTTCCCAGATGACGAATTGGATTCCCAGTCATCAGTGTATTGGCATCTTTTAAATGGGACTTTGCGTCTTCGTAAGTTAGAAATACTTGTTTTGCCTTGGGTGCAAATAATCGGGTAACCATTCCCGGATAGCTGTTTTGCTCTTGGAGGACAACCGGTATACCATTCCGCAAGGATTGACGCACAGGGATGGCACTGGCATAACCACCGGTACCTACAGTTATGTGCGGGTCAAAAGATCTTAGTGCCCGATTTGCTCTAATAATTGATAGAATCAACCGTCCAGGGAGTAGCAGATTGTGTTTTAGCCCAGCCAGGGAAATAGAACGTGACAATCCTCTAATGGGGAGGGCTTCCAGATCAAAACCTGCTTCAGGGATCATTTTGGTTTCCATGCCGTAGTCACTTCCGAAAAAGAGAACTTCAACATGTTTGAAGGCACTCTGCTCTTTCACACAACGCTGTAGTTGTTCTGCAATTGCCAGAGCTGGGATGATATGACCACCCGTACCACCACCGGCAAACGCCACGCGAAGTGTGTTGTGTGTGCTAGAATTCAATGTTCAACACCCTTTCTGTGGATAGAACTTTTCCTGATTCATTGTTGGATGAAATATTGAAGAGAATTCCAAGCATGACTGCCGTAGCCAGAAGGTTGGAGCCACCATATGAGATCAGGGGTAGAGGTAAACCGGTTGTGGGAAGGAACCCGGTGACAACACCAATATTTACCATGGCAAAACTGAAAAGTGAAAAGCTGATGCCGATAGCCAGTAACATGCTGAATGAATCAGCAGAATTCCGGGCAATTCTAAGCCCCCTGAGGAACAGCAGGAGAAATAGAAGGAGGAAGAAAGAAGAACCGATAAAGCCAAATTCTTCTCCCAGAATGCTGAAAACAAAATCTGTATGAGGTTCAGGTAGGAATAAATCTTTAACGTAGCTATTACCCAGTCCAACACCACCGATACCACCATGGGCTAAACCCATGAGTGAGTGGTGCACCTGAAATCCCTCGTTAGCCACATCTACATTCTCGCTGAAGAATGTCATGATGCGTTTCCACATGTAGGGCTTACTCCAGGCATATACCAGCGCTGTGATGGAGCCTAATGATAGAAAGGCAGAGATGTGACTGATCTGGATGTTTCCAAGATAAAAAAGTGTCAAGCTCAACATCATAATCATCAGAGAGGATGAAAGGTCAGGTTGAATGGCGATCAGGGCAACCACTGTTGCAACCAGTAAAAATGCTGGCAGAACACTTCGTTTAAAATCCTGGAGTGTGTCTTGATTACGGTGGAGGTAATCAGCAATAAAAATTATCATACCCAGGCGTACAAAATCGGCAACCTGGAAACTGAACCCACCCAGGTATAACCAGCGGGCAGGATGTCTTAAACCCATGGCTTTGTTATAAATGAGTACGCCAATGAGCAGCCCATACATCCCGATGAGAATGATATAACGCAGATGTCTGAAATATTGATGGGGGAAGCGTGAAAAAGCGATACCTAACATTACCGCGATGCTGCCGTTAATTAGATGTCGCTTTAAATAATGTGAGGAATCAGCATGTTGGGAGGTCGAGGCAGAATACATAACAACAGATCCTGCAACAAACAAGATGATAACGATAAAAAACAATACTTTATCTAGCTGAAACTGTTTCACATTGACCACCCTTTCCGACTCTGGACAAGGGTCCGAAAATGATCCCCACGTGCTTCAAAATTTTCAAATTGGTCAAAGCTGGCACAGGCGGGAGAGAGCAACAATACATCACCGGGATCACCATTTTTCAAGCAATAATCGATGGCAGCTTCGATCGTATCCAGACTTCGTGCCGCAAGAGCGGGGGTGATTTGTGATTCAATGATATCCGAAGCGGCGCCCACTAACAGGACTTCGCGAGTCATGCCTTCCAGTTGAGGTAGCAGGGTAGTAAAATCTCCACCTTTGTCTTTACCACCAAGAATTAACCATAGGGGCTGAGTAAAGCTTTGGATGGCAACTTCAGTTGAAGCAATGTTGGTTGCTTTTGAATCGTTATAGCAGCGAATGCCATTGACTTTACCTACATACTCAATCCGGTGAGGGACAGGTGCAAAGGTCATCAGACCTTGTGCGATGGCCTCTGCATCATCGATATAGTCAGTCACTGCTGCTACAGCCGCCAGGGCATTGCTCAAATTATGTTTCCCGGGGAGAGGCAAGGCTTTGGCTGGGAGTATGGGACTCCATGTGCCATCCCGCATGATGCCGATAACACCTTCTGCAACCATTGTATCTGCTCCATCAAGACTATCGACGGCAAAGAATCGCAAATCATCAGCGACGATATCACGACGCATGAGTTCTGGATCATCACGGTTGATGATAGCTGTACAGGAATCGTCCAGATTACGAAGAATTCCCAATTTGGATTCATAATACGCATCCAGACTTGGATAGCGGTCGAGATGATCGGGTGTGAGATTCAGGATGAGGGCAACATTGGGTTTAAAGCTGGAAATGTTATCCAGTTGAAAGCTACTGACCTCCAAAACAAAGATTGATTTCTCTGCGGGTACATCCACTTGGTCAAGGAGAATCTCTGAGGCAGCTACACCTACATTTCCACCCAGAAAGCTGTTGTATCCTGCAGTTTTAAGCAAGTGATGGATCAGGTTTACTGTAGTGGTCTTCCCATTGGACCCCGTGACGGCGATGATGGGGGCATCGATGAACCAGGAAGTAACTTCGATCTCAGAATAGACTGGGATTTCCGTAGCCCGAATCTTTTTCATGATATCCGCATCTTCCGGAATACCAGGGCTGACAACGATAAAATCGCTTTCCAGGACATCAGGAGAATGATATCCGAATTCAAATGTAGCACCGATATCCCCAAGGAGTTCCCGTTTGGCAGCAGTAAAGTTGTCAGTATTGTATTCACTGAGCAGTACGCTTGCTCCAAAATGGCTGAGCAGACGTGCAGCCCCCATACCGGAGCGTTGACTACCGAGGACGGCTACTTGCTTATCTTTTATATCTTGACGGTTCACAATTACCTGATTTTGAAGGTTGATAGCGTGAGAAGAGCGAAGAGAATTCCCAGGATCCAAAATCGGATCACCACCTTGTTCTCATCCCACCCCTTGAGTTCAAAATGATGATGTATGGGTGCCATACGGAAAAATCGGCGACCTTCACCATATTTCTTCTTGGTATATTTGAAATAGCGCACTTGAATGATCACTGAGAGCGACTCTATGATGAAGACACCCCCTGCAAAGGGAAGTAAGAATTCCTTCTTCAGCATAACCGCCACCGCCCCAAGTGCGGCGCCCAGAGCCAGCGATCCGGTGTCGCCCATAAAGACCTCTGCAGGTCGAGCGTTAAACCAGAGAAAACCAAGCGAAGCTCCTATAAGTGCCGCACAAAAGACAGTGAGCTCTCCTGCACTAGGGAGATATATAATATTTAAATATTGACTGAAGTCAGCGCGTCCAGTGATGTAGGCTATTCCAGCGAAGACAAGCGCTGCAACGGCTGAAAGACCGGATGCTAGACCATCAAGACCATCACTGAGATTGACAGAATTGGACATAGCTGTAATGACGAATATGACAAACAGGATATAGACCCAAACAGATCTTAGATCTATAACCAAATCCTTGAAAAAGGGTAGGGTGGTAGCTGTTCTGACCCCTTCAAATTCTGGATGTATGATCATGACTGTTCCCAGAACCAAACCCAATGAGATTTGCCCGAGGAGTTTGTAGCGAGCAATGAGACCTTTTTTGGATTTTTTTACTGCTTTGAGGTAATCATCAATAAATCCAACCAGTCCCATCCACAATACAGATACGATCATCATCTGGATGTAAATGTTGTCGAGACGACCAAAAAGGAGGGTAGGAACCAGTATGGCACCAATGATTATAAGGCCACCCATAGTCGGTGTGCCAGCTTTCTTGGCATGGGTCTGGGGACCATCTGTCCGTATGGTTTCACCTATTTGCATGGCGTGGAGTTTCTTGATGATCCAGGGACCAACGATAAATGAGAATAATACTGCAGTGATAGCAGCTGTGGCTGAGCGAAAGGAAATGTAACGAAAAACATTGAATGCTGAGAAATATTCCTGCAAGGGTAAAAGTAGATGGTAGAGCATTAGATGTTTTCCTTATAGGCAGTTATAAAGGCTTCGAGTTGCATGCCACGTGAACCCTTCAGATAAATCAGGTCTCCATCAGTGACCTCATTGAGAAAAAACTGAATCGCTTCTGTGGAATCAGCACTGTACTGGTATGCGCTAAAAGATTGATTGTTAAGATGATCAGCCGTGTGCTTGACTTCCTGACCCAAAAGGATGATGTGATCAAACCCTGAGGCGATCATTTGAACCGCGGCATCGATATGTGCTGACTCGCTCAGCGATCCAAGTTCCAGCATATCAGCGAAAACCAAAATTTTGCGAGCAGAAACCTGCATATCAGAGATGGTCTCAAACCCTGCAAGAGCACTCGCAGGATTGGAATTATAGGCATCGTTATAGAAGTCCACATGGCCCACACGCTGATGCTGCATTCTTCCGCTTTCACCAGGGTAATCTTCCAAGGCTGCGACGAGATGATCATAGCGTATCCCATTCTGAAGGGCGATGGTTGACGCGGCAGCCGCATTGAGAGCTATGGCCTTCCCTGGATGGGGCAATTGAGCTGAAAAACCATCGAAATGCAGGGTGTAGCAACCCCTTTTATCAGGTCCAAGCATGGAAAAGTTGAGCTCATTACCCAGGTTAAATCCAAAACGTACTGGATTTGTGCATTTAACACCCTCCTGAGCGACCCGGGTATCATCCATATTGATGTACGCTCTCCCACCATGACTAACGAGGTAGCAGAATAATTCACCTTTGGTTGACTGAATGGTATCCAGGTCGTGGAAGAATTCAGTATGAGCCAAACTGATGTTGGTAATGAGCCCCTGGGTTGGTTGGGCAATGTCACAGAGATATTCGATATCACCCTTTTTGCTGGCACCCATTTCGATTACAGAGAGATCGTGGGTTTTATTTAAATTGAGAAGTGTGATGGGTAACCCAATATGATTATTGAAATTACCATCTGTGGATAAAACTGAATACCGCTTACCAAGAATGTGAGAGAGAAGATTCTTTGTAGATGTTTTTCCGTTCGTGCCAGTGATTGCGATAAGCGGTATATCAAAAAGTTTCCGGTGTGCAGTGGCTAGCTCAGCGAGAGATTTGACGGGATCACTTGTCATTATCAGGGGGATAGAGGCTTCCCAATCCTCACATCCGTCCCACTCAGTGGAGGCCATGACTGCTGAAGCACCACGGGAAATGGCTTTTGGGATATAGTCATGACCATCCACTTGGGATCCGATAAATGCAACGAAGAGATCTCCGGCATTTAAGCTTCGGGTATCGATACTGACACCGGTAATGGGAGTCTCGAAGACTCCTTTAATGGTTACATCAGGGAGAGATGCGATGGTATTATGCTGAATAGCCATGCTGCTCCATGAATTGGTTTACAATGTTCATATCACTATAGGGTTTGCGTTCACCCATAATTTCCTGATAGGGCTCGTGTCCTTTACCAAGGACGGCAATGATGTCACCTTCTTCGGCTTCGCGTAAAGCGGTTTGGAGGGCAGTGCTTCTATCCTGGATAATGGTATAATTAGTTCTTTCCCCGCACCCCACCATGATCTCCTGGATAATCGCCATGGGAGATTCAGAGCGTGGGTTGTCATCGGTGATGATAGCCTGACTGGAGAGGCGAGTAGCAATTTCGCCCATAATGGGACGTTTCCCCTGATCACGGTCTCCACCACATCCAAATACAGTGATGAGACGATTCTCAGGATAGGATTCCATGAGTGTACTCAAGACGGTTTCCATGGCATCAGGAGTATGTGCATAGTCCACAAATACCTGAAAGGGTGCCTGGTTGTTCATTTTCTCCAGACGACCTGGTACTGCAGGGAGAGTACGGGCAGAGCGCTCAATTTTTTCAATATCACATTCCAACTCAATGGCAGCTGTATAGGCTGCTAGAAAATTATAGTAGTTAAAGGTTCCAACCGTGTTGACCTGTACGACTCTTTGGCCGTAAGGGGTGTCAAGGGTTAACTCCACACCATTGCGATTGATGGAATGATCCAAAATGTGGTATTCAGCGTTCGAGTTGTAACCATAACGGATAATTTTTGCCACGCAAACTTCAATAATTCTTTCGGCGTAGGGGTCATCCATGTTAACGATGGCAACAGATTCCTTTGAAAGCCCCTTAAACAGTAGCTGCTTAGCCGCCAGGTAGTCCTCCAGCGATCCGTGATAGTCCAGATGGTCTTGAGTCAAGTTGGTATACACAGCCACATCGAAGGCCAGGCCTTCAACACGGTTTTGAGAAAGGGCATGGGAGGAAACTTCCAGTGTCACAGCTTTGGCACCGTGGGACACAAACTCAGCCAGAATTTCGTAGAGGTCAGCGGATTCCGGGGTGGTGTGCATAAGGTCGATATCAACCTCAGCCATCTGAGCACCTGTGGTTCCGATACGACCCGTCGGGGTACCGCTCTCATTGATGAGATGTTGTACAAAGTAGTTGGTCGTGGTTTTACCATTGGTGCCTGTAATCGCCACCAGTTTGAGCCCATCTTCAGGATGACCAAAATAACTGGAGGCAATTTCAGCCAGTATAAGTCTGGAATCATTTACCAGTACAGCGACCACATCATCAGGAATGACAAAGTCAGCACGGTCATATACAATACCGACAGCGCCTGCCTCGATGGCGGCATAAATAAAATCGTGTCCGTCAGTAATAAGACCGCGAACTGCAATAAACAAATGTCCTGTTTTAACCTGTCTGGAATCATAACTGATGCCTGTTATTTCTGCGTCAGCGCTTCCCCTGGTTTCAATAATCCCCTGGACCTGGCTAATGATCTTATTCAGTTTCATGATTCACCTAAATAGATTTCTACCGTTTGACCTGGTTGTAATTGTTTTCCTGCTGTTGGAACTTGTCTGATGACACGTCCGCTACCGTGAGAAACAGGCTTCAAACCCATGGCATAAAGCCCTGAGAGACTCATTTTCATGCTTAATCCTTTGAGGTCAGGCATGGTCAGGGAGGTCGCATTCACCTTAAGGACTGGAACTGCAGCACTGAGCAATTGACCTTTGAGTGAATTATCTGTATATGACTTATTCTGGTATTGATTCTGCGAGGATCCAGCCTGCAATGGTTCAGTGTTTTGACCATTAAGATTGTATATCCGTCGATAAATTTCTTTGGCTACTGGTGCGGCGACCATGCCGCCTGTATATCCACCGCTCCGGGGATGGTCAATAGTGATAATCAAGGTATATTCAGGATTATCAGAGGGGTAGAAGCTTGCAAATGAAGCGATGTATTCACTGACATACTTGCCATTTTTTAATTTTTTTGCAGTCCCTGTTTTGCCGGCAATATTAAGGTTTGGCAGGAATGCTTTGCCGCCCGTTCCATTTGAAACGGCCTTTTCAAGAATATGGGAAAGGGTGTTCATCGTTTCCACAGAAGCCACGCGACGCAGGGCATCCATATGGTCAATTTCTTGTTCGTGACCATTGGGTGTTCTCAGCTTTTCAATGAGTTGAGGCTTTAAGAGTACTCCACCGTTGCCAATTGCTGAATAAGCCATGGCTAATTGGAGAGTCGTAACAGAAACTTCATAACCGATGGCGATTTCAGATTTTGAAAGACTGGACCAGGTCCTATTATTCTTCAATGACCCGCCATTCTCATAGGGAAACTGGATACCGCTCTTCTCACTAAAGCCGTATTTACGGGCAGTATTGAACATTTTAGAAGCATCAAGGGGCTGAATAGCCTTGATCACACCGATATTGGATGAGTTTTGAATCACCTCAGCGTAAGTAAGGTTTTCAAAGGATTTCCAGTCTTTCACATCGATGCCATGGATAGAGTATTTGCCATTTTCACAGTCAAAAACATCCATGGGGTGAACTTGTCGCTCCTCCAGAAGCGCAGTTGCACCCACAACCTTAAACGTTGAACCAGGCTCATAAGCAGACATGATAGGGTGGGAGATAAGCGATGCTTCAGTTAGACCAGATCGTGTATTGGGGTTGAACGTTGGAATATTAGCAAGGGCTAAAATTTCACCCGTCTGAGGATCAACCAATACCCCCTCAGCCTTATCAGCGTTGTGGCGTTCAATGGCAGACTTTAATTCTTCTTCAACAATAATTTGTAGATCAACATCAATGGTGAGATAACAATCATCGCCATTGATAGGCTTCTGCTCTCTGAACCCTCCTCGAATACGTGTATTACCATGACCATCTGACCCTAGCTCTTTCCAGCCATCAATGCCGGCAAGCTGGTGATTATAATGATCTTCAAGACCTGAAAGCCCTTCACCCTCGGTGCCGACAAATCCAATCAGGGGAGCTGCAACATCACCATAAGGGTAATACCTGCGAACACTTGATTTGACTTGAACACCTGTGGGGAGGGGACTTTGGCTTAACTCACGGCCTAACATGGGGTTGACATCCCGTTCCAGAAAGACAAATGAGTTGCTTGAGTTGAGGCGGTTCAGATAGTAGCGTTTGGATTTATTGAATGTTTTACTGAATAACCGGGCGACAGCATCTTTGTCCTTCACTTTATCAGGATGAGCAGCAAAAGTGAAATGTTCAATATTATCGGTGAGCTTTTTCCCATTCCGGTCATAAAAATTGCCACGAAGCGGTGGAATTGATACTTTATCCTCGAATTGGGATTCCAGCGCTTCTCCCAGCCCCTGGACATCTACAACCTGAATATAAAACATTCTGAACACCAGCATGGTCCATACAATGATAGAACTCACAACGACCACGATGTAGCGACCGCGAAATTTTTTATAGGTCATACTCATTTGAGCTTGACCCTGATTTCGCGAGTTTCTGGATCAGGTTGAGTCAAACCCAGCTTTTCGCGAGCTAATTTTGAGAGTTTATCTGGTCGGTGAAGGCGATTGCGTTCACTTTGAACCAGATTGTACTCACCCCTGAGCTTGATTTCACGGTTTCTCAGGGAGTCGAGCTGTAATTCACTAGCGCGTACTTCTTCACCCAACCATATATAGAGGAATAGTAGACCTGCGACGACGGGGATCATCCCGATGTACAGGATAGTCTTAAGAATTTCGCGACGCGTCTCATTTTTGTGCATGAGATGTCCTTTCAGCTACACGGAGCTTGGCGCTCCTGGCTCGAGGGTTTGCCTCGGCTTCTTCAGGTGTCGCGATAACCGGTTTACGGGTAATGTTTTTAAGGAAGGGGATCTTCACTTCTTCATCGAGCATACCTGGCTGTCTGGGAATGTCTTGAGACAATTCGCGAAAATGCTTTTTCACCATTCGATCTTCCAGGGAATGATAACTGATGACCGCGAGACGACCCCCGGGAGCCAGCACATTGATGGCACTATCCAGAATGGTTGCCAGGACATCCATCTCACGATTCACTTCAATACGGAATGCCTGGAATACGCGCGCCAGGGACTTGTTACGGAAACGAGGATCAACACAGCCAGCCACCGCTTCACGGAGCTGGTCGATTTCTGTCAGTCTCTTTATGTTTCTCATATCCACAATTTTACGCGCTATTCTGCGACTTTTCCTTTCCTCACCAAAGCGGTACATGATGTCTGCAAGATCTTCTTGCGAGTATTCATTGATCACCGTTTCGGCAGTCAGCTCATTTGAGCGGTCAAAACGCATGTCCAGGGGACCTTCCAGGCTAAAGGCGAATCCTCTCTCAGGGTCATCCAGAGAGAAGGAATTCAGTCCCAGATCCAGAAGGATGCCATGGACTTTTGGTATTTCCAGGTCAAATAGCACCTGATCCAAATTCTCAAAGTTCGTGCACATCAAGTGCAAGGTTTGTTTAATTAAGGAAGGGTCGAATTGTGCGAGGGCAGTTTCATCCTGATCGATACCGATCAGGGTCGCATCAGCATTTAACAGTAAGGATATTGCATTTGAGTGCCCACCGAGACCGAAGGTGCCATCTACATATACACCTGATAGATCGTTGATCAACAGCGCGCGAACCTCGTCCACCAGAACTGGTGTGTGACGAAATTTCGGCTGGTTTACTTGATTCACGATGATCTGGTATAATTGTCAATGGCTTCAATATCCTCAGCATCAAGTTGGAACTCAGTTTCCTCATAGCGTGCCAGAGTGTCAGGATCCCAAATTTCGATTTCGTCGATCATCCCAATAATCACGACGTCTTTTTCAATCCCCGCATGCTTCAGGAGATCAGCAGGAATCGCAACGCGACCCTGGCTATCGAATTTCAGGGGAGTGGCAAAGCGTGTGGCTTGTCGCCTGAACGCTCTATGCTCACGAAGTCTGGAGGAAAGCTTCAGTAATTCCTCTTCCTTCTGCCGCCACATGTCAAGTGAGTAGACAGATATGTTATCGTCCAACCCGCGTGTCACCACAAAGGTGTCCTCACTCGTCTCTGGTAACGCTTTTCTAAATTTCGCAGGAATATTCACTCGACCTTTTGCATCAATTGAATAACGAAATTCACCTGTAAATGTTGTAGTTCCCATTTCCCGTTTCAGCTTTTAATAGCAGGGATAATTACCCACTATTACCCATAAGTTAGGGTTTATTACCCACAAATCAAGGAAAAATGGCAAAAATATGCACATAATCAGGGTATTACCTGATGAATGAGATAGTATTAATGCATGGGTGTATTTCTACTTAAAGCGAGCTAAGTATAATAATATCAAGATTTAGGATAGATGGGTAAGGATGTCTTGTTTGTCCTGAGAGTTAGCGCGTGGGGAACAAGTGGGTAAAAATCCCACAGAATTACACAGTTTTATAGCGAATCCATGGAAAATATGGGTAAGCCAATGAAGCGATGGATATTATATGTTCTTGAAAAGTGTACTAAAGCGTGGGAAAGGTCTCGAGGTGACCACCCGTGGAATCTTTACGTACCACAATCCAGGAATTACTAAATGGAGACCCAGGGAGGGTATCGCCATTCACTGAAAATAAAGCAGCTTCACCGGGGAAGACTTCAATCCGGGTTGAATCATTTAATGGAATAGACATTGATAATCCAGGTTCCTGGAAAATAGTATCAGCCCCATCCATGCCTTCATTTCTGATGATGGATAGAAAGTCAGTCGATGTAATGGTCAAACTATCAGCGTTGGCGTTGAGCGTTGAATCTGCAATAAACGTGGATTCAAGACTTTCAGTCATATTCATCGCAGGGAGTAATGTTGTGGGGTTTACGTTATCCTGCGGTGTGTTGGGTTTCATAAAGCTTTTACCGATGACGATCACTGCAATAACCAAAACAATTCCGACCGCCAGGCGAGTCAGGTTACTCTGAGTTGCTTTTTCAGCCTGAAGAAGATTTTGGACATCGGAGAGGGTGGCACCAGTCATATCAACGGATGACAGGGCTTCTGAGCTCAAGTTAGCTGAAATACCCTGTTCACCGGTTAGTTTTAGCTCATTTTCCAGACCACGGAGAATGTCTTCCACAGGATAATCAATTGCCTGAGCATATGCCTTCATAAACAGGCGGACATAGGGGACGGGTAATATGTGATAATCACCCTGTTCAAGAGCCTGAAGAATCCGGACATTTATTTTGATATCCTCGGAAATCTCTTCCAGGATCAATCCCTTTTTCAGGCGATGGTTTCTCAGGTCTTCATGAAATGCCACTATAGCTCCTCTTCGCTAATTGCTGATGAGTTTAAGGATTTTTATGCGTAAATCAAGAACGCAGAAATGGGAATGAGCTTTTCTTTGACTATTGAGCGGACATTTCCAGTTAAGATTTGGATCTACTGTAAAACAAGCTTGTTGATTGTCAGAAAATGATCCAGCCTAGCGTTGAAATCTGACAGAGGTAAACCTACAACATTATAGAAACACCCCTCGATATAATCTACAAATATGCTTGAGTAATCCTGGATACCATATGATCCTGCTTTGTCAAAGGGTGCTCCAGTGGCTATATATCTTTCAATTTCAGTATCTAGAAGTTCTCTAAAATGGACTTGAGTCGAAACATAATGAACTTCCTCTAGCGAAAGCCCCTTACATACAAAACAATAGGCGGTAATCACCTCATGACTTCTCCCAGAAAGCATTCGCAACATTTTATGGGCTGACTCTGCATCCACAGGCTTTCCCAGAACGACATTATCAACAACCACGATGGTATCTGATCCTACCACTATTGCTTCAGGTGCCTGGTCTGATATCTCCCTGGCTTTCAGGAGTGCCAGGTCAGAGGCATATGTTGACGGATCAGTTCCACTAAAGGCAGGTTCCTCAACATTACTGGGCCAGGTTTTAAATTTGAGACCAATCTGCTCTAGCAATAATTTTCTACGCGGAGAACCGCTGGCGAGTATGAGGAGTATTGGCTTCATCTAGCGTGCAATAACAAGTTTCTGAAGGCTTTGAGCCGGATCCTGAAAATCTCCATTATCTGCCTCAACCACAATGATGTACACACCATTTGCCAGACGATTACCATAGAGATCAGTGCCCTCCCAGGGGAATGAATTGAAACCCTGTGGTTGGTATCCCAGAGATTCAGACATGATCTCACGCCCCGCCAGAGTATAAATTGCATATGAGACATCTGCAGCATGAGATAGCATAAAGGTTACCTCAGTGTCCGTAGCCATTGGGTTTGGATAGTTAAACAAATCATAGATTCGAAAATCGTTGGCAGCAAAAAACTCCAGCCGTACACTGGCCACGTTGGGATTATTTTTGCTATCCCAGGCTTTCGCAGAAATGAGATGCTCTCCTGGAGGTATCTCAGATAAAAAGGCCTGCAACCTACCTATATCTGAATGATCCAGATCGTACTCGAAAAGTTCAGTGACGTCATAGGCATTACTCCAATCTTCATCTATTGCCACGGTGATGCCATGACCTGCAACGCCAGTCAAATTGATACCCTGTTCATCACTAATCTCGATCTCCAGGGCTTCATTGGCAGAAAAGTGGTCTCCATTGAGCAAAACCATATTGTCTGAGATAAATAAAATTTCAGGACCCGTATCATCCAGAGCCGTGGAGTCTGTCCCTGAGAATTTCAGTGTGTCAATGAAGATGCTTCCATCCAGACCTGTTTCATCCCAATACTGGACGCTGAGCACACCACCTTCTCCCGAATACTTGATATCCTTGGGTAGGGTAAATTCACCAGAAAAACCACTGGAGTTTACTGAGATTAAACCACGGAAAATACGTTGTCCCGGTAGGACATAAGAAATGTTACCCCAGGAATCAGAGGTTGGGATATAAAAGGATCGGGTAACTGGAGTTGGAGTGTCATAAACTGTGACTGCCGCCCTTGCATTCGCTGCCAGAGAGGTATCTGTGCTACCCATATAGGAAACTTTGCCCATGGCTTGAAACACGCCTGGGTTAACGGATTCAATTTGACCTTTTCGAACGGGTGAAGCCAATTTCAATGCAGGATCAGAAAACAGAATATACTTTTCATTATTTGGATCAGAGCCTGCGGTAATATTTTTTGCCAGCAGGACAGCATCACCCACACTGATGGAGCGACCTGCATCATGGTCAGGAAACAGGAAATCGAAAAAATCTGAAAGCAGTATTTCGTTAAACACGGCAAATGTTTTGCGTGTGGTTGATAAAATTCCGATAGCGCCATTACTCTCCATAAGCATCAGCTCTTCGGGTACACAGCTGGAATTTATGTCATCATACTTCGCCCAATCACAGGTACCAGCGACCCAGAAGGGGAGACGCATGCCCGTTTTTACGAGCCCCAGATCAGAGACTGTGAAAACCTCTTCCTGAGCCCAAACTTCTGGTGAGCCATGTCCCAGGTAGTTCACCATTAAGGTTCCGTTGTAGAGCTTTTGAATCAAGGCGTCCCGGGCTTTTGGTTTCTTAATGTAAGGTGAATTGGGGTCTTGTACTTCGGGGTACTCTGTCAGATAGACTTTGTTCACATGGATACTGGGTGGAATAATATGTGCCAACCCCTCCGTATCTCGAATATGTTCATATTCAGCTGTTTTCCTGGGTCTCAGGGGATCATCGGCTACCAGGGTGACCGTGTTGCGCCAGATACCTGGCTCAGGAGTGAGTTCGTAGCTGATTATTTTGTCTACCATGATCTGAAGCTGATCTGGTGTCTGAGCAGGGAGGCGACCTGTGGCAAGATCTGGAAGTCTGTCAAATTCACCCGAGGCGAGATAGGTGTATCTATCATCTGTGGCATAGGAACTTACATCTGAGTTTCCATCCTTCTGGTAGGTGGGAATCCGCATTTTACTTTGCCCCGTAATATTGCGATAGTCGTAGTCTGTATCACCGAGAAATAGGACATATCTAAGGGTGGGGGCATTCCATGTGAAGTAAACATAATGGAGAAAATGTTTTATGGCTGCTGCATCCTGAGTTCCTGCTGAGAATTCGTCATAAATATCCTGGATATCGACAATTTCCACACTGAGTTGTTCATCTGGATGGACCTGATCCTCACGTAGAGTTTTTATACGTTCCGCCTGTTCCATAAACATGGCAGGTGTGATGATGATGTAATCTGCCTGATTGTCTGGCTGACGAATGCTGGATTCCCCAAGATTGGTAGCTTCACTCAGAACCACATCTTGCTTCTGATCCTCGGTAAAGCCAATAATTTCCCGAAGCCCTGTTTCCTGAATGACGAATTCGCCACCCTGAATTTGCCATTGCTGGACTGATGTGGGGTCGGTGATATCCCAGAGGCGAAAGTCTGTGGTAATATCCTGGAAAACGAGACGGTTTACCGATCCAGCAAGATCAACGGTTCCAAATAAGTACTCACTGGAGGGAGCCAACTGACGAGAGTATGCGAGGCGCAAACTATCGACATAGAGAATGGAAGCTTCAGAATTGCTGCTGTAGATAATCCTCAGAATGTTGGTCCCATCCTGGAGCATGGTTTCAACAGCACTGCCACTCATTCTAATTTGTTTATAGGAGGTGTTTGATTGGCTGACTGCAAGGGGGAGACCATTTAATTCTATATCAAGGGAATGGGCAAAATTTCCGGCATCCAAATCCACAGCTATAAGGGCATTAAATTGGATTTCTGAGGAAAAATCAAGATAGTCATCATTAAAAATGAGACTGAATTGATCTGAAGGACCATTGAGTTTTTCACCGACCCATACCTTTCCAGAATGGAGCTGATTGTAGAGTTCAGTTTCATGGTAGAGTCTTTTTTCATAGTTGAGTACGGTGTTATTGCTTACTGCAGTGGAACCTGTCACCTCTACGACCTGGTTGAGTGAAGGATCACCGTTTTCGGGAATACAAAGCCAGTAATAGCGTTGGGTGCCATATATGTGGGTGAAATTGTTCCCCTTAAAATCACTGTTAATGGGTTGTGCAAAAAACATGATCTCATCACCGTCTGAAAAATTACCATCCTCAAGACCCTTGCCATCGGTGCTTATCAATTTCAGGTTTGGCGGGGTTGGAAGTGTATTGTCCAGCTCCCAGGATAGCGAGGCTCCTTCGATCAAAGGGGCATAGACCTGCCAGGTATTCGGGTTTGATTCAGGAAGGTCGGTTGTGAAGGAAGCTGGGGTTATTCGATGAATTCCCATTTCGTTGATGGGAATCTTGTACCACTGTCCGGAAGGGAGTGATTGAGCCGCGCGATTGAGCCTGGGTTGAATGCGCTGGCCCCAACGTGAAGCCATTTTGGAGTTGAGATAAGATCCCACTAAATCCGAATCCCGCGCAATTCCAGTGGAAATATTTTTAGGGAAGATCAATCGAAACGTAAGCTTTTCCAGACGCTGTCCACTCACTGCATAGGGCTGTATCATTATCCGAGCAGTTCTGTAACTTCTGAAATCCTCCGCATTTTCAACCTGGATCCATTGTGTCGATCTAATCTGGGAAAATTCTATCTCTGATTTTAACGCATCCCGTTCGACAGAATGAATCAAATGGCGTCTATCCTGGCTTGACTGAGTATCCAGAATCTGAATCTCAGGCAGGATTCCAGAAGGGGGGAGTAAAATAGGCACAGTAAAAACTGGAATCAGTTGTTGCGTGTCTGGATTATAAGCAAAGGAAGCATCAGACCAACGGGGCACTTGAATTGCCCCTTCCTCCAGATCATAGTGTGAGAGCATTGGTTCAGGAATTGTGAGGGTGACTGTGAGGGTATTGCCATCAGAATCAACCCGGGTTAAATCCATTGCAAACAGAGATGAAGCGATGAGGATGGAAGCGAAAATTTTATTCATGCAGTCCTAAACGTAATTCCAGGGAAATTGTTCCATTATACACTCGGTAATAATAATTGAAAAGTCCTGACCGCAAAGTGAAATGGTGGTGTTGCCTGGATGTAATTCAGGTGATTTTAAAGGGCTTTGACCAGCGAAGCACCAATATAGATTTCCACCCGCCGATTGAGCTCACGACCGGATTGGGTTGTGTTGTCCCCGATGGGTTGAAACTCTCCAAAACCAGCGATGGCAAACTTCGAGGCATCGATTTGGGTTCTTTCCTGGAGCTGTTTCATAATTGATTGTGCCCGGGCAGCACTTAACTCCCAATTATCCCGATAGAGTGCATTTCTGGTGAGGGGCATATTGTCTGTGTGACCTTCAATCTTTATTTCCACCAGCCACTGCAATCGGGAGGTTTTTAACTCCTTGATAAATGGAGCATGCTCAGTATTTTCGAGTTGAAAAATGTTCAGGTTTTGAATGGCTGCTGCAACCCTGTCTAACTGATAGAGATGGCTTTGTCGTGGTTGAGCAGATGCAACCTCAAAGAGTCTGGGATCCTTCAATGTGATCTGCACACCCTTTGAGTTGCGGCTAACTGAGATTTCTTCTATCTGTGCTGCATCCATAACCTGTTGGACTTCCACTGCTGCATCATCCAGCCGTGCATTCACCCAGGCATGAATTTTATCAATCTGCCCGGCGCTCACACTGATCATCATAATAAAGAAGGTAATCAATAACGTGACCATATCCCCATAGGAGAGTACCCAGCTTGAGCGGGCGAGACTGGCGGTTCTCCGCATGTCCCTAGACATGGTTTCCGTTCTCCAGTTCAACCATCTGTATATCCAGATAGATCTCTACCCGTCGATTCTCATCATATCGGTTTCGATCGACCAGCGGATGAAAGTGACCATAACCTGAAACTGAGAAATAGTCTTCCGGGATAGGTGTCTCTGACATAAAATATTTCATGACCTGGTGGGCTCTGGCAGTTGATAAGTCCCAGTTATCTCTAAATTTTGAAGAACGACCCAAGGGTTGGGCATCGGAATGTCCTTCGATGCGTACATTGATTTTGATTGTGTTTCCAGCTTCCTTCAGCCTAGCGTACACATCACTGTAACGCGTGGGAATTTCCTGTAATTCTAAACTTTCAACAATATCAGCGACATTTTCCAGATAATAATAAAAATCACCGACGATCTGATCATCTCCGGATTGAAAGAATGCTTGATTCCCAATTTCAGAGGGGATGAGTAGCTTGATACCTTTTGGTCCGGCATGTTCCACATAGAGCCAATCCAATTTTTTTGATTGCTTCTGAAAGTTGATTTGCTTGTAAATATCATCCTTCATTTTGTCAGCAAATTTGAAGGTAGATTCAGCTTCATGCTCAGCTTTCATCACCAATAGAAGGAAGAAAGCCAAAAGGCCGGTGAGAAAGCTACTATAGGTAACCTTCCAGCCATTTGAAGCCCGTTCAGCGACTATTGAGGTATCTTGAGCCACGGGGGATTAAAACTCTGCGTCTCTGGCTGCTTTCCGGGTGTCTTTATCGACAAAGGTGAGAAGTTTCTCGCGCATGATCATGGGATGTTCTTTGGAGTGAATACTCAAAATTCCAGCTTTGATGATTTTCAATCCATAAATTTCCTCATCAGATCTGGCTTTAAGTTTTCCAGCAATGGGGATAAAGAGGAGATTTGCCAGGAGGACACCATAAAAGGTAGTCACAAGCGCTAATCCCATTCCCTTGAGAAGGGTAGACATAGAGTCTTGAGCGCCCTGTGCATAACTTGCAGCAGACGAGGCAGTTGCCTGTCCTGTCATCATAAGTATCAGCCCCATCACAGTACCCAATAAACCAAATGCAGGAGCGTATGAACCCATATTATAAAATATCTCCTGCCCATTGGTATGGCGATCCTGCATAGAGTTCAATTCATTATCTAGAAAATTCTCCAGTTTCTTAGAATCCCTTTCCAGCATGGCGTTCTCAAGACCCATTTGGAGGTAATTGTTTTCAATATTATCAGTGATCTTTTCCAGAGAAGAAATTCCCTGTTTACGCGCCTGCTCAGAATATTGAGCCAACTCATTGATAATATCCATGGGTACAACACCACCCTTGTTTAGAAAAACCTGGAGTGAGACTTTCAGCAGACCAATTACATTTTTTAATGGATAGTTAATCAGCGTGGCCGCAAAGGTTCCCCCTAAAACTGTGGCGAGTCCTTTGAGATTAAAAAATGTCGCCGGAGGCATAAAGGTTCCCTCTTCTGACATTCCAAAAAAGACAAGTACCAAACCAATGATAAGTCCGATTATGGTTGAAAAATCCATGTTATCCCCAGTCGTCCTTTCTACATTCCAAATCTATAAAATCATTCCGAATAAAGAGTTTTTGCCCAATCCATAAGTGCTTTTGTCTGGCTATCACTAAGACTTGCATTTGGATGAAGGAGCAGATACGGTAAGATTGGCATCTCGCCTTCTTCCAGAACCTCGATCATCTCATCAGCAATATCCGTGCTATCAAATACATCCATTTCGGAAAATTCCGAAAAATTTAGATGTTTGCGACCTTCAATCACATCTCTAGTGATGAGAAATGATCCTGGTGCAATACGGCTATACCAGGGCCATTCGGTTTCATTTGAATGGCAGTCGTAGCATGATGTTTTTAATATGGTTTTTATATCAGATGGTGTTGAAGCATCTTGTATAATGGGTGGGTTCGTCTGGTTTAATGGAATGAGTTGCAGAATCACAAATAATCCAACAACAACGATCAGTACAATTTTTGTCCTGGTCAATTTATCCTCCTGATTATATCAATTAAGACAACCTAATCAATGCGGACAATATATAAAGTCTTATTTAAAAATGAATGATTGTTGAGTCTGGGAGTAACAAAAAAGGGGAGCAAGCCCCCCTTTTCGTAATTCTTGTATTTGTGGCTATAGCATGCGAAGTCTATTGTCTACCACTTCAGCATTCTCTCGTAATTCAACGAGGTATTGGTTCCAGACTTCATTTTGTCTGGTTTGAGTCAAGGTCTCATACAGTGCATCATACTGTGCTGCAAAATCTGATTCATCAAAATCACTCCTTGCATTCAAACGGACCACAACCGCTCCTCGAGGTGTTGAGAAAACAGGGGAGATGCTTCCAGCGGGAGCATTCTCAAGATATCCGAAAATCTCCTGGATACGACCCAGACCCTTGAGGCTGGCATTGCCTTTTACTCCTTCAAGCTTCTCAAAAGACAGACCTTCACGACCTTCTAGTTTGACGGCTGCCCAATCATTACCCGTCTTCAGCTGAGGCAACAACTCAGTTGCAGCAGCACTGGCCAGCTCCAACTTCATTTCGTTCTGCATCTTACGTTTGATACTGACGTTGGTCTCTTCAAAAGGACGGTCGCCAGCAGGAAAAATGTTGGCTAACATGAAAATGGCGAAATTTGATTCGTTCTGCATAACATTACTATGGGTACCCACATCAGACAGGTAGGCAAATCTAACAGCTGATTGAAAGGACCCAACGCCTGAAACAAATGTGTCCTTTTGTCTCAGTTTGTTTGAAGTGGTTGCAACCAATCCAAGGGAGTCAACGGCCTTTTCAAAGCCTACTTCATCGGCCAGAAATTCCAGGTTTTTCAGCGCGCGCCTGATTTTGTCACGTGTGGTTTCGCTGGGACGAATCTCAATAAGAATGTGACGTGCTTCAACTTCAGGCTGACCATTCGTTTCACGTGTGGCTTCAACTTTGATCAGGTGAAATCCAAACTGAGTCAGAACAGGACCAACCAGTTCTCCAACTGTTGCACCAAAGGCAGCTTCCTCGAAAGGAGGTGCCATCTTGCCTTTACCAAACCAACCCAGATATCCACCGTTTGGACCTGAAGGACCTTCAGAGTGAATCTGAGCCAATGATTCAAATGATTCTCCTGAGTTTACTTCGTCAGCAATATCTTTGATGAGATTCAATGCTCGGTTTGTATCCAGGGCAGTGGCCTTAATTTCAGTTGAAACAATCTTTAACTCACGGGTTTCATCTTGTTGATAATCTTCAATATTGAGATCGTAATAGTTGCGAATTTCAGCTTCGGAAACTTCAACTTCCGTATCTTTCCATAGTGACGATTTTACAAATACGTAGTCCAGGTCATAGGCAACCTGAGTTTTCATATATTCTGATCTGACTTCAGCAGCAGAGACCTGAGCAGTTGCCAGGACTTTTTGCTGAAGTTTCTCTACAGGAACAATAGAGGCAACTTGTTGACGCATGGCAGCAAAGAAATTGGCTGCTTCAGGGGAGTTGATAGCTTCCTGGTAGGCATTTTGGTCGAAGACGCCTTCTTCAGACATGAAATATTGTCTTACGCTTGGGTGGATATTCTCGGTAAAGAAATATTTGATCTCATCAGGAGATATGCTGATGCCCTGATCCTCAATGTTTTGACGAATGAGAATCTGAGTGACCATTGTTTCCCATACCTGGTCAGTAATCTGAGCCATCTGCTGTTCAGTGGGCTCAGTACCATTTCTTTGTCTGTAGTTCTCTCGCTCGTTTTGAAGTGAACGCATAAAGCTCTCACGGGTGAGTTCTTCACCATTTACTGTTGTAAAAGCATTGGGTTGATTTCCACTGATAAGATCCATGACATTGGCTCCTCCAACCAAACCACCTACTGTCATGGTTAGTACGAAGACTATAACCAGAAAAATCATGATTCCGGCCATGTTGTCCCGCATTTGATTCATCACACCCATTTTGTTATTCCTCCTGCGCCCAATTCAGCGTATAAATTTATTTTTTGGATATGGAGTGCCCCAGGCAATCCCGAGGTTCCAATCATTACCCGGTTTCGCTCTTCGAGCTGCACCGCGGTATCCGCCCAGCCTGATTGCGACATCACGCCGAAGCTGGTGATCTGCATGCATCCATGGGAAATCCCATGATCTTCTGCGAAGACGGATTAAAAAAGCCGCCCAATATAGTTTGACAAGCATGGGGTTGCAAGGGTGGCTGAGCCTGATTTAAAGATCATATAAACTTGAGCTTCAATGTCAGAATTGGAGGGGTCCCAGTGTTTACCAGATTCGTCTGATTCAAGAATGATTCCAGTAAGGAACCATACAGTTTTTGAAGTGTGGGATTACAAATAGGATAAATAAAGTCGCATAAGCCTGTCAGGGGTCTATATTGATGACATGACTGTACAAAACAGCCCCAGGAGTAAATTTGCTAAACTACTGTTAAACATAATAATTATATCCATCATAACCTGTTGCCAGGGAGATTCTATGAATAACAAAACCCCCTTTACAAATCGTCTAATAAATTCGTCCAGTCCCTATTTACTGCAACACGCTCATAACCCGGTTGATTGGTATGAGTGGGGTGAGGAAGCCTTTCAAAAGGCACGTGATGAGGACAAACCCATCTTTCTATCAATAGGTTACTCAACTTGCCATTGGTGTCATGTTATGGCTCATGAATCCTTTGAGGATGCGGACGTTGCACGGCTCTTGAATGAAAATTATGTGTGTATCAAGGTCGACCGGGAAGAGCGACCGGATATTGACCAATTTTATATGGCAGCAGCGACAAGACTTATTGGAAGAGGGGGGTGGCCACTGACCATCGTGATGGGTCATGATAAACGTCCCTTTTTTGCAGGGACTTATTTCCCCCGGGAATCCAAGCCGGGTCGAGTGGGGATGTTGGATCTGCTCCCCAGGATTACCAAGGCCTGGGAAACTCAACGGGATGAAGTTACAGCTGCTGCAGATCAGATAATCGATGCCCTCCAGCAGCCCAAAGGAACACGTAAAAGAGAAGCCCTCACTGGTGAGATCCTACAGGCTGCAGTGACAGATTTTAAACGCAATTACGATTCAAAAGAAGGGGGCTTTGGATCAGCACCAAAATTTCCCTCTCCCCACAACCTGGTGTTTCTCCTCCGTGAAGGTTATCGAACAGGAGATAGCAGTATTACCGATATGGCTTTACACACACTGAAAGCTATGCGTTTGGGGGGTATTTATGATCAAGTGGGCTTCGGTTTCCACAGGTATAGCACCGATGCCCAGTGGCTTGTTCCTCACTTTGAAAAAATGCTCTATGATCAGGCAACCTTGCTATTGGCATATACCGAAGCCTGGCAGATCAGTCAGGATCCACTATTTCTGCAAACCATGGAAGAAATTTACCACTATCTCATGGATGAGCTCATCTCACCCAGGGGTGGGTTTTACTCTGCTGAAGACGCCGATAGTGAGGGTGAAGAGGGGAAATTTTATGTCTGGAGTTGGGAAGAACTTTCAGAAATACTGGCTGCAGATGAGTTGACTTATATCTCAGAACACTTCGGTATCAAACCCGAGGGTAATTTTGATGACGAAGCAAGCAGAAAGCCTTCAGGGAGGAACATTTTCCACACTGAAGCGGGAGACAAATCTCAATCGATTCTAAAAGATCAGAATTGGCATAGCATTCGACTAAAGCTTAAGGGGGTGAGAGAAAAACGCATCCATCCAAGTCTGGATAATAAAATCCTAAGTGACTGGAATGGTCTGATGCTCACCGCACTGTCACGTGCTGCTCAGGCCACAGGTGATCCTCGCTATAGAGAAGCATCAGTGAACCTGGCTAAATTTATCAAGGATGAGATGATCACATCAAACGGGCAATTGCTGCATATGTCTGGATCATCTGGAAATAGTGTGGGTGGATTTTTGGATGACTATAGTTTTGTTATTCAGGGGCTGCGGGCCGTATATGAAGTTACTTATGAACCTGAATATCTGTCGCTAGCTATACAACTCCAGCAGATCCAGATTGACAAATTTTGGGATCGAGAGGCAGGCGGCTTCTTTTTTACTGCAGAAGGAGAATCCGAGCTCATCATTCGACAGAAAGAGATTTATGATGGGGCTATTCCTTCTGGCAACTCCATTGCTGCAGAAAATCTCTATTATCTCGGACGCTTGTCCGAGAATCCTGCATGGGAGGTTTTATCTCACCGCATTGGTGAATCATTCTCTGTAGAGGTGACCCGCGGACCAAGGGGAGCTGGAGCGCTACTGCAAACTGTTCAGGTTCAGGTCGCAGGATCAAGAGAAATTGTTATAGCTGGAGGGGCTGCAGGTTTGAGCAGCGCAACTGAGTTGATTCGAAGGTTTTATAATCCCTTCAAACTCATCTTATATAGACCCAATACGGAACCTGAAGGCATTGAGGAAATAGCAGGTTTTCTGGCGTATCAAAAAGCTATTGAAGGGGGCTTCACGGTTTATATTTGCGAGAACTATGCTTGCCAACAACCGCAAACAAATCTTGAAGGTCTGGAAACAGCACTTCAAGTCAATCAGAATAGGTAATACATGACATCTAAACCGTGTAAATCATGCACAGCAATTTTGCTGGCGGGTGGGAGTGCACGCAGGATGGGAGAGGATAAACGGTTCCTGAAAATAGGGACTGAAAACCTGATTGAGCGACAGGTGAAAATACTAAAAAAACACTTCCATGATGTCATTATATCGGCTAATGATCCAGACAAATTGGCCTACCTGGGTCTCCCAGTGATCAAGGATGAACAGTCCGGGCGCGGTCCACTGGAAGGAATCACCTCAGCGCTCAAAAAATCTCGGACAGAGTTTAATTTTGTTGTGGCAGTGGATATTCCTACCATCGATATGAAATTGGTGGAAAAAATGCGCTCACATCTTGATCACGTCTCAGCAGTCATCCCGACTTGTGTAGATGGGAGGGAAGAACCTTTATTCGCATTTTATAGTAAGAATTGCATACCCATTTTTCGTTCCGCTATGGAAGAAGGGGAGCTGGCTATACATCGCGCACTGAAGCGATGTCCCATTTATCACTTTCCTATGAAAGATGAGACACCCTTGAAGAATTTAAATCGTCAGGAAGATTATACGGCTTTTGTCAAAGGGAACCTATAAGCCCAGACTCAAGGTTCTTTTCAGTTTCAAGCCACAATTCAAATTCATCAACATCCAGAAGTAATTGTAATTCCAAACCCGAGAGTCTTCCGAATATTAGAAAACCCTTTGGACTGACGCGGGTTTCGCGTTGAAGGTTTCTGAGGAAAATGCGAACTGCTCTGGCCTGAAGTGCTTCTGCACTGCTCATTTTATTCAGGGCAATTTTTAGTTCAGCGCGTTCCAGTAGTAATTCTATATACGCTTCAATGAGCTGAGAATTTCCCAGAAGGGTGATGGCGGTTTTCTCATCTACAATTTCTACCAGGTCAGCATGATCGGGCATGATGGTCAGCAATGCATCACTCAGGGTCTGATCTGCCTCAGTGATATTGCCGGCTTTCCTGAGCTTGAAAGAGGCAAGAATGACTTCCCCCATCATCTGGATCATGCGCATGATATAATCTTCTCGAATGGTTGTCATTTTTCACCTTGATTGGGTTTGAAATTCTGGTTACAATGTAGACAAACAATAAACAGTAGGCACCTGCAACTTTAACAAATTTGCCCATGTAGCGAGAACATTTCGCTCAATGAATTTGTCTACACAATAAAAAATATTAAACTGTTCCCACAGTGAGAGCAGGAAGGTAGTTTCTCCCATGAAGGCGAAAATAACACGCATTAAAAACTTTCGTAAGAATACTCTGATTCAGGGCTTTTTTCTAGTACGTGAAAAACACCTGCGCAGCACGCGAACCAACCACCCTTATTTGCAGCTGTACCTTCAGGATAATACTGGTTCCATCGAGGCGAAGGTCTGGGAGAATGTCCCTGCATTTGAAAAGTCTTTTGATGAAGGTGATGCAGTGGTGGTCAAGGGGCGAATCAGTCAGTATCGTGAACAACTACAGCTGGAGGTTGAGGATATTGGAAAAGCCTCACCTGAGAAACATGGGGAGTATGGTTTTGATCTCTCGAAACTGATACCCAGCAGTAAGCAAAACGTCAATCAGATGTGGAGGGAGCTTGCGAAAATTATCAAGGGGATGAAGAACCCCTTTCTAAAGACCCTCATCTCAACTATTTATAAGGAAAATGCTGAGGTTATAAAAGTCCATCCGGCTTCTATGAAATTGCATCATGCCTGGCTGGGCGGATTTCTGGAACATGTCCTCTCCATGGCAAAAATTGCTGTTCCTCTGGGGAAACATTATGCGGTGGATGGAGACCTGCTCCTCACAGGTATTATGCTCCATGATATCGGGAAAATTATTGAACTGAAACCAGCGCAACAACCGGGTTATACAGATGAAGGTCAGCTTTTAGGACATATTGTATTGGGTCGTGATATTGCACGGGATGCCATAGCTGGGATAGATAATTTTCCTGCTGATCTTCAGCTAAAAGTTGAACATATGATTTTAGCTCATCAGGGGAAATATGAATGGCAGTCACCCAAACAACCCAAGTTTAAGGAAGCCCTGCTGCTCCATCACATTGATGAATTGGATGCAAGATTGAATATGATGGATGAAGCCATGAGTAAAGATGGTGAATCTGGCGCCTGGACCAACCGCTATAACTATTTTCGCATACCGCTACTAAAGGGTGAACTTGAGGGTGATGAAGACGTCTAAACCAGGCATGGAACTCTCACTTCAGGACTATCGTAGATTTGCACTTATGTCATTATGGACAGGTCTGATAGCCACCGTGGGTTTTGTTTTTGCTCTGATTCCCAATCTTGAGTTGGTGACCCTTTCTGCATTTTTGGGCGGGGTAGCCCTTGGTGCATCGCGAGGTATGATGGTTGCCATGCTGGGGGAAGCAATATTCTCAGCTCTGAATCCAGTGGGATCCGGTCTTGGTTTTCCAATCCTATATCTGTTTCAAATAGTGAGTGTTGGTCTCAGTGGGCTGCTAGGCGGCTGGTTGAGATATCCATTGCAAAAACTTAAGAATCATCTGGTGTTAGCTGTTTCATTTGGAGTCATCGGTTTTGTCCTGACACTGGTGTTTGATAGTTTGACAGCACTTAGTTTTCCCTTGAGTGCCGGGTTGACTGAAGGAACCCTATGGGCTACACTCACAACGGGTCTAGTATTTTTTGTCATGCATATGAGTTCTAATACAATTTTGTTTGCCCTCTTCGGGACTGGTCTATTTCGATTGGTCCAACGTCAGATTCAAATGCATAACCTGGTAAGGGTTTAGAATGGGGGGACGCGGGTCAGGTGTGATTTTAGCCCTTTTGCTCATGCAATCCTTGCTTTTTGCCCAGCTAGATAGAACAGCACTGGTTACTGCATCAGGTCCAGATTTTGGTGGTTTGGCTGGTGGTTGGGGACACTTGCAGTATCACCGACCCTATGGAATAAAAGCTATCGTCATGCGTGACTGGCGTGATCTGACAACCATTGCACCTATTAGTGGTGAGCCCCTCAATACTGATCGGCAAGGGTGGATTCCAATAGAGGCTCATGCCACATTGTGGCAGCAGATGCATCCTAGTTTAACCTCACCTGCGGACACTACAGCAGCTTCCCTCCTGGTAAATTACAAACAAGGTGATGGGGAGCTAAAGGACTTCAACCTGTGGTATCATAATAGTATGGGTGAAGTCACACGATATGGATGGTTTTCAAAATTAAGATCTCACCCCCGCATTCTTGGAGCTACAGTCTATGATGAGCAGCGCCACAGGTTCCAAATTCTGACAGAACCTGAAAACTATACTTTCAAGGCTGAAGTAGGCTATACCAACCAATTAAATCCATTGTATACCATTGAACTGGATACCACTACTTTTTTCTGGAGCTATGACAATACGCCCCAGTTCAGATCTGATCGCTGGGATGGAAATGTGGAATGGAATAACCTGGATTCAAATCAGGTAGGCCAGGAGCTTTTTGCCTGGGTACAAAGTGGGCTATGGAAATGGCCAGTAGGTGAGAGGCAGTCCCTCAATGCACTGGCATATGTAGGACATCATTTCAAAGTGGGTCAGATGGAATCCTTTAAGATCAAGCTAGGGGTTGTCTCAAAGCGGTTTGGAGGAATTGCTCTGCATCGTCAGCTTTTTGAATTTGACCTCCCAAAATTATCCTGGAATCAATTCGAGCTACGATTGGGCATTAAGAGTCTGGGGAAATCACCAATACTACCTCTCATTGATCTGAGCTACCGTGGTGGACCCGTCACTCTCAAATATGAAACGCTTGATCTGATTGAGGACAGGACCTGGCAATCACGTCAGGAGGAAACAACTCTAAATCACCTTTCCACTGGTCTTGCGTATGAGCATATGGGTTTCTCCGTAGAAGGATGGCAGGGGACAAGGAGAGATTCAGCCATTTCAGGTTTTGGTATACATGGCTATTTAAATCTTCCCTGGAGCATGCAAGCAAGGATAAGTGCCGCTGCACTGAGTCAACCCCTGGACTGGGTTTTTTCAGAAAGATATGTTAGCTGGGAACTGGATCAGGAGCTAACTTTGTTTAAAAATGCATTGCATGGCCAGCTAAAAATTTGGGGCAAACACCTGTTCGAAACTCATCCTGGAAGATTGGATAGTGAAACCCTTGATGTGAGCGAAAGTCTGTACCAAAGCGGGGTTAAGGTGCTGAATCTGCTGAACTATACGATTTCAGGTCAGGTGAGCTCAGTGATCATCAGTTTTACGGATCAGAATATCCTTCAAGATCAGACCTGGACCCAATACAAGCAGGTGACCTGGGATGAGCAATACACACTCATGGAAAACCAAATCTCTGAATCCAGATTTAGATACCTCACCATCATCTGGGTATTTGATAACTAGATAGCTCTTAACGGGGGAAGAGTCTTTCTTAACCTTTTTCTACCATTGACCATCTAAAACCGCATCTATGGAAAAACATTCAGATATCGAGTTGTTCAAAAAGGTTCAAGCCAGGGATTCCCGGGCTTTTGACCAGCTCATGCGTGAATACTCCCCAGAGTTAAACAATTTTATTCTACGCATTGTTTCAAATACTGAAGATGCTCAGGATATCCTACAGGATACCTTCGTCAGGGTTTGGGAAAAAAGCCACCAATTCAAAGGCAAATCAAGTGTCAAGACCTGGATATTCAGAATTGCCATCAACCTGGCATATACCCACTTAAAACGTCGCAAACGCTGGAGTTTTTCAGTGATTGAAGATTTCAAAGCCCTGGTGTCTGGATCTGATCCTGTCAAAGCGACGGAGAAAGAATTTGATGCGACTTTACTGGAAAAAAGTCTCGTGTTTTTAACACCCCGGCAACATTCGGTTGTGGTGGCTCGAATCTATAAAGATTTACCCTTCGCTCAAATATCAGAAGCCCTGGGATGTTCCGAGAATGCTGCTAAAGTTCATTTTCATGAAGGAAAAAAAAGAATAGAAACATATATTAAAAAACAGGTAGGCTAAGATGGATGAAATTGAAAAATTTATAAAAGAGGATGTTCTGAATTCAAGAGCGAATTCTTCAATTGATATCGATGCAGTCATTGCCGGTACCCACGCTACGATTAGAAAGAGAGCAACCCGGCGGAAAGTAGTGTATTCAAGTCCTGTTGTTGCTTTGCTGCTGATGATGGTAATCACACTATTCCCAGAGCGTGGAACTGAATCTATGCTGCCTGAGGGTGAATTGTTCATGGCGGGTTGGGAGTTCTCTTGGACTGAGACTCAGGACCTTAATTTTGATCAGGATGAATACGATGACTTCTATGATCAATCCATTGAATATTTGATAGACGAACACAGCTACTCATATATTGATGATGCTGAAGAAGTGCTTGATGAAATTGATTATGAAGCATTTCTAGGTTATTTAAAGGAGGTGTGATATGCGCACTAAATTACTCGTTCTACTTATACTCGTTCTGGGGTCAGCTCCAGCACAAGGACCCCCACAAAGGGATGGGATCAATCGTAAAAACATGGACGCGATTCGTGTCTGGAAGCTCACAGAAGTTTTGGAGCTGACGGAGGAGCAGGTCTCTACGTTTTTACCTTTGGTTCAGATTCATGAACGAGAACTGAAACAGATCCACAAGGAACAAATTCAGATCAGCAAAGAGAGTGCTCTCCTCCTGGAATCAGGAAAGGTTTCTCAGAAGGATGTGAACAAATTCGTCAAGAAATATTCTGCGAAACAAGATGAGATTCACAAAATAAAGCACGATTTTCTCAAGTCGCTTCCAGATCACCTTTCACCGGAGCAACAACTTCTGTATCTGGGGTTTGAAACTCGTTTTCGCAGTGAGTTGAGGAACTACATGAAGAATGAGCGTAAGGAAATGAGTAAAAAGCGTCGTGATCAGCGTCAGAAAGATAAAAAGGAGTAAGGTATGAGGAGCAAAAGTAGCCTTCTATTATTGGCATTAACCCTGGGTTTTATAGGGTCATGTGGTGTCATGGAGACAGAGGAACAAGCCACTGTGGAAAACACAATTCTGAAGCTTATCGATGCTGAGGGAGGTGATTTCGGATTTGAAGGTTTTGAGAATGCTGAGGAACTTGAGTTTGATTTAGCAAAATCACTGGTTCCCGCTCAATCCGACGCAGCTATGGAAACAGAAAACTTGCGAGATTCCAGTTATATCTGGCGTTTTGGACGAAGAGAGATGCACAGGGAACGGGAAGTTTCAGTGGAGCAGGAGGATGATAGCTCCGCACTGGCGCTAATCTCTGATCATATCACAGGTATGTTTCACGTCAGGCAGTTTGAGAGAGTTTGGACCAGCGATTCAACCTGGGGACGGGGTGATTCGGTTCAGTTTAGTCAAAAACCAATTGATATGGTTTTGATCCAGCGTGTCGCATTCAGAAAACGAATTGGACCCAATGGAAACGAACGATGGATTCCTGCTGAACTCACTTTGGCTAGAGGTGCGTCGGATGAATCCATGAGTATCCAGGGTTTGAATTGGATGCGTGGTGATTCAGTGTTCAGTATGAGTTTAGATGAGGATACCTTTTTTCCAGCATTTGGTCGTCATGTGGTGAAGATTCTTCGGGCGCGCAGGGTAGGTGTCGTTGTTTCCAATACTATTACTGACGGAAGAGAATCCGTCCACATGAAATTCGATTTTGTTCCAAGGGATAGAGCACGGGTCATTCGTAAACGAGCTCACCTTAGATATACTGAAACATTGGACAGCGGTGAGAATGTATATCTCGGTCGAGTCCCTCACGTGGATCGACCTTTGAGACATGTGAAAGGTTTTATGGAAGTTTTGGATCAGCGTACACTATTTGACCACAGTTATGGATTCTATACCTCATCTATACTGACCTATTCATATCGAGTACCTGATTTTAATCGTTAAGGGAAATTTATAGACAAAAAAAAAGACCGGGTTATTCACCCGGTCTCAGGCTGTTGAAAAAGCTCTCGCTGAATAAGCGGGAGCTTTTTAGTTTGTCCAATGCTAAAAGAAAAGAGATTCCTCAACAACAAGGTAGAGTTGGTCACTCTGGATCAGCTTGTACCTGAAGATCATCTGTTACGCAA
>JAERTJ010000091.1 GCA_016844945.1 Fidelibacterota bacterium | reverse complement strand
CTTTATGAGGGTGCATTCAGGTTCTGATTTTCCTTGACAACGGTCAGCCAAGAGGTTTGAATTGAATTGAACTAAATCATGTTCCAGTTATCCTGCAATTGTCCAATTAGATAGCGTTAGTTTTCTGGATGTAGGCAGAACATCTGCCACTGACCACAAAACCCTTCATTGCTAAGTGGAAAAAATCTTGGAAAAAGGTTTCCATCCGGACCCAATACGTGGCCCACCAATGATTATTACCTCCCTCCAGTTTTGTCCATTCCACCAAGACCCTTCATAATAATCCGATAATTATTTTATTGGGAGGTAAGAAATGAATCGAGATCGAGTAGTCCGTCTGGTCATTCTGACCATGGTTTTTTTCGGCTATCTCCGAATTTGTGAATAAGTAAAGTTGTGATAGAAACAAGCTGGTTAAGGGTTTTGTGTACATTCACATTGTGCGAAATCTCACTGGGATTTGAGCAGGGATATCAAGGTCACCAACAGTGAGGTAAATCATATCAGTAAAGGCCTGTAGAGATCTAAATCCACTTGCTCGATTTTTGACGATTTTAATAATCCGGTTCAATCCTTCTGCTACAGCGTTGGTTAACCTGCATTCAACAAAGGTGATGATATGTTTCATATGTTTTTTTACGGTTTGGACGAATTTCCGGATAGGTTCCAAGCGACTTTTCAAGGCTGTTGTCATCCAGCGTTTAAGAAACCTTTTTGCGGCCCATGGAGCCTTGTAGTCCCAGAAATGATCAAACTCGTCCTTTAACACCCATGCTCTATGGATTCTATAATTTCCTTTGCGTAACGCATTGAGGATACGAGAATCCTTTTTGGAACGGTTGGAAAAATGTTTAAATAGAAGCCAGCGAAGTCCCTTAAGGGCTTTACGTTCATTCGCGCTTGCCTGTCTCCATTGTTCCTTACGGACTTCATCAACAGCTTCGTTTAAGGCCTTGGCAATATGAAAGCGATCCAAAACCAGGACAGCGTTAGGGCAATGATCCTCGATCGCTCCGATATAGGTGGCGCTCATATCACAACTTGCCCATTTTATGTTACTTTTTTGATAGTCACTAAGGGATTCGTTGAAGAATTCGTCTATGGTTTCACGACCCTTTCCCTGGCCGACCCAAACAACACGAGCCTGGTCAAGATTATAAACGATAGTAGCGTATTTGTGCCCTTTGCAGTAAGAAATTTCATCAATACCGATAGATTTAAGGCCCCTAATCCTATGTCCATCACGTATACGGTTAATGGTGCGATGCAAAAGATCGGAAAGAGTTGACTTTGGTATATGAAGGATCTTCGCTGCAGCTTTCTGTGTCATTAACTGGCAATATACGAGCATTATATATTCAAAACGGTATGTTATACGGGCATAGGGATCAGCCCAGGGTATATCTTCTTGTACTCTGCCATGGGTAGGGCATATAATGATTCTTGGACAGTACCAAAAGAAAACAGACCACCCGCAGACAGGAAGATCTTCCCATTTTCTTGCTGTATCCGCGATAAGTAAAATACGTCCGCGACGCTTGCAGTAGGGACAGAGGCAGCCATTTTTGTGAGGTTTGACCCATAGATTCAAAACCCTATCCCTAATTTTGAACTGGTAGCTGGTTACAAACAAGCCTTTCAAATTTAGAAGTTTTCGGATAAACTTATTTACAGTCATAGATTCCTCCTTTTGGTTTTCTTTGTCTAATTGTTAAGGAGGAAATCTATGACTTCTAATGTGGGAATCAACCCTGTTTTCTTATATATCGTCCACTGTTGCAAGTAGGCCCGCGGGGAGGGCTCCTGTGCTCCGACGAGCTATCTGAGGGCCCATTCTCGCACAGGAGCCCTCCCCGCTATTTGGTTGCAAGATACACCATTAGGCGTTGAGAAATTGAAATTGACCTCAATTTAGAGTTCAGTGAAAAACATCAATTTTTGATATTATTTTCTTTCACAAATTCGGATTGACCCGAATAATTTTATCATATTAAACCCTTACAGGATGTAAATTGGAATATTTACCCACAGATTCTCCGGAGGGGATATTCTGAAGCCCTACATCTTGATTAAGAGGTTGATGCCGATAATCAGAATAAGTGCCAGGACAACTGCCCTGAAGGTTTTCTGGGACACCCGCTTGTTGAGGGCGTTTCCCAAAAAGCCACCAAGAATGATCAGAGGGGATATGATGGCGGCCAACAACACAATCTCTACATTCAGGATGTCGATTTTTACGTATGCGAAGACCTTCAGAAGGTTTATGATCGCGAAAAAGAGGACAAAGGTCCCCACAAAGGCCCGTTTGTCCCTCGTTCCTTGAATGAGATAGAAAGACATGACCAGACCGCCCGCATGAATGACGCTGCTCGCCATGCCCCCCGCGAAGCCAAAGAACAGGGGCATGGTCTTTTTGGGTTTGGGGACCCGGTTCACCCATCCGGCAGAGGCTTTCGTTTTTGATTGCCTCAATTTAAAAAGCTGGTAAGACGAAAACACTATGGCAAAAACTCCCACCCAGAATTGAAACAGTTCATTGGGAATGAGCTTTATCATGGATG
>JAERTJ010000090.1 GCA_016844945.1 Fidelibacterota bacterium | reverse complement strand
GAATCAATTGACTGTTCATTATCTATTTAATTCTTAATCAGTTCTTCGGTAAAGGCGATGCCCAATGTTCTAAGCTCTTCAAGAACGGGTTCATATATAACCGGACTCACTGGAATCTGAACACCCGTTAAATCTATTTTTCCCTGAAGTATTAGTTTGACAGCAATTGCCAGGGGTAAGGACACGGTTCGAGCCATGGAGCTATTGCCATTTGGAATTCCATAGTCAAAGAGCGTGGATGTTATCGTTTCCTCATGATCACTGAAGACAGCCTTAAACTGGTGCTGAAGTGCCACCATATCCCGTTCACCCTCTGCATAGCCCATTTTCATATTCATAAGATCAGCAATCACATCAATCACTGTGGTGGCTTCATATTCTTCAGTTGTCTCATCAAATAGCCCCAACCATTCCAGGGCTTTTAACACCTCACCGTCTGTGGGTAAGTCTAACTTTTCTGCAATTTCGCTTCGAATTGAATCTTGATTCAGATTATTGATCTGCGCTAATATCCCAGCATTACTATACTTGCCGGCAGATAAGGGAAAATCAGAGATTAGCTTTAGAGCTTTCATTGCCAGAATAAGCTTATGCCACCCTGCGTACCTCAGAGTGCCACGCATGAGAAGGTCTATTCCTTCGAGTCCATATACTTGTTCATAGGATGTTGAATCCCGGTTGGGATAAGCCTCAAAGTTCCGACCTTCGATTTCCATTGGAGTTGTCGAATGGAACAAGTCATCTGCACTGATTTCTTTCAGGGTACCTTTATCTATGTAACGGGCAGAATTATTTCCTGCCAGTAAGACCCCTTTTGGACTCCATGAAAATTTATAACCAAAGGGATTGTTATTAGCATCTGGCGCAGGTAAACCACCACAGACAGAAATAAATTCTGTGACCTTCCCCCCCCTGGACTGAACATCATGGATGATCTGCATGGCAGACATATGATCTATGCCGGGGTCGAGACCGATTTCACACAGGAATAATAAGCCTTTTTTAGCTGCAGCGTCATTGAAAGCCTGCATTTCTGGTGAAACATAGGAGGCATTCACCATATGCTTCTCAGCATTCAGACAATGCTCAGCTACAACGCTGTGAAGTGTGTAAGGTAAGAGGGAGACCACCAGGTCAGAATCTGACACCAGCTTCCCAAGAAGTTCAGCATCATTCACATCAAGGGTTGCAGCTTTTCCCCTGGCATGATTGCCAATCGCCTGCTTTGCATTTTCTTCACGGATATCTGCAACTGTGAGTTCAAAATCAGTATGTTTAAATAGGTAGTCAATAATTGGCTGAGAAACCAGTCCAGCCCCAAGAATCAATACACGTTTAGCCATAGGGTCCATTCAATCTTTCAAATATTTCTTCAAGTAGTCAAAATCTGGGGCGAGTTCACCGCCATGGGCGATCACAGCCTTTTTTACTTCTGGAGGTAGTTCAAGCAGCTCAAAAGATTTCGAGTAGTCGCAACCAGCCATAGCTACAACAAAAGGCATCAGCGCTTCACCAAATACTTCTGAAGCTTCACGGGGAAGTTCAGTTGGCAAATTATCAACGGCCATGACCACAGGTCCTGTTCCCTGAAAACCCATTTTGCGTTCTCCTGTTTCAACATCGTACACAAAACTTGGGTCCGGGCTCAATGTCGAGCCTGTGTTGAACTGGATAGCACCATCGATATCGCAGGTGATATCACCCACAACCAGAAGGGATGGATTTACTTTATAGTGAGATTTAATTTCGTCAGTTGTGATCAAGCGCGGATAAGGCGTATCCCAATAAATGCAATTGACCAATATATTCATTTGACTAAGATAGGGATTAAACTTTGCCTGATATTTTTCAGGGTGATCAAAATAATCCTGCAAATCGAACACACCTTGAGGATCTATGGGTTCAAACATATCCTTTTCTTCGAACACCACCTGGATCAGTTGTCCGGTGTAGTGCTCGAGATTAGCATTTAACAATTCTTCAGGTGTGATGTGAGTCATTGGAAGATTATCCAGAATTTCCTGGGCGCCCTTTGAAACGTTTCCATAGCCTGTTACACCAATGACAACAGCAGGTTTATCCGCCATCCAGCGACTGATTTCAGTTCCAAGGATTTGAAGAGAAATATTAATTTCCTCTAGATCCTTATAATCCTGAGCTTGGCGAATCTGTAGAAAGGGACTGTCGATCCCTAATACTTTCAAGCGCTGACCATAGGACCAGAGTGTATTCACCATTCCTGCAAGACCTGCATGGCGACCAAAGAACACTAGGCGACGATCCTGACTGTCACGGATCAGCTCATAGTCCAATAGCGTAGCGCCTACATCCAGAATATGCTGCAGCATGGGCATATTGTAATCCTGGCCTTTGATGGTATGGGAGAAATACAAATAGGCTTGTCCACTGTGAATATCTTTCACATCTATTTCTTTTACCGCCATGACAAGATTGGCGTGGGACAAATCTGATGACATATTGATGTTAGATGATTCAAATTCATCATCCGCAAACGTACGTTGTGTTGAAGGTTGTACAGTAATTGAGAGTTCAGGGTTTTCTTGAAGCAGATGCACGATCTGTGAAGGAGTTAGGGGGATTCTTCCTTCACCAGGTTTATGCTCAGCAATGATTCCAATTTTGGCAGACATCAGCGCGAATTTCCTATCTTTTAAAGTCATACATAGTAAAGCTGTGCAATATAATTTAGGGGGCAGGCATCTCAAGGTTTATGCTGTCAAAAAGTAGCTCAGAGATGGATTATTTAGCCCATGGTTCAGGCACTTGTATCAGAGAGGCATCCCGGTCTGTTTGCACTTGAGATAATTCGCCTTTGATGAAGGATAATTTCATCGAATAACTCTATTTTAACCAACCAATGAGGCTCTCACTCTGATTCGTTGATTGAGTAATATTGACTTCTTGAGTAGACTCCAGATCGGTAACAATGATGTCGTATTGACCACTGCCAGCAGGGACTGAGCGAATGGTCGCCAGATATCTCATATCTTCAGAAATGCTCCCCTGTCTGCATACATTGCGATAGATTTCCCGTGAGTTTTTGAATGCTGGATCATAGAGTGAATAAATTCTGGTTCCACCCTGCTGACCTGACCCAGTAGAAATGAGGATTTCATTGTTGCTCGCCCATTGTTCCATGAATATTGATTGATGGACGAAATGAGCCTCACTCTCACCTGTTTTCAAATTCAACATGATCGACTGGGGTCCCTGGACCTCATCATCACTTTGAACAGTGGTGAGCAATTCGCGATAAACTAAAAAATCGCCGCGAGGAGCTAGCAGAGGTAAAATATGTTTAGAATTACCAGAATTATCAGTGATTTGGGTTAGCTCATCATTCTGTAAACTGTAGACATTGGGCAAGGAAGTAACCTGCATCGTAGCATCGAAAGGTAGCGTTAAGTAAAAAGAATCATTCCCTGCATATAGTGGCCATGCGCCGCCTCTGGTCATAAGAACAATCTTGTCTGCTGCGAACCACTTCCCCTTCCTCTCCTTGATGGGTCCAAGTAGATGCAGTGCCCGTTCGTTCCGTCCATTATCAACGACGAAGGTTATGTACTCACCATCTGCACTCACAGAGGGTGTCAAGATGATTTCATTTTCGTACTCACAATTAAATATGGTGTGGATAAGACCGTTAATTCTCAAGAAGATAGCATCACGCCCATCTTCGGCGGCTATAAACGCTAGCTTATCATAAGCAGGTTGTTCTTGATCAGCCGCCTGCCCAGATGCTGCATTCATAAGCAGCAGGCAAATCAATAAACCAAAGTTTAATGTTCTTGACAGAATTTGAGATACCCTGTAGTACTGGATCGCGTTGATGGCTCTGTGCAAAATTCAACTCCTGTAAATGTTTGATTCAAACAGCAATACTCACTCCAGTGAGGGTACTTAATGAATTTGGTTTGTCCAATTAGGTGGTGATCCCAACGTACGGGTAATTGTTTCGTAAGTGATTGATCAAATCAAACCGATTCGGCACTTATTGCCCGAGAATAAGTTCAATTTTTTCTTTGAGATCATTATAAGTAAAAGGTTTGTGTAAAAAGCCAGCTAGTTTCTGATCAGAAAATTCGTTAATGGCATCCTCTTCGGTGAATCCACTACATAAAATGACCCTTACATCGGGATCAATTCCCTGCATTTTTTGAAAGACCTCCACACCATTCAAATAAGGCATGGATAAATCCAGAAGCACCAGGACTATCTCGCTCATATATTGTTTAAATATTTCTACTGCCTCAATTCCATCTCTGGCAACCAGTGAACGATAGCCAATTTTATCCAGCATCCGTTTGCCTACGACCTGAATTGATTCTTCATCATCAGCAAGAAGAATTGTGCCCTTTAGTATGTCACTAGGTTTATGGATGATTCACGAGCCTTTCTTTTTGAAGTTAATGTGAACCCACTCGTCTGTCATCTGGGCTATCCATTCAGAATCCAGGTCAGCATTGGGGTATTTACCTGCTTCGATTCGTTGCCTACAGGCTTCAAAAAGGATCACAGCTGTGGCGACGGATACGTTCAAGCTCTCCACCATCCCGAACATGGGAATCAAAATATTATGGTCAGCCAATTCTGTCATTTCAGATGAAACACCCCTGTGTTCGTTTCCCATGACAATGGCGGACGGTAGGGTCCAGTCAACATCATGAATTGAAACTGCATCCTTCGACAAGTGGGTGGTGTAGATCTTATATCCCTTTGCTCTCAGGTTGTTGGCCAGTCTCTCCGGCTCAGTGTATTTATTCTGTTTGATCCATTTTCCACTCCCTGTTGTTACTTTTGGGTGGACTGTTGGGAAGCTTTCAATGGTGTAAAGCAACTGCAATTCATCCATACCAATGGCATCTGCAGAACGAAAAATAGCGCCAACATTATGGGGGTCATGGATATTCTCCATGACCAGGGTAAGATCAAGCTGGCGATGATTGACAACACGCTGGATAGTTTCCAGACGTTTAGGCGTCACGATTCCATCGTATTTATCTATATCTGAACGTTGTGACAAACGAAGGGTCTAGAGTTTGACTGCCGTACCAAATGCCATGACTTCTGCAGTACCCTGCATAATCATTGCTGTTGAGAAACGTACACCAACGATGGCATCAGCCCCCATCTCCTGTGCCTTCTGCTGCATACGTTCAATAGCCTGGTTGCGGGCATGTGCCATCATTTCAGTATATTCTGGAACCTCTCCACCAATCAGGGTTCTTAACCCTGCTACAATATCCCTGCCTACATTTCTGGCTCGGATTGTACTCCCGGTTGCCACACCAAGGTGCTGGGAGATTTTTTCCCCGGCGATTGTTTCAGTTGTGTACCATGCTACCATTTTTCTCTCCTGAATTTTTCCGTTTTTCGCATTTCTATTCGTTGAACAATGACATAGGCCAATGTCATGAGAAGCACCAGGATGATACTCCCAGCAAGCATCTTTTGGAACAGAGATACCGTCTCCCCTTGCATGATATCATAAATGATACGATGTAGAGTGATGCTCCCGGTAACCACCAGAATAGCGATTAAAATTCGAGGGAAAAGATTTGACTCGGCTTTAGTGGTCATCTTCACTCTCGTCTGGGGCCCCTAATGCTTTCAACAAAGCCAAGGTGTAAATACCTGCATCATGCCTGTCTGCCCAGGTGAATTGAATCGCATAGTGTCCTACCCAATGGAAAGAAACTAATTCATAGGTTTTTACTGATTTTAGCATTGGCAGACCAAAGGTTTTATTACCGAAGAGATCACTCTCCCCTGAACAATTTGCGCAGGGACATGCATCTCGTAATTTTTTAAAATCAATCAATGATTCATCTCCGTCATCCCAACGAATTGCTACACCGACAGGGAGATGGACTATTTCCAATATTTTCATTTCACTTGAATCCTTTCGACCCAAATATAAACATACAAAAGGGCACAGAAATAACTATCAATGATGAACACTGGACAGATTCATTTAAGGGAGATTCATGTGTGACCCGGATAATGATGTGAGGGAGTTGATAAAAAAATGCCCTGGAGCGCTCCAGGGCATTTCTATGATCCATTGAGAACTAATTAACTGCTGTGTTCTTCGATATACTTGGCTTCTCGCTTACCCTCTTCTTCATCAACAAATTTGAATAAGATTGCACCGATGACAAACAGGATAACGACTGAACCGATACCCCACCGAGAGGCAACTTGTCCAATGGCTTCCATTTGCTCAGGTGTATTCGCCAATGGTCCCAGTGTGCCTTTAATGGTTAGACCAACTACACCAATGAGCAGAGGACCCAGGATTGCAGCAAATTTGCCCAGCATATTGTAAAAACCGTAAAACTCACCTTCCTGCCCTTTGGGAATGAGGCGAGAGTAATATGAACGGCTCAATGCCTGAATACCACCCTGCACCAGCCCAATGGCAATGGCTAATAAATAAAATTCGATGGGCTTGGTCATCAAGACACCCCAGAAGGTGATGATGATATAGGCAAAAATAGCCAGATAGATAGATTTACGAACGCCCCATTTTTCTCCCAGTCGACCAAAAACAATAGCTGCCGGGAATCCCACAAACTGGGTAATCAACAATGCAATGATGAGATCTGTTGATTCAAATCCAATTGACATACCATAATCAACAGCCATTCTGATGATGGTATCAACACCATCTATATAGAACCAGTAGGCCAGCAGGAAGATAGACACTGTTTGCAAATGGCGAATCTTTTTGAAAGTATCCAGGTATTGTTGAAAACCAGCTTTAACGGTTGCTATAACTCCCAGGCTGTTTTCAACTTTTTTTTCCTCTACCCAGAAAATTGTAAACAGGGTAAAAAGACCCCACCAGATAGCAACAGACAAAAATGATATACGAACTGCCTGACCTGCACCAGATAGACCAAAAGTTTCCGGCATGAGGGTCATGGCTACATTCAGGGCAAATAGAACTCCCCCACCCAGATAACCCATTCCAAAACCTAAACCGGAAACACGATCAATATTTTTTTCATCCGTAACACTTGGAAGTAGTGCATCGTAAAAAATATTAGCACCTGAAAAACCAATGATTCCCATGACATAAACAAATATAGCCATCGCCCAGTCGCCCTGTTGAACCAGGAACAACCCTGCTGTCATCAAAGCACCCAGATAAGCAAAAAAGATCAAGAATTTCTTCTTGGCAGATCCTTTATCTGCGATTGCTCCCAGGATAGGAGCCATCAAAGCGACGATGAGACTGGCGATGGAATTGGCTACTCCCAATTGCGCTGTACTTACATTGACATCAGCACCTGCACTCCAATAATCCTTGAAGAAGATCGGGAAAAAGCCAGCCATGACTGTGGTGGCAAAAGCCGAGTTTGCCCAGTCGTACATAGCCCAACCCCAGATACCCTTTTTTGTCTTATCCATCTAATATCCTCCGTGTGTGCAGTGATTAGCCTGCCAGTTTCGTACTATGCTTAAATATTCTCTGAGATGTAAAGATTTCGTATTCAATATAGGCAGATCGATCAGTTTGCGAAGCGAATTATTGATTTGGGCAAGGGCGGAGAGGCGTCAAACCAGTTTTCAAGCGAGTATTTCTAGCTCAAACTGGTTTCAGATGATTTTTGAAGTTATGACACCTGTTTGGCTGCGCTGAAAACAGGAGTTGGTCATGGTAAGTGATTTATATGAACCTTGCGAAGGTTTAAAACCTTCGCAAGGTTTGAACAAGCTATGCTTTGGCTTCTACCTTCTTTATCCCGAAATCACTCTCAACCCTAACAAAAAGGAGAATCAAGAAACTTGGGATGGTACACAGCATCACCCAGATGAAGAAATGTTGGTAGCCAATAATTTCCTGCAACCAACCGGATATCATCCCTGGAATCATCATACCCAGAGCCATAAAGGCAGTACAAATCGCATAGTGTGACGTCTTGAATGCGCCTCTCGAGATGTAGATCATGAACATCATATAGGCTGTAAAGCCAAAGCCGTATCCGAAGGTTTCAAAAGCCACAGCAGGAATAATGAGCCACAGACTGGAGGGCTGTGCATAGGATAAGAAGATGTAGACTGCATTGGGAACATTGATCAAGACGGCAAACCACCAAAGCCATTTTTTCAACCCATGTTTTGAAACGGCCATACCACCCAGGATGCCTCCCAGTGTAAGGAAGATCAGACCAATGGTACCATAGGTGAGACCGTACTCTCCTGCCGTTAGTCCCAGACCGCCAGCTTCACGTGTATCCAACATGAATGGAGCCGAAAGCTTGACGAGCTGTGATTCACCCAAACGGAAAAGCAGCATAAACAGAATGGCAATGCCAATACCGGGTTTCTTAAAAAATGAAGCGAAAGTGGCAAAGAAATCAGAGATTGCATGACTGATGGATGCCTCCTCCCTGACTTTTTCTACAGTAGGCAACGTAAAGCGGTGTGCCAGCCAAAAAACAAAGAACATGGCTGATAAAAAGAAGAATAATACGGTCCAGGCCAACCTAACATTCCCGGATTCTCCATCGAAGCGTGCCTGTGAAGGTGCATCCAACTTCTTATCCAGTTGGATCACTGCCATGACTGGTTCATTCCAATTTTCAGAGGTGAATTCAAAACGGCCAGAGTTGGTAAGTTTGATACTCTTGTCACCACTGTCCTGACCAAATGTTACGATAATCGTTTTGTCAGCTTCTGGAGCCTTGGAAAGACGGAAATAGACAGTTCCAAGGTTTCCTGCATATTGGGTTACCTCAGGCACCTCTGCCCCAAAGTTTTCGCGAATCCAGTTTTTAAATTTATCTGAGCCAGCTTTTTCAGCCTTTACTTCTTCTCCATTTTCTGCTTTCGCGATCCTGGCTACCGTTGGATCTGGCTGTCCCTGGGCAATGTTCCATGCCTTTGCCGCTGCAATAATGGAATCGGCATAAGTCGTGTTGACCCTTTTGATGGGAATATTGAGACTCTTTGGCTCATACACTAGCTGCATGTCCCCTTGTAAAGCATGGGTACCAAGATCTGAGATTTGCACAGTCTCCACACGGGTACCTTCAGCAACAGCATTAACTTCGACTGTCACCTTCTCCATACCCGTGGCATTAATAAGAACGGAGACGAGAATGATAAACACCCCCTGGCCCATGAGCATGGCGACTCGATAGAATGCCGAACGGATACCATTATAGAACGCCTGGTCGCCTTCATCGAGACCAATCATGTAAAAACCATCTGCAGCAATGTCGTGGGTAGCTGAGGTAAACGCCATGAGCCACAGAAATGCGATTGAGATCTGGAAGAAATTGGTTGTTGGAATGGTCAGGGCTATACAGGCGAAGAGAATACCCAGGACAAATTGCATGATGAGGATCCACCAGCGCTTGGTCTTGAGGTTATCAACAATGGGACTCCACAAAGGCTTCAGGAACCATGGTAGGTACAGTAGTGAGGTGTAAAATGCTATATCAGTATTAGAAATCCCCAGCATTTTGTACATGACAACGGAGACAACCATCACCACGGTATATGGAATACCTTCTGCAAAATAGAGGCTGGGTATCCAGGTCCAGGGTGAGCGGGTCTTGGTGCTTTGAGTGCTATTCATTAGATTTCCTTCACGCGAAGTAATTAGTGTTCGTCTGTATCAACTCATTTTAATTGTCGTATATGAAATATTTACTCTGAATATTCTTAAATGCTTCAAGTTCATCCTGATAACTCTGGATGATTTCATTGGCAGATTTACCAGCGTCAACCATTTCTCTCAGAGCAGGTCCACCCCAGAGCCGATCTGGTCCCCTTGAGCTCCTCCAGCCAAAATCTTCTGGATACTGGCTTTTTGTAATCACCAGCAAATGGATAAGAAAATCAACTGCATCAAATTCATGGGGATCTGTGACGGTTATATTCACACCGTTAACAAGCTCACCTTCAAAGATAGGGTTTATGGCTGCGCCGGGCATATCAACGGGTGTGTATGTGACTGGCTCAACAGTAAATCCTTTTAGCCCTGTTGCCAGAAGCTCTCTTGCCATGAGGGTTCCGTCCATGTAGGGTGTACCGATGTACTCAAAAGGGAAAATCGTTCCACGACCTTCATTTATACGCACACCTTCAAGGAGGCAGAGACCAGGATAGGTCAAGGTCTCGTTGGTATTCTTCATGTTTGGTGAGGGTGGAATCCAGGTCAAATCGGTGTCAGCCCAGAAGCTATCGCCCTTCCATCCTTCACATTCAACAACATGTAACTCTACCTCCCCAAGCGCTGGGATCATTTTTTCACCAATAACCATTCGAGCAAGTTCTCCAATGGTCAGGCCATACTGAATGGGGATTTTATAGCGACCGACAAAACTTTCGTAGCCATCATCCAGAACATTACCATCAACTTTACGGCCGATGGGATTGGGACGATCCAGAATCATAACTGGAATATCAAATTTGGAGCCAGCTTCCAGTACATATCCCATAGTCGAGATATAGGTATAGAAACGAGTGCCAACATCCTGGATATCATAGATCAGGACATCAATACCTTCCATCATTTCAGCAGTTGGCTCGTGTTGTGCACCGTACAGACTATAAATTGGAACACCTGTTTTCGGGTCTATTCCACCGGGGATATCATCGCCACCTTGTTCTGTTCCACGTAACCCGTGTTCAGGTGCAAAAATTGCGATAAGGTTAACCTCACTATTCGCGTGGAGTAAGTCCACAAGGTGGTTACCCGTTTTGTTCACAGCAGTATGATTGGTGATCACACCAACATTGTGTCCCAGAAGCGGTTCAAAACCCATTTTTTCCAGGACATCTAATCCGGTCGAGACCATCATCACTTCCTGGATGACCTCCACATCACCAAATTCTTTGACCTGTTCAGAGTGAGGTCCAAGCTCTGATTGAGAAGGTGTTGTTGAGGCACAGGTCCATAGGCTGCTTACGGCCAGAACCATGAGAAATAGATTTACTAGTGATTTCATGAATGCTCCTATTTTAGATAGGTAATGTTTTGGGTGTATTGTTCTAAACCATTGTCTACACGGAGGATGTACACACCAGAACTGAGGGTGGTATGACTCAGTTCATTCACTTGAATGACTGTTTCTCCCGGTCCAGTATGATGGTAAAAACTTTCCACCATTTGCCCCTTCAGGTTAAAGAGCTCAACCTTCAATTTCGCGGGGGCCTGACTGTTTACGCGAATGGCAAAGGACCCGTTAAAGGGATTGGGGTATGCAGGATGGACCTGGAATGATTGAGGTGTTCCCACGGGTGGATCCATATCTAATGAAGTTTCAAGATAGTCCAGAATCCGCACCATGATTTCATTTCGTGCTGATTCCGGATAGATCGCTTCAAAGCCGGTACTCAGATAGACAATCCCACCCAGAGCCTGACTCCCAGCAAAACCACCCATGTATTGAATGCCTGCACCACCCAGGGAGGCATAATCGGCACCATCATAGCGCAAATTGTTTAATGAACCTCCATACGGCTTAATTCCATCGGGGTAGTCCACATCATAAGTTCCATGAGATCCATCATCAAAGGAAACGGATGATAGACCTGAAAAGATACCACTTGCCATTCCGGACATAGCATATGATTGAGCATCATCGCTGATGTAATCAGCCTTAAAATAGTTGTGATAAAAATCAATATCAGCAGCGCTACCTGCACCTTCCAGATCATAACCAATTTCTGAACCCGATACAAAGATCCGACCACCCTGTTCAAGATATTCTTTTATCCTGGTTTGTTCAGTTGGTGAGAAGGATACTGTCGCTGTGGCTTCTTCCCCACTAATCCAATCAACCACATCATAATCCAACAGTGAAATAGCATTGACTTCTACAGCATCATTGCTGGCTGCGTCAAAAACTCTACCAGCTGCATGGATGGCCGATCCATGCTCAATGATATAGTCCATGTGATTCACTGTCCCAGAAGTTCTTTCAAAACCATGTACGATGAGGACGTTAGATTGTGATTCTGAATCAATCACGACCCCCAGAACTTCGGAAAAGCTGCTGGCACCATGGATATTTGAGTTTCGAACCTTGACATATACAACTTCGCCAGTATTTAAACCTGTCAGGAGTATTTCTGGAGTTCCTGAACTGTCTGCAATTGAATAGTTCACACCATCCGTACTGATATGAGCTTCATAATAGTCGGTAAAATTTGAGGGGGCACACTGGACCATTGCGTTCCCATTACCCATATTTTTAACTGAGAAATACCTGGATGTCTGCGGTGGAGCCAGTGCCCCAAACACATCGCTAAGACCGCCCCAGATTTCCGGGCGACCTCCATCATACCCCAGCGCCCAGATGCCTACACCTTTAATTCCCATATCCTTTGCATAGGTATACTTGGTTGCCAGACTGGTACTATCATCATACCAGACTTGATGTTGTTGTCCATCATTATAATTATACCACGCGGCTTGTACCTGTGAATTATACTGTTTTCCATGGACCAACGCATTGGTCTCAGCAGCCGGGTAGAGTATACTTGATCCATTCCCCGTTGTTGGTGCATTCATCGCTGTACTGGATACTGGCCAGTCACGTCCATACCATGGGAGACCAAGTATCAATTGAGAGCCATCATCCCCAGTCTTTGTGAGATAATCATTAATGGTACGACTGATGTGCCAGCTAGATAAACCTGCATATAAGGGTGAGGCAGGTCCAGCATTATCGCTTCCTGACCAATAATAGCCATATGCCATGATCATTAATCCATCACTATTATCAGATAGATAGTCATAATCGTAAGCATTGCTCCAGTCTACTGAAGGCATGGCGATACTCACCTCTGAACCAGGTATCTGATCATGAAATGCTTCCGTCAAATCATGCATAAATGTGTTGAAGTTACTGCGTGCGGAACTGGGCACGAACTCAAAATCGATGTTAACACCATCAGCGTTACCCTCACTCACTCTGGAGATGAGATTATCAATGGCATTTTGCCGGCTGGTTGCGCTCGACAATAATGTGCCAATACCCGCATTGTCAAAATTTGTCACGGTGACAATCACTTTTACCCCATGACTATGTGCGAGATCCACAAGCCCATTAATGGGCCAACCGTGAGCATTGGTAATACCACCTGTGTTATTCATTTCCAGTCCAAACCAGGCGACATGACTTAAAATCTCATAGTGATAGTTCTGCCAGGCTGTCCCCATCCAGTAAGGATGATAGCCAAAGACAACATGGCTGGGGTCGCGGAGGGCATTCCTCTGCACCAGATCTCTTGGGGTGCCGGTGAACCCACCTTCTTGATCAATATCCACTGCACCAAACTGTGTGATGTGATCTGCATGAGGTTTAACATCAATTGTTTGACCCAGGAGGCAAATACTGGAAAGTACTATACCAATGCTTATTAAAAAAATTTTGTAAAGAATGAAATCACCTCGATTAATTGTTAATCATACAGGAGGTATGGCTTCCTCAACTCCTCGAATTTAGCCAGTTCGCCCAGCCATTCTGCTTCCATCTCAAGCGGATCTTTACCAGCCTGGATATCCTTTTTGATCTGGTCAGAACCCATGACCTTATTAAACATATTGATCCGGTGTTCATTTTGGAAGAGGTCAATTTCCGGATAGAGTTCTTGATGGACAGCTAAAATTTGTAGACCAACCAGATAGGGTTTGTACTGTTCCCTGTCGCTAACATAAAGCTGGACTCCACCACAGATTTCTCCCTTATAGCGACCATAGTAGGGCTTCACAAATGTGGGCCGAAACAAGATTCCTGCCCCAACACGTGCCTGGAGTGCTTCTGCAAATTCGTGGGGATTCTTAATCCAGGGACCACCAGAAAATTCAAACGGTATAGTAACTCCTACACCTTCAGACAGGACGTGTAATTCACCATAGGTACCAGTAGATATCATGGGCAGAATTGTGGTTGCATCAGGTACATGAGGAGATGTTGGAACCCAGGGCAGACCCGTTTCTTCAAACCACATATCACGTGTCCAGCCTTCCATTTTGACAACTTCAAGCTCACAATTGATTCCGAATTCACTATTAAATAGTCTGGCGAGTTCACCTGGTGTCATCCCATGACGATATGGGATGGGATAGCGTCCTACGCCACTGGACCATTTTTCTTCAAGAATATTACCTTCCATGTGGACACCATTAATGGGATTGGGTCGATCGAGGATGATGACTTTTATTCCATTTGCAGCGGCAGCCTTCATGATATATGACATTGAATAGATAAACGTATATGAACGCACACCAATATCCTGGATATCGAATAGAATCACATCTAAACCTGCCACCATGGCATTGATTTCATCCTGTTTCATCCGATAGGTGGTCTTGGTCGTGATTCCGGCTGTTGGATCTGCTTCATCACCGATCTTTGCTCCACCGTCTTCAGCTCCAAACAGGCCATGCTCTGGGGAGAGAATGAGTTGAAGGTCAACAACTTGCGGGATCAATTGCACACCGTGGACCAGGTCTCGATTCACACAGGATTGATTTGTCAGAAGTCCATATTTAAGCGTATCACCCACATGGGATTGACTGAGAAATACTTCAAGACCAGATTTCACCACCCCTTCCTGCTTCACCTGAGAAGCGACGGGAGGCTGAGGCTCGGGTGCAACTGGCGGTTTTGGTTGAGCGCAGGCTCCCAGCAGGAATACGATGGCACTACCAATAACAAAATACTTCGTGTTAAATCTCGTTTTGTGATTCATCATGACTTTTCTCCCGATTGTTGGATTAAACTAGGTTAGTAAATACTCTTTACCAACATAATTTAAACCCCCTGTTGAAACATTAAAGTGTAGCATTTATTTGTAGAAATATGCGGGTTAACAGTCTGACTGTAATCCGTGTACAGCTTATTTGAGGGTCGTAAAGGTAGTTCCAGGATAGTAGTGACGCAGAATGTCCCGATACGTGATATTATCCAGAGCCATTCCCAGTGCCCCCATCTGACACAAACCAACACCGTGTCCCCAGCCAAGTCCTTGAAGAATCACATGGTCATCATCCTTCAATGTTGCTGCATTCTTAATGACAAATGCTGATGAATATAGAAACGAATCACTAAACATCTGGCGAATCCCATATTCGGATTTAACCATTTGCCTCACAGACTCACCGTTTTGATCAATCCCCTTGAGAAACAGATATTTTATTCTGGAGCTGGGACCGCGTTCCATAATTTCGATGTCATCAATTTGCTTCCAGGCCAGGCCAGTATATTTTTTCAGGTTGCTGAGGAGATCATCTTTATTCATTTGCTGTTCCCAACGGTAATAACTCCCGGAAACATCAACTTTGCCCAACATCCCAGCCAAATTCACATTCTCAAAGCGCCTGGATGAGCAATAGGCAGCATGGTAGTCGAAATGTTCTGCAAAATTTTCCACTGCAAAACCTGGTTTCTGTTCAGGAGCATCCCATAAAGGGATCAGGTATGGAACTTCTCCACCCTCCCATACAGTGTCGTAGGCTTCCACCATTCCCCCACAGTTTTTGGAGTAGCGTGCATCTATGACTTTGTTTTCATAGACCAAAACTTCACTTCGGGTGTCAATCGCAGCCTTGAGTGAGTGAGGGGTGAGAAAGCTTGTTCCCTGATAGCGTTGACAGCAATCATCATTACAGACATCATAGCCTTCAGCCAAATGTTTGGCCTCCACCATGGCTAATGACCAGCAGCGTGCAACTACAGTCTGGGCAGCTAATAGGTCTGCTGGAGCCTCTGATCCCATTTCGGATGTAGCGACACAAGCAACATAGGCTTCTACATCAAGTGTATTGATAAGTTTAAAATGCCCATTTTCATTGCTGATCCGAAGCTCTCCAGGAAGATCCACTTCTATGCGTTTTTCCCAATGGAAGCCACGACCAGCAATAACTGGATCTACATGAATACCGAAAGCTGTGGATAGCTTTTCTACATCATCCTGACAAGAAAGTTTTAAAGAAGGAACCAGATATTCATGTGTTTCCGTGATGATTCGAATTTGATTTGATGCGATCTGGAGTGAACATTCATTTGATTTTTGCAGTCCAGCAACATCAGTTTTGATGTCTACCCCAGAAGCCCAGGATAGAGTAATTTCATGAATATTATCTTCAGGTAGGACAATCCCTACCCGAATCTTTTCATTGTTCAATCCACTCGAGATAGGCATCTACAGCAGCTCCTAATGCGGGTGCGTGTCTTAGCTCAGAATGAACGATCAGATCATCTCTGAGGCGATTTGTTTTTGTAAGATACTTGGCCTTCACATCTGCAGGCAAAGCGGAAGAATGAATCATTCGTCCAAGTTTCTCATTGACGGGATCTAACAGTAAGGGGGTAAATTTCTTGAATTCCCAGATATCTCCCAGACGTTGTCCTACAACGATTCTCTCGAATACATCACCTAAGTATTCATGCTCAGTTTCAAGCACTCGGCTGGCATCCTGTAAGAGGGTTTCAGGGGCACCTAATGCCAGAGTCTGGATACGGTGAAAGAATAACTCTGAAAGCGCCTGAGCAGTTTGTTCAACAACTTCGATGGCAATATCTTCACCTTCAAGCGCCCGTTCATATATCTGCCAGGGATAAATTTCCATCTCTTCCAACTCTTCCTGGCTTTTTTCAACCAGTTTACCATAGCGGGTTTGAATGCCCCTAGCTGAAAGGAGGTTTTCATAACTGTCTTCTTCGTTCGCCATCATTTCCCAGGTTTTGGCAATCCAGGGTTTACAGTCATCAAAGGGAACATTTTTGCCGTTGAGAAGCATGGCATCAGCGATACCTGTTCCAACGCCAAAATAATAGGCTGAATTGACACCACGCATGCCACCAGCATCACCCCATTGTTCGCCCAGACCGCAGTAATCTGCATCACTTCCAATAGCAAGGATGGGGTTTAAGGTGGTATACCCTTCTTTCTTCAAGGATTTTTCCAGGTTTACAAGAAATCTGGGCATGCGAGGACCATTAGCCATGGCTGAGATACCTCGTTTGTTCTTGGTTTTTAACCCAGGTAAGCCAACTCCAATCACAACTTCCTTCGCGACGTTTGTTCCCAGGATAGTTTTAATCGCTTTGGTAAAACTTTCAACGAAAGCTATCTCTTGAGCAGCTTCAGACTTGGTCTGGACAACTTTTCCACTTTTATGCTCCTTGAGCTGACGTGATAACGCGATGGGTTTGAACTTGGGGTTGTATGAATCAGAACTATTGTAAGCAACTTCAATAAATGGTTTTAGCGCAACAAAACGCATGGGGTTTATCAATATATCGACTTTGTGGACGAGTACTTTGGAAGCTCCCCCATCAACACCGATCAGGATAATTTCATCCATTAGAAACCTCATTTAAAATTTGACGTCTGTAAATAGCTTCACGACGCATTTCATCCTTGGCATTGTCATTTCTATCTACTGTGGCACGATCAATATTGTGATCTGTCCCGCCACCATGACGAATAACTTTGTAAATAGGATCCCAGACCCGTCCAATTCTATGATGTTCGCACATGCGGGATACAAAGTCGTAATCCTCACCATAATTGCGGGCATAGGGCGATGTATTCATATCGAGGTAGCCAATATCCCGGGCTGCTTCGATATAAAAGGAGCGTGGCGCTCCGGCACCATTGATACGCAGGAGGTTATTGCGTCCATTCTCTTCTGTCCACTCATCATGGGTAACAACAGGGATTGAATCCATGCGAGTGATCTCACCTGAGTCACTATCTTTTTCCCAGACTTCGTATGACCCGATCACCATGGCAATGGTATTATCAGATTCATATACCCTGGTAACCTTCTCAACTGCATCATTGATCAATTGATCATCAGAATCCAGTTGTACATAAAATTTGCCTTTGGCTTGCTTTAAACCGGCGTTCAAACAAAGCCCAATATTATTTATATCCAGGACAATCAGCTGTACTGCTGGTTTATCCTCTGAATACTTATCACCGCCGGGTAGGTATCGCTTGACAGCAGGAATGGTGGGATCACTCTCGCCCCCATTCACAACCACAATAACTTCAATATCTTGAACCGTTTGGTCGAGGATCGATTCAATAGCTGGACCGATAAATTCAGGGCGATTATTAACAGGAATAATTACACTAGCTGTTAACTCATAATCCTTGGATGCATAAGGCACTGTTGAATAATGTGCACCAGGCGCAAGGTAAGCATCAATTCGTTTCAGATGATCGGTAACAATCTGTTCTAATTCCAGCTGAGATTCCTTACTGGCCAGCAGATAATCAAAAACATTTTGCTCACCCACAGCCTTATTGACTCGGTAAGGGCATCCAGAGTAACGATTGGCAATATGAACCAGCTCACCCACTTCACTCAACCTCAAGCGGAGCTCATAAAAGAAGTGCTGAGTTGTGGTGTCTGAAAGCGGTAATGCTTCTTTGGCTTTCTCGAGATTGATGGCCCAGACTTTTCCATAATCCATGTTGTCCCTGACCCGTCCAATATGATGGTCAAGAAGGTGTATTTCATCTAACTCACCATTATCATCAACTTCATAGTCAGCGTAAATAAGTGACCAGTCATCAGAAGTCTCAGCCACAAGATCATATAGAGTAGCAGCGGACTGCTTAAATTCAATTTTTTCAGAACGAGCATCGACCAGGAGCAGCATGTCTCCTTCATAGCTAAGTATTTTATCGCTTAACACTTTAGCAGTTAGATTATTTGATTCTAATGTATCAATTTTGGACTCTGGAAAAGCTTTTCCATAATCTGCGAGTTCGTGGGAACTTTCCCCACTTATCACCAGTAAATTCAAGTTAAGACTCCTTTAGCGTTCTTGAACAGAATGCATGTTGTTCAGACAAATGAGCTGAGTGTTCCCCACGTCTCTAAGCTCGGAAGGATTTAAGAAATATTTCAGCAAATTCAACTATTATTTGCGTCAAATATACCATATTTGTAAAAATAATTAACAAACACGTTGGTTAGACCATTTTTACAAATTGAAATTGTATAGAAATCCTGGAATATCCTGTTTACATGGAAATTAGAGCTAGTGGATTTTTGGTGCTATTTTGTTTACTAATCGCGAGACTTAATAGCTAGCTAAAGCAAATACTGTCTTTTTACACGAGGAGAAATTGCACAACATATCTCGTAAGGTATGGTCCCTAATTTCTGTGATATTGTTGATATTTTTACAGCCTCTGCTTCCCCTCCCATTACAGTGAACAGTTCTCCTGTTATAGCTGTATCATTTCCAAGATCAATCATGATATGATCCATGGTGACAGTCCCTACGACGGGATATGTTTTCCCCCTGAAAGATACCTGCCCTCGATTGGTTAAATGGCGGTTGTAACCATCAGCGTAACCGAATCTCAATGTCCCAATATTCGTATCTGTTGCTGCTTGCCACTTTTCACCATAGCTCACTGATTCACCTGCACGGAGACGCTCCACGCGTACAAGGGGTGCCTGGATTTCCATGGCAGGTTCTAAGTGGTGCTGATATACTGTTTCTGGTGTGGTGTCATAACCATAGAGGCTAATGCCAAGTCGCATGGCATCATAGTAGTCTGAGTCCTCCCGCAAACCTGCTGCACTATTTGCCTGATGCAGCATGCCCTGAAAACCTATTGATTCCAATTCTCTCGATAAATTCTGGAACGTCTTTTTTTGTCTGATGTATCTACGAGTCTCCAGGGTATCCGATGAGGAGAAATGACTATATACACCTCTGATATCTAACTGTGAGGTTTTATTCTTCACCAAATCAATAGCCTGCACAGGCGTAAGACCCAGTCGATTCATCCCTGTATTGACATTCAGATGGACAACAAGGGGGGTTTCCATTTCAGTATTCAGCCAGGAATTGGCATCCTCCATGGATCCTATGGTAACGATGGAGTTTAGTGGTAGATCTGATAATTCTTGTGGGAAAACTCTACTGAAAATCAGAATGGAGATATCTGGCATCTTCTCTGCTAATTGCCATGCTTCTTCTAATGTGGCAACAGCCAGGGTTGAAACCTGCCATTTCTCGTGCAAATAGGCCGCAACCTCAAGCGCTCCATGACCATAGGCATTGGCTTTAACAACTGGAATAACCAGAGCCCTACCTGCTCTTGTGGTGAAGTACTCATAATTGTTACCTATCGCTTTCAAGGATACCTTACAAATCGCTTGCATAATCTGTTTTACTCCACAAAAAAAGGGCGTGAAAAGACACGCCCTTTTAGTAATTGATGTATAGCAAAGAGTTTAGTTGACGGAGTCTTTCAAACCTTTACCAGCTTTAAAACGAGGAACGTTCATAGCAGGGACCTGGATCGCATCGCCTGTACGTGGGTTGCGAGCAGTTCTAGCTGCACGAGCTGATACATCGAAAGTACCGAAGCCAACTAAAGCAATTTTGTTACCAGCTTTCAGTGAATCTGTAACAGCGCCTGTAAATGCACCAAGTGCTTTTTCAGCCTGTACTTTTGTAATTCCTGAATCCTCGGCAATCTTTGCAATCAATTCAGCTTTGTTCATAATGTTTCCTCCTTGTTTTTTGTATTAATATTTACATTCGGTTCAGTTGACTTGAGCTTCACCTCTACGGATTTGCTCAAGTGGGCTTAAACCCTTACCCACCTTAGGATAACGTCAAAAAGGTAAGGGGTCAATTTTGAAAGTCAAGCAGTTATTCATCAATATTATTTGGGGTATTTTGTAGATAAATATTTCTTCAATTCTGGAAAATCTGGAAACACCTCAGTGGTACATCCGACAATCCAGGAAGAGACTTTTTTGAGTGGCATCCCCAGAACCAGGTAGACCGGCATATCACGATCATAAGCCAATGTGAGCTCACCGTGAGTACCGCCGCCTTGAATCACATACTCATCCCATAGACAGATTACAGCGTCACATTTTTCAAGAAGTTGTTCTAAATCTCGATCAATAATTTTCTTAATAACTGACCTAAATCGTTTTAAATCAGTAACTTTCCACTCCCTGAAGTGTGCCTTTTCTTCTTCAGTCAGAAAATCCTGTTCATGTTGAGATGGATCGAAGGTAGTCCAGTCAAGTTCCTCTTCCAGGAATTGGGTCATTTCCTTGCGCCATGTGCTACCATCGTCTGGTGCAGCCTCAATAGCGCCTGCCAGATAAATCCTCAACTGTCTCCATCCAGGTGAAAAAATGTTGCTGAGAGCCAAAGTAGAAAGGCTGTTTCGATCAAGCAGATCAATAAAAATCCGTAATCTATCATCCCCTTGAGGAAAGCAATATCAAGACCAGTCATCCAATTGTAGGGCGGCAGGTACAAGGCGAAATCAGGAAATGTATCAAGCGGCGCACCCCTGACAAGGAACAAACCACTGATCATCATCATGGGTAGCAAACCTATATATAGTAGCTTACTCAGGCTATCAACCTGCTTTGCCAGAAGCCCGATAATCTTGCTTAGCGAGATAATTTGCAATGCTCCGAGGAGTATAAAAACAATACTTGCCTGGAAGTTTATCTGAGAAAAAGACATCTCGGTTACAAACGCCAGGATGGCCCAAACGATGAGCAGATGTAACAAGCCTTTGGCGAGACTGATAATGGATTGGGCAATAAAAAATGAGGGCTGCCTGTGAAAACGCCCCATTTCGTATAAGCTTGCCATCCCATTACTACGTTGGGTCTCCCAATAAAATCGTGCTGTTGTCTCATAGATCGTGATAAGGAGCGTCAGAAGTAGGGAGTCCAAAACCAGGGCTGGAATTACCTCAATCATTTCATGCTCTGGAAGCAGAGATTTATAAGGCAGAAAAAACATAAAGAAGAAGATCAGACCCGTCAGAATGGGCATAAGTCCCATGGTTGTAAATTGACGCTTATAGATCGTAAGCTCACGGTGCCAGAGGGCAGACAATACGTTATTCATGCATAGCCTCCACTTTGATCATCCGTTTGAAAATATCAGCAAGAGCTGGTAGTCTGGGAATCGCTTCCACTACCCTTTCATGAAACAAGGCGGTAATGTTCTGGGGTGGAACATCTACCTCGGTAATCACTTCATAATGATTTCCCTGTACTGTATAGGAAACCACATGTGGAGATGCATCAAGAATGTTGAAGTCCCTTTCATGGGTTTCTGATAGAGTAAGATCCAAGATCCGATTTTCCCGCTCTGTCTCTTTCAATTCTTTCAGTGTACCATCCGCTACAAGTCTGCCCTGATCCAGAATCGAAATTCGATCTGCAATACGCTCGACCTGATCGATGTTACTGGAAACCATGACAGTGGTGAACCTTAACTTTTGCTCACCCAGAAAGGCTTCCATGAGTTCTTTGCACTGCTGGTCCAGTGAGGCTGTTGGCTCATCGAGTAATAGAATGGATGGATTATGGAGAACAGCCCTGATAAACTCCATTTTGCGTCTCGTACCATAACTGACTTCCTTTGGGAAGGCATGTAGACTATCCGCAACTTCGAAGCGGGTTACAAAACCAGAAATACGATTCAATAGATCTGCTTCTGCTATGCCATGAAGTTTGCCATGGAGTGTCAAATTTTCCATAAGGGTAAGGGACTGCTCAAAACGACTATCCTGAGACATATATCCTATCTGATGTCGGATTTGATTTTGTCGAGCTCCTAAATTCAAGCCATTGATATAACCTGATCCAAGCGAGGGTGCACTCAGTGTAGCAATCACCCGAAGAAGGGTGGATTTGCCAGAACCCGTTGTACCGATTATGGCGTGGATATGTCCTTTTTCCACACCCAGGGTGACATTGTTCAATGCTGCCCTGTCATCATACTTTTTGATGATATTTCTCAGTGTAATTGAAACAGCCATATAAAGCTAGTCTCCATCCATTCTATTCAAATCAGCAATTATTCACTGACTGTATTATTGTCTCCCTTAAAGGTCCAAATTCCCAAGAGGACGATCATAAGTAATAATACCCATATTGAGGCATAATTATAGTTAGAGCCTCCGTAAGTAATCAAATCAGTAAAGCGTCCAATAAGCAGGGATATACGCCCCATGACGGCAAATCCAAAGGAAGCACCAAAGCTGATCATGAGGAAATAGATACCGACACGGGTTACCTTCCCGAAGCTTCCAGTGTGTTCTTTTGAAAAATAGAAATAGAGTAGTCCAGTGATTGTACCAATCAATATGACTATATTGTTGAAGATACTTGCATCAGTCAGACTGAACCAGGGAAGACCCACAAATGAAACTGCTGAGCCCTTGAGCTGCCCGAGAACATTGGAGTTCAAGAAGGCGTAAGCCCTCAATCCTGCAGCCATCCCAACCGTATAGGCAATTCCCATCCTTGCAAGCCAGCTCCACTTGGAGACCACACTCAAAAGCATCATCACACCAAGTACAAAGGGCAGGATATAAATAAAGTGCGGATGAGAACCATGTCCCTTGTCAATCCCACCATCCGGGAAAACGGTTGGCAGAATGATTCCAAATAGATTATAGATTCCATACCACATTTTCATAAAGAAACCTGTGATGGCTCCCTCTGGTACTGGCCACAGTCTACCAAAAAGATTTGGTTGGATCTGTGTCCAGAAGAACATAGTCATCCAATAACCAGCGGAAACACCGACAAAGACATGCTCAGCAATCTTGTAAAATGGATTGTCCTTATAAAGATAGGAGAATATGCCAAGGGTCAGGAATACCGCAACCCAGGCACCAAAAATTTCAGAACCGTTCATTGTTCACCTCCTAATATTTCTTGGAACGTCTACGCTCAACGAAGAACGAGATGTTGCCAAAAATAATAAATCCAACAATAACAATATGCGCAACTGACTGGGCATCCATACCACTTGTCCCAATTCCTGGCTGACCAATTAGTTTTTCATATTCGGCCGCACCTGGCATACCGCCAAGGATCCCCTTGATCTGACCAGCTTGTACGTAAGGCATCACTTCATTCACCTGAATTGAAGTTGTACCTGTACCCATAATCACTCCAGTTGGATCAGCTGCATACTGTACCCATTCCACGGTTCCAGGATAACCAGCGGATGCTGAGAATAAATAATCAAAATCAGCAACTTGGTTGATTCCGTTCATCATGGGGATGTCATCAAGAAAATTTCCGCGAGCGTCTACAGTGTAAACCTTTCGAAAATTACTGACCAAACCCTTGATTACAGCTTCATTACCAGGTCTGAAACCCAGAAGGACATAATCCTCTCCATAGGTTTTCTGATATTGATTAACAGCAACCTGTTCAATTGCTTCCATTGCCATAAATTGACCATCTGGCCACAGGCAGGTGATATACACTTTGACATCCTTCTCAAAAAGATGTCTCATAAGTGCTACTGCCATGGGATGAATTTCCGGTTTAGTACTGGGGCCATACTCAAATGACACCAATGCTTTGTCACCAGCTTCAAGCTTCTCTACTTCATCATATATGGTTTGAGATGACACGGTGGGTCGGATAGGTAAACCAAGTGGGAAAAACAGGGGTAAAATGACGACCAAAGCAATGACTAAAAATATGATACGTCTATCAAGACTACCGGCACGAACGATAAAATCTAAGAGTTTTTCCATGATCATTCTCCGATATATGATTTTTCAATACCCAGAATGTAGCGAATGGAGGTGGCGAATATACCAAGACCAATACCGATCATGATCGCACGAGCTCCTGCAACATTGGGATTGTTATAGATCCAGTCCTGTAATACTGGAAGATAAAAGATGGCGGGTTGATCTACAGGCCAGCCAGTGATAAAACCAGCTATGGTGACAATGAGCAGTCCCCCACCGACCGTTGCGAAGGTGTAGGTTCTGTTCTTGAACCAGGTATTTACACCTGCACCAAGACTCAACACCAGGATATACATGATAAACCAGGCAGAGATGCTTCCTCCAATGGGAACTCTACCCAGCATGATAATGATACCGGCGATGAGCAACAGAGTAGCTTCAAAATTCCTGATCTTAAAAGCACGATAGGAAGCGGATGCCACAAAGAATGCCAGGAGTGCAAACATAGTTGCTGAAAGTGGGGTGAATACAAACCTGAACATCCAGTTAAAGAGAGATCCGCGAGTGGAGATATGAGATCCCCATTCAGTAGCCCGCATGTTTGCAGTACCACCCGCTGCATTGATCTGAGCAACGACCTTGTCTGCACCACTCTTTGTAAAATAGGGCGTGTCAATCAGGTAAGTATCCCCTTCAGGCATCGCAAGCAGAATGTTCTCTGTACTCTTTTCGTCCAGATTGATTTCGCTGGCGAGAACTGTCGCTACTTTTGCAGGATCATCGTACTGACTAATCTCAACGTTGTATGATCCGAGCATGATGAAACCGGCTGTAAAAGAGAATATAAATCCCACGATTGCCAGAGCAGCATAGGGCCAGCCCTTTTGCTTCTTCATGACTTTCATAGCCTGTAGCTTAAGTAAATTCAAAGCCCCTAGAAAAATTGCAAAGCTGGCAAGGATATCAAACCACTGGGTTGCATCATCATCAACAAATGATCTAATGTTGGGTTCATCTACAAACCACCCAAAGAGTGTGATAAAACCTATGGTCGCAGCTATGGCAATTGGTAATTGTCGTTTCATGAACATATCAAACCTCCTATTGTACTGTCAGGTAACCCAGGATATCCCAGGAGATCCAGTTCAGATCATGAAAAACATTAACAACAGTTGCTATAAGCATCACAGCTACAGCCATTATCTTGAGTGTATCTTGTCCTTTTACACCACCAATAAGCTCAGGCTCCTGTGACAGATAGGCTGAGGCAGCAAAGAATTCTTCACCGATGAGCGTATAATCACAAGCCGTAACGAAAAAAGGAATCTGGGAAGGAGAAGCTGTTCCAGCGATCTGGATAGCACCAATGGAGTTTCCTGTTTCAGCCAGGAGTAGGGACTCAGCATAAAATTTTCCCATATACAGACAGGCGGCGGGCTCTTCACGCAGCATAATACCATTCACTCCAGCTGCATAAGCAAACTGATCGTCTGTGAGATAATGCACCATATCATTGTGAAAAAGATCTGGTCTACCCTCTAAAAGATAGGATTCGCGGCAGGATTCGCGTGCAGCTTTCATAACAATAGCACGGGAGACAGGGACATTCAAGCTTGTCTCATACCGGGCTGTCATCTTGGCAACATGTCCCAGAACAACAACGCCGGCTACGGTTTCAACTTGATCCATGTCCATGATACCAGGTACATAGAGTACAGGTTTCCCCATTTCAGTCGATCGTCCAACTGCTTCTTCCACGGCTTTGAGACCGGGAATTGTACGCAAGAATATCTTCTCACCCCTCTTCGCCATTCGTGTTGAATAGACTAACACACCTCCGACGATAAGAATGGACCAAAACATGACTGCACGTTCCACGACAAAAAATGGATGTCCTGCAAACCAATAGATCATGAATGGTACGAAGATTGAACCGGCAACAATCCAGAATTGTTTATCTTTCACTGTGCTTCTCCGTTTGCTTGTTTTTTTGTTTTTCTTCCAGCTGCTCAAGTCGACTGATTAACAACTCAATGTTTTTCGGTTCTTCGAACAACTCTGCCGCTCGATAGTATCCATCTGCCTTTATAAAGGCGCTCACTATCGGCCCAAAAAATATCATAGTATGACTGCCTAACAAAGCTAAAGGTTTTACCATTTCCAGGGCAAATACTGCCGCTGTGATAAAACCTGAGTCATATATTCGATTAGCGATTCGTTCTATAAATGCTTGATCTTCTTCAGATAAAGCGTCTGAGACGGATGGATCTAATGACTTAGTCAGTTTCTACCATCTCCAGATTAGCACGCGGGATGACCATGACCTTATCATCAATTTTGATCTCAGCCACACGTACCATGGTTTCAGATTCCATTTTCTGCAATTCTGGTGGTAAAGAGACAACCGTACCAATACGTCCAAAGTAAGGCGCTCGAATCACACGTACCAAGCTTCCGGCTTGAATTCCCTCATTGATCTGAACTGCATGGACATCCCCCTTGATATCTTCAGCAGCCAGTGGGATGACAATTTCAGGACGAATAACACCAGCACGAATCTGAGTCGCTCCATTAATGGAGGTAAATTTTCCGTGGTGTTGTTTCAACAGGTCAAAGGTACGCGTTCCCATTCGAATCTCACCATAACCCTCTGTCAACACCAGTGAAGTAACAAGATCTTCGGACCCTGTAATGGCAACACCCAGTGTATAACCCAGAATTTCTTCCAGGTCAAAATAGTTGAATCCACCCACGACAATGCCGGCCACTTTCATTTCAAGTGCCTTTTTATAGGCAGCCAGACTGAGGAATGAGCCGCCGACCAGTACTTTACCAGCATGTTCAGGTTTGATCATATCTGCTGTGAGTTCATGCTCACGGGTCTCAGTGACAACGACCAGTTCTCCCCTGCTTTCACCACCAATTCCAAAGATTCCTTGAATAAATACGGCTTCAGCATCGATAATGACACCTTCTTCAGGAATAACCTCTGAAACGGTTCCACTCATATAGGCATCGATTTCTACGGGAATGGGCGCATCTCTCAGAACAACCTGTCCTGTAATGGCAGATATGGATTCCAGCGTGCAATCAATAGGAGCGATGACATTGGATTTAAAGAATCCAAACAACCCTTTTGTTTCAGCAATCATCTCGCCCTTGGCAAATTCAGAGCCGATGGGTTTGAGCATCACAGTTTCTACATCCGTTGGATCGATATTCAGAAGATTACCTACATTCATCATCTGGACATTTCCAGGCAGGTGCGTGCGGGCAACGATATCATCTGGTGTTACAGATGCATTTAACTCAACAACCACATCACCCTTTAAGGGCAGGATACGATCTTTATGTACTTTAGTTTCGTGAAGGACTTTTAGCCCTGGCGTATACGAATGTGCCATGATCTATGCTCCTCCCAGTAATTCGGTATCAGGATATTCATTGGTCGCTTTGGACCATTTGTTAAGATTTTCAATTCTCTGAGCTTTTTCGGTGCTGAGTTCAAAGGGGCGACCTCTACCATCGAGTACGATTCCCACGGTTCCACCGTAGACTTCAGTATTCAGGACTTCACCCTTATCTTTCCCCATGGTCATATTTTTAGCAGGGGTAAGTACAGATTTTATTGGCTCATAAGGAGCAGGAATAACGATGATTTCACCTGTCTTCAATTCGAATGTCTTTTTCCCTTCTCCAGGAAGATCAAGTTCAGCTGTTAACATGACCGAGCCAGGCTTTGGTTTACCTGCCGGAGCAATGCATGTACCCAGACGAATCAGGCAGTCTTTCTCGAACACTTCCACAGCAGCTTTACGAGCGCTCTCCGCCATATCATCATTTTCGATGTTGGCCATGACACCTAATTGAGGCATCATAAAGATAGAGTCCACCGCCAGTTGAGTGATACCCTCGGGAACGAACGCATCAATCATCATGCGCATAGCCTGTTCACGACGAGGTGCATGGGACAGCACGCCCCCAGAACCGACCAAAAGATCCAACTCCATCATATCAACCAGGGTCTCTCCAGACCCCGATTGGTCAAACGCATCAGAAATGGTCCGTTGGGATTGAACACCTTTCAGGCTCACGGCGAAAGCTTTATGCTGAATGAAGGATAATCGAAGCGCTTCTCTGGCAATAGCCTGCTCAATAATTAACTCTTCCAGGGATTGAGGAACTGTTGTCGGTCGAATCATTTTGTTTCCGATTCGATTGGTGAGTTCACCTTCATCAATATCAATGGGCACCCACCGCAGAACATTTTCAAGTGTGGCCTCAGCCAGCACATTACAGACTGAATAACTCATTCCCAGGTTCGCACTCACCGTACGATTGAATTGTCCCTGGAATACTGAAAAGATATCCGTGGTTGCACCACCGATGTCTACCCCTACCACAGAGATGTTCTCCTGACGGGCTACCATTTCAATCAAGGATCCTACTGCACCTGGTGTGGGCATGATAGGTGCATCCGTCCAGGACATGAGTTTTTTATAGCCGGGTGCTTGAGCCATGACATGCTCCATGAACAAGTCATGGATTTTGTCGCGTGCGGGTCCCAGATTTTCCACTTCCAGAACAGGTCTGATGTTCTCGATCAGATCAAGATCTGTAATTTCGCCTAGCGTTTCTTCAATATTTTTCTGTGCTTTATTATTTCCGGCATATATCACAGGTAACTTATAATTCTGGCCCAATCGAGGCTTGGGGTTAGCTGCAGCCAGGACTTCAGCCAGCTCAACTACATGTGACACAGTTCCGCCATCAATTCCACCCGAGAGGAGGATCATATCCGGCCTCAATTGCCTGATACGCTCAATCTTCTGATGAGGCAGTCGGCCATCGTTGGAGGCCAATACATCCATTACAATGGATCCGGCACCCAGCGCAGCTCGCTCAGCACTCTCACCGGTCATGGCTTTCACCACACCAGCTACCATCATTTGAAGACCACCACCAGCCGAGGACGTTGAAACATAGACATCCACACCTGTTTTATCATCCTTCATGGGATGAATGATCTGATCGCCATCTAGAATCTTTAATCCAGAAAGCTCTTCCACCTCCATAATGGCGTTTAATACGCCCTTGGTTACATCTTCAAAAGGTGCTTCAACAGTTGTAGGTGCTTCACCTCTTGTTTTTAACCGATACCCCTGATCAGTAAGCTCGATCAGAATGGCTTTGGTCGTTGTCGACCCACAATCTGTTGCCAGAATGGTTCTGAGTTCATTACCAGCCATTAATTTGGTCCTTCATATTGATTTTTGAAATTCCCTCAGTGGAGGATCTATTTCAATTATTGCTTGAGGCGAGGATCCAACGCGTCACGTAAGCCTTCACCAACAAGATTATATACTGTTACTGTTATAAAAATCGCCAGACCTGGGAAGGTCGTCAGCCACCAGCCTGTTGGCAGTGTGTCACGGGCACTACTTAAGAGTGAACCCCAGGTCGCTTGTTCAGGTGGTGCCCCGAATCCAAGAAAACTAAGCCCAGATTCGATAAGGATAGCGGCAGCCACACCAAAGGTTGCGGTCACTAACACCGGCGTCAAAGTATTAGGCAAAACATGCCTGAAAATAGTTCGGAAGTCTTTGTAGCCGAGAGCTTTAGCCGCAACCACATAATCTTCATTCTTAACTTTCAAAAACTCTCCACGTGTGAAGCGCGCGACTCCCGTCCAGCCAGTCAGTCCTAAAATTATCATAATATTAATGATAGACTGGGTTTCCATCACAGCCACGATGGTAATGATAAGAAACATTCGTGGAAAGGTAATCATTATTTCAATCATGCGCTGAATGATGATGTCAATAACCCCTCCATAGAACCCAGCCAGTGCCCCAAGCACAATGCCAATGGCGACATAGATGGCAACTGCCACAAATCCTACCAATAGGCTCACTCGCGCACCATGAATCATCTGGGACAATACATCCCGGCCAAGTTCATCTGTCCCACAAATATGGGCCAGGCTCGGTGGTTGTAATTTCACCTCCAGATTGTATTCTGTAGATGAATAAGGTATGACTGGGTAAATCGCCCAATCCCCTTGCTCATATTTATCTTCCAGGATTTTAAATTGTTGACTCTTGAATTCATCCTGCCAGTTCATTCCCAACCATTTCACACCGTACTCTCGAAATACAGGGAAGTAGGTTTCCCCCTTGTAGCGCATGACAATAGGCTTGTCATTTGCCAGGAAGTCGGCAAAGATAAAAATGAAGAGTAGTACATAAATAACATGCAAGGAGATGACAGCTAACTTGTTTTTGCTGAACTGCGATCCAACAATCTGAGTGTAGGTACGTGCTGGAGCCATTTCATTCATTAGCGCTTCTCCTCAAAGGTGATACGAGGATCAACAATGGCGTAGAGCAAATCAGATAGTAAGATTCCGAAAAGTGTGAGCATGGCACTAATGGTTGTGACAGCCATAATAATGGGATAATCTCGGAAAAGCACGGCATTGAAACTCAATTGTCCCATCCCTGGTATGGAAAAGATTGATTCGATGATAATTGAACCAGAAATTGCCAGGGGCAAAAGATTCGCTAACATGGTGATGATTGGGATCAATGAATTCCTCAGCGCATGTTTATAGGTAACCACCCGTTCACTCAATCCCTTGGCCCGAGCAGTTCTGATATAATCCTGGCGTATGACCTCCAACATGGATCCTCTCATATAGCGAGAAAGTGCCGAAAAGCTGCCATAGGTCCAGATGATCAGGGGTAATGCGACATGATGCCCCAGATCCAGAAGATATTCCCAGGTTCCCATATCCTCAGCTCCCAGACTATGCAGACCAGTCACCGGGAAAATATCCCAGAAATCACCCCCACCGAAAAAGACGATTGCCATGGTGGCAACCCAGAAATTCGGTAATGAGTAAAGGATAAACAGGATAACGGTTGTGACCTTATCCCCTGTTGTGTACTGATGAGTTGCTGAGTAGATACCCAATGGAATTGCGATTAAATAAGCCAGAATAAAGGATGTAAAGGTAAAGATAAGGGAAACAGGTACGCTTTCTTTGATGTGATCCCAAACGGGACGATTGTCCTTGATTGAGGTACCAAAATCCAGGGTCAACATGTTTACCAACCAGCGTGGATACTGCGCCTCAGTAAAAATTTTTTTGAATATCTGAAAGCCACTGAATTGATATTGATCTCGGGCTGCCATGCGAGCCACACCCGTGGAGTCAGTCCCACCATACCACCAGTTCTGGATATACTCCAACTGCTTCTCAATACTCATCTCAGAACTGATACTTAGTTTTTGTTTAATGGTGAGGATGTCCAGGACCACATTTGTTTCATCTGCAGTAAGAGTTTCAGTCTCTAAAAGCCCTACTAGAAAAGGTACAGCAACTTCATCGGCTTGCTTGATGGGCTCAACGATTTCATCATATGATCTACCTGTCTGGGGCTTCCCTGCCTCCAGATATTCCTGGATAGCAACCCAGTTATCTTCATAATTGAAGATTTGAAAGTTTAGCATTAAGGGTTTATCAAGACCGTATATCTCTCTGGTTTGCTCAATCACCTGTTTCGCCAGATTCTGGTCTGAGGACATACCACTTTGCTGATTGCCCATTTTAAAGGCAGTTGGGTCTCCTGGGGCAAGCTTAATAATTATAAATGTGATGATAGATATTCCTAGCAGTGTAGGAATAATGAGCAGGATACGTTTCAGGAAGTAGCGCCACATCAGGAACTTTCCCCCATCATTGATGTATTGCGCCACCAGCTGTAAAGCTTATATGCTGGCCGAATTGGAATCCATTTCACCCCATGAAATTCCTTCAAATATGCGCCGGGATCTCGTTGATAAAACATGAAGGTATAGGGCTGTTCTTCATGGAATATTTCTTGAAGCCTGAAATACATCGCATTGCGCTTTGCTTTGTCCATTTCAAACCGGGCATGATGAATGATGGAATCAGCTTCTGCATTTCGGAAGCCCATGTAGTTTGAACCACGATCCCCTATATTGTCTGAATGCCAGATTTGATAGGGGTCGGATTCAAGACCACCAATCCAGAGTAGAGACACCACATCAAACTGCCTGTCCCTTAAGTTTTCCACATAGACTGACCATTCTAATTGTCTAATATTCACGACTATTCCGACTTTACGCAAATCTTCTTTGAGCATGAGTGCCAGGTACTTAGAGCTGGTAGATCCAGAAGATACTGAGAATGTAAAGCTGAATGGGATTCCATCTTTATCGCGGATACCATCGCCATCGTGATCAATCCACCCGGCTTCCTCGATCAACTCTACGGCACGCTGTGGATCATGGGGCCAACGCTCTATGTTGTGGTTGTACTGTTCCCCATAAATATAGAATGGACCAATCGTGGGAATTCCCATGCCGTAGGAAACATATTTATTGTAGGCCTCCCTATCGATCAACATGGTCATGGCTTGACGCACGCGCTTATCACTAAAGTAGGGTCTGTCATTGTTCCATCCGACATAGCTATAGGCTGGAACCACATAGCTGACCTTCTGATACTTTTCCAGAAAATCTGGTGTATTGGTCTGCGTAAAGTACTGAACCGCACGCATTCTGGGGATAAAATCAATTTCCCCTGCTTTTAACGCCGTGAGTCTTGCCGTAGCATCTGATATAGACTTGACAATGACCTTATCCAGATAGGATCCACCCTCTGAATAGCCATCGATGAATGTGGAGTCTGCATTCCAATAATTGTCATTTCTGACATACGAGATATAATTCCCAGTAATCCATTTATCAAACTTCCAGGGCCCTGAGCCGATAATGGGTGACGCATCTTCACCTACAGGTCGTCCCTGGGGATGCACATTGAAGGCATCAGCAAACTCTTTGATAGCCGCCTCTTCGCGAGTGACTGTAGGATTGAGAAGATCAGTGACTGAATATTGATCCAGGAGCCCTTGTGGATCCCAGATGTGCTTGGGAAGAATATGAAAACCACCCAGTATTTCCTGATTACGGAAATAGGTTTCTGAACTTGTTATCCTGAATATGAATTCACCATCTGTCTCCGCACTTACCACTTTGGAGAAAGAACTTCTCAAGGGTGCACAATCTACAAACGGATTGAGAAGAGCTTTGATGGAGAAAAGTACATCATCTGCTGTAAGCTGCTGACCATCATGGAAGTACACATTTTCTCTTATCTTAAATGTGAAGGTATATCCATCGTCACTAATTTCAAAACTCTCTGCGACAACTGGTCTATCAAAGCGCCAGGTTTCATAATCATAATCAAGCAGGGTTTCATAGATATAGTCAAGGACACGAGTGGCTGCTGCTGATGTTGAAACATATGTATTCAGGTTCTCAGGTTCTGCAGATTCTGCAAGGACCAGCGTGCCCCCCTCTCGCGGTGACATTCCACCAGGGCTACTTTCAAAAATGGTATTCTCACCTGTGAGGTCAACGCGGATCCCACCGGCTAGACCCAATTCATCATCGACTAGAACTTCCTTGCTTCTATCGCCAAGATTTGAAAATATGACCAGTAGAACGAGCAGGGTGAATTGAATTATGAAGGATTTTTTCAATTATAGACCAACTATTATTGTGAGATATAAATAGCTCAGGGGTGCAGCAAATAAAATAGAATCTAGACGATCCCAGGCACCACCATGACCTGGTAACAAATTTGATGAATCTTTGACACCTACATCACGCTTCACCAGAGATTCGGCAAAATCGCCGATCTGACCAGCCACACCGGTAATCAGCCCCAGCATAAGTGCATCGATATAATCAAGCCCGGGTAGCCAGCCAGCACGCACGATGAGTACCAGGGCTATAAAGGAGCCAATCAGACCAGCGATTGATCCTTCCCAGCTCTTGTTGGGGCTTACACGGGGAAACACCTTGTGCTTTCCTATAGCTGATCCAACAAAGTAGGCCAGCGTATCACAGGTCCATACCCCAATAAATACGGTTAACACGGCATATCCACCCAGGTTGCCCCCTTCACCTTCGTATCCCAATTGTTGGAGGAGAATGAAGTAAGACATTGCTATCGCCACAAAAACAGCGGCAAAAAAGGTGGTGGCAATATTTTCTTGAACATGGGGTTTATTTCTAAACATTTCCAGTGTCATAAGCAAAAGAATCGAAACAATGAGTATGGGGCCAATATATGCTCCTGATCCCAGAAGTTGATCCCCAACCACGGCCAGGTACAGCAGGTAACCGATCCATATGTTCGGTTCAGTTCCATTTGGTCGAGCCATCCGATAGGCTTCACCCAGTATCAGCAACCCAGCGATGGTGAAAAAAATCATAAACACATCATGTGTATACAGGGTAAATGCTATAAGACTGGGGATTCCAATGATGGTTACAGGGGCACGTTTTATAATATTCTTTAGTGACATATTTGAGCGCTGAAATTATTGGCCGCCCCCACGAACACCAACATGTTTTCGATGAGCGGTCATATTACTTCAAACCAAGGAAAAAAGATCAATTATTTCTGTTTTTCTCCCTCTTTGGGTCCACTGGGTTTTTCTGAGCGTTGGTTCATAGGTTCCTGTACTTTATCTGAATGCTCTTCCTTTTCCCCTATATCCTCCCTCTGCTCAGTCGGTTGGTCGGGATTCTTATTTAAGACACTTAGCCTATTCTGTGCCGTTGTTGCCAGAGGTTCATCAGGAAACGTGGATACAAGATAATTGTAGGATTCGATGGCTGCCTCTTTGTCAAAGATATAGTGATCATTTAACCAGGCATGATTGAAGCAGGATTTACCTCTCACACTCGCTGAAAGGAGTGTATCCATTTTGAGAGCTTCGTAGGCGACACTGGCATCAATAAACCGACCAGAATCAAAAAGAGATGCGATTTCTGCATATCTAATCTCACCTTCATCAACTTCTTCAGTGGCGACCACCTCGACATTCATGATTGTATCATAATAATCAGGGTAAGCAGTTTTAATCCGTTCAAGTGCTGCACGCCCGCCTTGTTCATCTCCTCGAATAGATTCAATCGCGTAGTACTGCATATAGGCAGCCTGATGCTTCATGGATGAATCAGAGGTACTGGCTTCCAGGATAGTCAATATTTCCAGAGTTGTGTCAACCCGAGTGAATTCAAATAGCATGTATTCAGCCAGGGAATACCTGTTTTCATCGATCTGTTTGATAAACCTTAATGAATCCTCAAGGCTCACTTCAACAGCAACTTCTTCTTGCTTCAATTTCCTTTTCTGTTGCATCGACTCATTTTCTGCGGCAGGATTCCCAGGTCTACTCGCCTTGGATCTTCCTCTGTTATTGCTGTTTCGCCCTTCCCTGCTTCTGCTGGAGTTGGTCTTGCGCTTTTCTTTAACCAGAGGTGATAAACCGACCAATTGTCTCTTCAAATTAATGTGATCAAGCTGAATCTTCTCATATCTGTCAATTTGTTGATTGCGTTGCGTTGCCTTCGCAACAAATGGCGATCTGACTGATTGCGACTTCACATCCGTATATGCCTTCCGAGCGGCTATGTAGTCCAACTTTTCTGTTAGATAGAGTTCCCCCAGGTAATAACTTGCCTCAGCGGCAACATCCTTACGGTTATAATCTTCAATGATCGTCGTAAATTTAGACTCGGCACGATCCAGCTCTTCCATCACAAGATAAAGCTTTCCCAGCTCCACTTCTAATTGACCGCGGATATCCACGAATTTATCGCTTAGCAACATATCCTGAATCATCTCAACAGCATCTTCATCGCGATTGAGAGCCTTAAGCATACTGGTTTGCCTAATAATTGCTTCAACTTTTAATGATTCTGAGGGTCTGTATTTCGTAACCCTTTCATAGGCATCCAGAGCACCTTCATAATCAGATTTGTTTTCGCGCATCCTGCCAACTTGAAATTGAGCCTGAGCTTTTGTGAACCCATCAGGAGATTTATCAATCACCTGTTCTAAATAGTCTTCTGCCAGACCCAGACTATCCTGCTGGACGGCTATCTCGCCCATCAGAAGGAGGGCATCGGCCTGGAGACCGCGGTCCGACCCACCTCGTAATATTCTAGATGCTTCATACCTGGCCATTTCCAGATCACCAGTTTTCATCAGGCAGCGACCAATCCAGAGAGGAACTTCCTTCGCATGAGGAGAGTTGGCATAATTTAGACTCAGGTCCTCGAAATAACGCTTGGATAGAAGATAATCACCTTTGAAATAGTAAGACTTGGCGATGATAAACTGGGCATCATCCCTGTATTTGCTATCCCGGTATTTCGTTAACAGTTTTTTTGATTTTTCAATAGCCTTGGAATACAGATTTATCTCTTCACGACTGACTTTCTCAGTTTGATTTTCTCGAGTTAGCTTTTGCGCTTCAGCGAAATATTGTTCAGCGTTATAGAAGGTGTTGTAGTAGGCGCATGATTGAAATCCCAATAGTAGAGCCAGGAGTGTCAATTTTTTGGCTATTGATATTTCAGGAAATATTTGCATGAAAATCCTCGTATAGTTTTGATAGTGCTGCCACTGCTGGTCTTCTCAGACTCAGATGAGCCATTTTGCTAAAGGGGGTTGGCTCAGGATTGATCTCAATCACAAAAGCACCAGAATTTTTTGCCTCAAATGGGAGCTGTGCCGCAGGATATATCTGAGTAGATGTTCCTATGGTCATGAATATGTCACACTCACTCACTTTTTCAAAGGCGGTCTTAAGTGTTGCCATATCAAGCGACTCTCCAAACCAGACCACATCGGGTCTTACCATACCACCACACTCACAATAATTCAACTTTTCCTCGTCTCCAACCTTCAATTTAACTGGAGTACTACATAGAAAACATTTATGCCGGTGAATGTTTCCGTGTAATTCATAGATGGATTCACTCCCGGCATCAGCATGGTAGCCGTCCACATTCTGAGTTAATACCACTGAATTCCTAAATAGTTTCTGAATTTTACAAATACTGATATGGCCCTCATTGGGTTTTGAATTCCGAATCATCTTTCGGCGCCAGGCATACCATTCCAGAACGAGCGCAGGGTTCTGTATAAAACCATCTGCACTGGCCAATTCCATCGGGTCATATTTCTTCCACAACCCATCTGGATCCCTGAATGTGGAGATACCACTTTCAGCTGAAACGCCAGCTCCTGTAAAAAAGACAACGCGACTGTCTCGAGTAAATTGGCTGGTAGGTATGAGCTGCCCTGTCATAGCCTTGAATATAGAATGAGTCACTCCTATTCAAAATACCACTCCCCAACCAGCGACAATTTCTAAATACTTCTTATTTATGACAATTTTTATCTTTGATGTCTATTTATTTGATATTTAATTATTGTCATGAGCAATCAATATACTATACAAGAACAATTGATCCTGAACACCTGGATAAAGCTGAACCGGGCAACTGCCTCCATCGGTCACCATCTGAGAAGGAACATGGATGAGCATGGTATTACAATCACCCAATTCGGGGTATTGGAAATGCTTGATCATCTGGGTCCGTTACCTCTGAAGACCATTGGAGAGAAAATTCTCTTGAGTAGTTCCAACCTGGTTACAGTAGTAGACAATCTGGAGAAATCGGGTCTGGTTGTACGTAAGAAACACCTCCAGGATAGGCGATCAATACTTGTAACGCTCACTGATAAGGGTAAGAAAACCATTCAACCCATCTTTAATAGTCACCTGAGTAAGCTAAGTGAGGCCTTTAGCATCCTAGATGAAGAAGAGCAGAAATTACTGGGTGATTTATGCAAAAAGCTGGGTAACAACCAAACCAAAAAGAGTAAATAAATAATGAAAAATCTTAATACTATAGGCCGATATCTATTCATCGTACCATTTGCAGTCTTTGGTCTCATGCATTTAGCCAAAGCCAGCGACCTGGCTGCCATGGTACCTACATTTGTTCCAGGTGGAATTCTCTGGGTTTACATAACCGGGGTTGCCTTATTAGCTGCTTCCACCAGCTTCATTATAAAAAAGAAGGTTTTCCTGGCTGGTCTGCTAACCGCTGGACTATTGATGGTATTTGTGCTGACCATATACCTCCCCGGGGTTATTGGTGGGGATATGATGGCTATGAGTGGACTTTTAAAGGACCTTGGTCTGGCAGGTGGAGCACTCATGCTTGCAAATGACTACAGAGACAAAGATTAGACAGAGTCACCAATGATCAACATCATTCCATTCCAGACACTTGGTTCTGCCAACCACGGTTGGCTTCATGCACACCATCATTTCAGTTTCGCACGTTATTATGATCCTGAAAGAGTTGGGTTTCCTCCCCTGCTGGTTTGGAATGATGACTTGATCAAACCAGGTAAGGGATTCGATATGCACCCACATCAGGATATGGAAATAATCACCTATATTCGTAAAGGCGCTATTACCCATAAGGACAATATGGGAAACGAGGGACGCACCATAGCAGGTGATGTTCAGGTTATGTCTGCAGGAACGGGTGTATACCATAGTGAATACAACAAAGAAACGGAGGAAACGCTTCTCTTCCAGATCTGGATCCAGACAGCTGTTCCCTCCGTTAAGCCCCGGTGGGAGACCAAAGCCTTCCCCAAGCAAAGTTCAAATCAATTAATTCCCCTGGTTAGTGGCCGTGAAATACATAGAGATGAAGATGTGCTAAGTATTTACCAGGATGCTGCAATCCATACAGGGGTTATTGAGACGGGACATAGTTTCCAGCTGAACATAGAGCCAGATCGACATGTTTATATGGTGCCGGCCACAGGAAGTATTAGCGTGAATGGCGAAACTGCCCAGGCCAGAGATGGTATCCATATCAAAAATATTGAAAGTATTGAAATCACCGCATCTGAAAGCTCTGAGATAGTTCTGGCTGACCTCCCCAGGCTTTCCCCCTGACTTCAGCACGAATAATTATCAATCCATCCAAAATGATCGCGGGTTAATAATATGTTTAAAAGAGTAAAGTATGTCATCCCCGCGTATAATGTTGACATGGGTGGTGCAACAGTCAAACAAACCATCCCAACACGACAGGTCAGACAGGTTGATCCCTTCCTGCTACTGCACCATGGTAGTTTTACGATAAGGGATGATGCACCAGCTATACAACAGGGTCTGGGTCCCCATCCTCATCGCGGATTTACACCAGTCAGCTTTGTAATTGATGGGGAAATCCACCATAGGGATAGCCGAGAAAATAGTCAGATCGCAAAAAAAGGTGAAGTTCAATGGATGCTAGAAGTTCCCCCGTTATATCAGTTAAAATTGAGGTCTAATTGTCGATACCGGTGTTTTTTGATATAAACCGGGTTGATTTGGCCAGGATTCCTTGTGAGAATGGCTGAGATTCCATCACCAAGCGCATAATATCCAAAA
>JAERTJ010000089.1 GCA_016844945.1 Fidelibacterota bacterium | reverse complement strand
GCTGGTTTCCACTTCACATCCTTTAAAGCGGCCTGTGCTGCTTCATTCAAACTAGCATCCTCTGCACCTTTTAGAACTTTAGTCATGCCTGTGCTTCCATCTTTATTAATGAGCACCTGAACAATAACTGTCCCCTCAATTCCAGCCTCCCTGGCGGGTTCTGGGTAGACAACTGCCTTCATTATTTCCTGGTACCCACCAATTGGTTCTGGTGGCGTATCATACTCAACAAAGACGTCCTCGTCCACAGCTGGAGCTGAAGTCTTATTCAATAACGGATCAGCCGTGGATCCAGTAGCCCCCAGATCAGGAAGTGCACTTTCATCTGAGCAGGACAGGATCACCATCCCCAGTAGTAGTAATCCAATAATTAGTTTTTGTCCGTGTTTAATTTTCAACATGATTTTTTCCCTTCCATCCATTAGATATTCAAATCGCTTTAATACATTCTTTTTTGTCATAAACATCCCACCACTCACGATAATTTCCGGATGTGGTCTCAGGGATGCTTCAAGGTGTGTCAATAGTTCTCGGCCGTAGGATTTTGGTTTCAGCTCAAGGGCTTCCATGGCCATTTCATCACAAATACGTTCACGGTTCAAATCCATCCATCGATTTACAAAGTGAACCAAAGGGTGAAAGAAAAATAGAATTGTGAATACCGCTTGCGTCGATATGGCTATCATATCCCGCCTCTGTATGTGTGCGAGCTCATGGGCGACCACAGGCAATAAGTCCTCTGATGCCCTTGAAAATTGAGCTTCAGGGATAATGACGACTGGATTCCTTATTCCTAGAGTTTGAGGAACTGAGACCTCGCTACTCCTCAGGATTCTAACGGTCCGGTTGATTTTAAATTTTTCTAATAATCCATCGAGCCCGGGCAATTCTAATTCCTCAGCAGCCTCAAGTGTTTTGAGAAACCTGAATTCATTCAAAACCAATTTAAGCATGAGGAATATGACGATTGCGACCCAGAGCATGGCGAAAATGGTCTCAAAACTAAAATTCACAGCACCTTCAACACCCACTATCAATTCCGTAATATTAATTGCCGGTAGGGTATTCAGATTGAGCAGGGTGGCTGTGGGAAGTGTGAATTGAAATGGCACTAGACTCTTAATCATCACCATCAACCACAGGACATAAGCAAAACGGGGATAACGTCTCTGACTCAATTGGGCTATTGGCCAAACAATGAGAACCATTAACACAAGCTGCCAGGATTGGCGCCAGAGCATTTGCAGGGAAACATCCATCATATCACTCATTGGAATCCTCCAGCATCTTTTTAATCCGGTCCAGATCAGATTGTGATATTTCCCCTTCATCTAGGAGGTAGGCTGCGAGCTGACTACTTGATCCCCCAAAGATTTGATCCACAAAGCGTTTGGTTTCTTTCCGGACGACACGATCTCTGGGAATAAGGGATCGATAGAAATTGACCAGTCCCACTTTTTCCTTACTGAGGAATTTTTTGTCTACGAGTCGCTCCAAATAGGTTTGGATAGTTGTATACGCACGTCGATGCTCTTCAGTTAATGCTTCAAGGACTTCACGCGCGCTGGATGAGCCCATTTCCCAAATCTGGTTCATGATCTGCCACTCGAAGTTACTTAGTGATTCAATGCCCTTCTTACTACCCATGTCGCTAACCTCCTAATCTTGTAGTAGTATACTGTCAAAATCCACATTTCCCAAATTATTTTTTGAAATATTTAGTTCTATTAATTCTGTTGGAGGTAGATCTGGGTCACATCAAGCAATTGATCCAGTTCAGTGGTCTTATTATAGGCATTGAATCCCAGACGCAGAATGGGTTTGTTATCCCATTTCGTTATCATGGCTTCTATTTGATAATTATCCCATAGATATTGCCATAACCCCAGAGCATCTGTATTCTCAGGGAGCAACACACTCCCCATTTGCGCCAACCAGCTGGTGTCACAGATTTCCGGTGTCTTGAATGCCTGAGCAAATCTATCACGATAGTCATGAAGAATGGCTCTCGCTTCTCGGGCCCGACCATCCCAATCGTGTTTTTCTCTAAATGACAACGCAGCAGGTATGGATAAATAGCCTGCCATATCCCGGGTACCCCACATTTCATGTCTCAGTGAAAAGGATGGCTTGTTTATTTCAGCCCAGCTGATGACAAAGGGCTCAAATTGATCACGTTGATCCTTATGCACATAGAGAAAGGCGGTTCCCTTGGGAGTCAACAACCATTTGTGACAGTTGCTTGTGTAAAAATCAGCCTCCAACTCTGAGAGGTTTAACTGCAATTGTCCCACAGCATGGGCACCATCAATAACAGTTATGATCCCTGCTTTGCGGGCACGATGGCAAATCTCTTTTACGGGTAACTTCAACGCGGTAGCAGAGGTAATGTGACTCATGAGAATCACCCGGGTCCGGGAGGTCACATTCTTCCAGAACATTTCCACGAAGTCTTGTTGAGACGAAACAGGTAATGAGATATGTACTTGCTTCAGGATCGCATTGTTTTGTCCACACTTACGCTTCCAGGTCTCAAGGATGGTTCCATATTCGTGATCGGTAGTAAGTACTTCATCATTCTTTTTTAGCTGGATGGAATGGGCAATAGCATTTAAGGCAACTGTCACATTGGGTGTAAATATCATCCCTTTTGAATCGACATTTACAACGTCCGCCAGAGACTGTCTGGCAAGTTCCAGTGGTCCCTGTGCATCTTTGGAGAATAGTCCTTTAAGTTCCCTGGTAAAGTAGTTCATGGGATTTTGTTCGAGAACCAGCTGCCAGCGCTGATATTCCTCAAAAACTGGTCGTGGACAAGCGCCAAACGACCCATGGTTTAAATAGTGGATATGGGAATTGAGTAAAAATTCTGATCTAATGTCAGCTCGCATTGTCGATCCCTTTTTTAAAGCTGGTTACTTCCTGGAATGGGTATCCTGTAGAGTGAGGGTCTCGTGTCAGGTTTGGTTCTCATAGGCAGATAGTTGAGTCACCAATTCATCAATACTCCATGGTTTTTGAATAAAACCACTGATGCCCTTAGATTTATAATCGGTCCTCTCTTCGGCACTGAGATCTCCACTTGAAAGGATGATTGGTACTTCAGAACCGGTGTCGCGGATAGCTTGAGCCAGCTCAACACCTGTCATGTTTGGCATATTGAGATCAGTAACTATGAGACCATAAAGATCTGGATTCTCAGAATATTTTTCCAACCCAAGTGCACCATCTTCTGCAATATCAACCGTGAAGCCTCGCTTCTGGAGCATCTTTGACAAAACGGTTCTGATAGAGGATTCATCATCTACAAAAAGAATGGGGAGCGTAAATATTTCAATCTCTTTCTTGCCCTCTTTCGGCTTATCCGCTGGAAGTTTCTCAGTGGTAGGTAGCCAGATACTGAGTGTAGTTCCTACACCAAGTTCGCTCTCGACATTGATCAGTCCGTCAATGTTCTTCACAATATTATGGACAACAGATAATCCTAAACCAGTGCCCTCTCCAACGACCTTGGTTGAGAAGAATGGGTCAAAAACTTTAGTCCTGGTGTCCTCATCCATACCGACACCCGTATCAGTTATGTGCAATTCAAGGTATTCCCTTGGTTTTTCAGTTTCACTCGCTCCAGCAATAGGTGGTGGTCGACTTTCTAGTCTCGCTAACTGAACTTTCAACTCACCCTTTTCAGATCCGATGGCCTGCATGGCATTATTGCATATGTTAATCACAACCTGGTGCATCTGAATCTCATCACACAAAACTGCGGGACAATTTTCATCAATATCCTGCTCGATTCTAATGGTTCTGGGGAAATGTGATCGTTCAAACTTCAGAGCATCATGTAGAATATTCTGGATAAAAACAGGTTTCAGCTCTACCTCTGTATTTCTACCAAAAGTTAAGACCTGTTGAATTAACCTTTTGGCTCTATCACTGTCCTTTAAAATATCCAGGATGCTGGTTTTTAATTGCGGTTGATCCTGGCTTAAGCTTAATGCCGTCTCACTTGAAAGCATAATGCTTTGAAGGATATTATTAAAATCATGGGCAATTCCTCCCACCATAATACCCAGAGCTTCCAACTTCTGTGACCTTCTAACCTGTTCTTCTAGTGATTGTCTCTCAGTTACATCCCGGATAATGCTAATGTATCCCAACAATGAATTATCTGTTGCGTACATAGGCACTGTGATTGTCTCCCCAGGAAAAACTTCCCGGTTTTTGCGCTGATAATGAAAGATCTGAGGGGTGGTGAAATTGGATTTCAGAAAGGCTTCACGATCGGACGACTCATAGGGATATTTTTTGGGATTTGCAAACAAATGCGAGGGGTGATCACCCATGATTTGATCCTCTGTCCACCCTAATATTGTCGTAAATGCTCGGTTGACAGATACGATCCTGTCAGATGTATCGATAGCCAGCAGGGCATCGGGGATCCCATCGAGCATGGCATTTATCAAGATCGTACTTTTAACCAGCTCTAATTCAGATCTTTTTTTATCTGTGATATCTGTTCCAATGGATAACAACTCGCTGGGTTCGCCTTGCTCATCATAAATCGTCTTGTTACTCCACTGCATATGGACTTTATGACCATCCTTACAGTAGATTTGATTTTCCATCAATTTATACATTCGATTATCTGCAACGATGAGTTCCATTGATGAGGTGAGATCTTTACCCGGGAAATGGACAACTGGTAGTAAATTATCTGTAACCAGGGTCCCGACGAGCTCCTCAGAAGAATACCCGAACAAATCGATACCATAGTTATTTATATATACCAATCTACCGCTTACATCCAATCTCAGAATCACACTGTTGGCACCCTCAACCAGATCCCTGTATTGCTTTTCCTTTAGCTCAATTTCATGCGTACGTTGGCGGATTTGATAGTTCAGATATTGGTTGAGGAATATGAGCGAAACCGAAAGAATGGACCCCAATGCTACCAGCCACAATATCCAACGCGGGATGATTCGTTTTTGAATACCAGCTCCATGCATCCAATATTGGAGACGGTCATGATATACACTTTGGGGGTCTGCTTTCCACCGTCTTAAATGAGTGTCAATATGTTTGAGTAAATCAGGATTTTTACCTTTCTTACAGGCAAAATATACTGAGAAGGGTGAAAACATGATTGAGGTTGCGACAAGATCGTATTCCTCTGCATGTCTCAAGCCAAAATGTTGTGGTGCTACACCTGCAAAGATATCACCCCTCTGGATAGCTGCGAATATTTCATCATGGGTGCTATACTCCAAAATTTCGGAAACCACTCCCAGGGCACTTGAGGTGTTTATAAAGTTCATGCCATTGATATCCTGGCGCATGATGCCAACAGTTTGATGGTGCAGATCTTTCATGTTTCCAATCCTCGCTTCCGAGGTAGTGAATATCTGTCCCCAAATATCAGTTACTGACTCCTGAGAGTAATCCATAACCAGACTACGTTCTTTGGTAAAAGCAACTGTAGTCATCAGATCGATATCTTCATCCTGCAGCAACTGCAAGCCCATACTCCAGGTTGTAGGAACAAATTCGATGAGCCATTCGTCCTCATGGACCAACGCTCTGACCAGGTCAGGAAAAAGCCCCTGAGCCGTGCCTTCACTATCGATATAATTCAAGGGATGAAGTGGAAAGACGGCAACTCGAATTTTTTGTTGAGCCGCCAGGCTACTAAGAAGCAGACCGCTGAGCAACAGCAGGATGAGTGGACGAACCATTCTATTACCCAAATAACTCATGAACGCTCAGCTCTACCCCTCTCAATATTTAGGTCTATCGTTACGTAAGTCCTGTAACAATTCTTAATACAACTCTATTAAACGACAGGCAGGTGAAATTTCTACCTGTCTGGATACTAACAAACAACCAGGCTTGCTAATGGAAAGAGAAAGTGTGCAATCGAATGTTTACTTAAGCAACTGAATGTCTGTAATTGTCAAGGTTTTTACCCCTCCCGGAAGGTCGAGAGTCATAGTATCACCCTTCTTTTTCCCCAGAACTTTTTGGGCAAAGGGAGAAGATGTTGTAACAATATTCTCGTAAAGCTCCAACTCGTACTCTGCAGCCCCGGCGATGGCTACTGTCACAGGATTTTCCCCGTCGGTGTAGGTTACCTGAGTCCCAAAAGAAACGACTGATGTGTCAATCGTTTTAGGGTCAGCAATCTGATTGCTCAAATGTTTTTCAAAGCGATGCAGTTTATTATGTAATTGAGCCTGATTATCCTTGGCAGCGTGGTATTCGGCGTTTTCCTTCAAATCACCAAAATCAGCAGCACGTTTAATGTCTTTACTATTCTGTTTAATATCAGCCTGGATCTCACGAATTTTGTCTAATACCAGGTTATAGGTTTTTCTATAAATCATACTTCACCTTATCACATTATAACTTCGTTCACTGGGAACTTTAAAATTTACCGATGTAACCTAAACTCTGAGAGTGGATTACAGATTTAAATTATAATATTCTATGTAATTAATCCCTACATAAAAATCAGCTGGATTTGGTTAGATATAGCTGACTCGTCTAATGTGAAAAGGACTATAATCCAATTCTAGTTGAATCACCCTTGGAAAACATAATTATGCTGGGGATGTGAATATTTCTCTGATTTTGGAGTTCAAATCTTCTGAAACATAAGGTTTCTGAATAAATCCGGCCAGACCTTTACCAATGAATTGCTGGGTCGCAGCCTGTTCATTGTAGCCACTGGATAAAATGACGCGAACGTCAGGATTTATTCTCCTGATTTCTTTAAACACCTGAGCCCCATCTTTCTGGGGCATGGTCAAATCAAGGAGCACACCGACAATTTTATCAGCATGTTTTGTGAATACTTGAATCGCTTCTTCACCATCCACAGCCGTAATCACGTCAAAGCCTAATTTTCTGATCATGTGCTCACCGACCCTTCTGACGGCTTTCTCATCATCCGCAATCAAAAAGGTACCGCTTCCCTGCCAATGTGCATCATCCTCAGGAGTGGCAGATATATTTACTGACTGTTGATCTTCATCTTCCAGCAAAGGAAAAAGAACCTTGAACGTTGTTCCTTCATCCTCTGTGGACTCGACCTTGATCAAGCCATTGTGACCGGAGACAATGCCGAGAACTGCTGATAATCCAAGACCCCTCCCCGTGAATTTGGTTGTAAAGAATGGATCAAATATTTTTGAGAGTTCACCCTGGCTAATCCCTGAACCATCATCAGAAACTTCAAGAAAGACATAGGAGCCTTCCTCCATCTGATCAGAGTTAGTGAAACGTGTTTCATAATCAGATTGCTTTAAATACTCCCGGTCACAATCCAGCGAACCCGTACGCAAAGTAATTACACCCTTTTTCTCACCAATTGCTTCAGAGGCGTTTATCACCAGATTCATGACAATCTGCTGAAGCTGGGATGGATCTCCCTCCAACTGAGCGGGTTTTTGATCTGGTTCAAACTGCAGACTAGCCTTCTTTGAGATAGAAAGTGATAACATTTGAAGCGTGTCTTCAATCAATTGATTCAAATCAATGGGCTCGAGTGTAAACTTACCTTTCCCTGAGTAGGCTAGCATCTGTTTAACTAAATCAGCAGCTTTGCGAGAGGATTTGCTAATACCCTGGATAAATTCTTTTACTGGGGAATCAGCTCTGATACCTGATAGCGCCAGATCTGCATATCCCAGTATTCCCATTAGAATATTATTAAAATCATGGGCGATTCCGCCAGCCAAAACCCCCAGACTTTCAAGTTTTTGGGTATGAAGGATCTGTCTTTCAAAATCAAGTCGGTCGATTTCAGCTTGCCTGCGCTCAGTAATATCAGCCAGAACGAGTAATGTCCTGGAATAGTCCTGGTTCTCTGAATGTAGGGTGATCATTTTTAGTATTACATGTCTGGTTTCACCCCCCAACGTTTTTAATACTGTCTCACCCTCATACTCATCCCTATCACCTGCAATAGCAACAAAGAGAGCCTGCCAGGTCTCGGTGGATTTATCCGTGAATATTTTTGCTACATTTTCTATCAGCTCTGCTTTACTCGAGGATTCATGAAGATCAAGTGCAGCTTGATTGATGTCTATGATTCGCACAATTTGTACAAGGGTTGGAATAACGTCCGGGTGATCATTCAGATGTTTCTTGAAATCACTTACTCCACGTGTTTGAAGGTCTGAAAAGTACTTTTTAACTTCAGAAAGATCCTGTTCCCACATGGCGACAGGAGCAAATTCGAATAAATTCCTGTAGCGGCGTTCACTTTGAAGTATGATTTCCTGTACCTTTTTCTGTTCCTCCAGATCCTGTCGAGTTTCGTGCAGTTCGCGTTTCATTTCTGCAACTTCAGCCAGAACTTCCCATGCAGGTCTGCTTTGGACAGAGATTTTTTGTCTTGTGTTTTGCCAGAGTATATATGCCCAGAGTGCAGGAAAAGTGAAAATGGATATTACAAACCGGCTAAGTAGCGTGCCTTTCAAATAGACAGGGTAGAAATCCGACCCTACAAACGCCCCCGTTCCAAACAAAAATACATCTAACCACATAATCCCCAGAAAGGTCAAGTATACCTTGAGCCATAGGGGAAGATTTAATCTGGTTTTATTCAGGTACTCCCATAATACTGCGAGAAACATAAGATCAACGAGTGTTGCTAGAATGGATACAATATTTGATCTGAGATTGATCTGAGGCATTTGGAAATTCATGGGACTTCCCAATAGCCTACTCTGCAGTTCCAAACCCAGACCTACCAGAGGCACCAGGGTGGAGACACCGATAATTACTATGATAGCATGCCTGGTTACAACAGGTCCATCAAACAGATAAACCACAAAGACACCAAGAAGAAATGAGGTGTAAAAGACAGTCGAGCTCACAAAAAATGATATACCGCCAATCTCAACAGTCAACCCCTGGGCAGTAACCCAGTACATCAACGCAGTCATCCCACCCAGGAGGGCCAGGAAGGGAGTAAAGGTAATACGACGACGTAGTGCATGCAGCCCCAGCACCAATGTGTAGAAAAGGATAATTTCTACAATCAGAACCTGGGCATCATGGTTCATCTCAGGTATTCTCCATGGAAAACAACTTAGAAATATATTTGATAGTATCAACTATCACTGTCTTACCAGCGATTCTTTACCTTTTCTGCAAATCCCAAAAAATCTTTCAGAATAATATGTGATCCATCATCCAGAATCACTTCCCCACTAAACCTCCCAAACACCTGATGTTGCCAGGACTGGACTACCAGCATATTGGTGTTAGAGTAGCGATCAAGGACAGGTTGAAAGTCGAGTTCTAATCGCTTGTCATTACTGGTAAATTTCCAGGGGTTGAGGAAACTATCCTCTGGAATGTGGAAGCGAACCTCATCCAGTTTATGGACGATTCCATCATAAAGCAGCGTGTTCTCTGTGGCTGCGGAAGTGTCTCCAAAACCATATCCAATATTGAACCCAAATCTTTTGCCTTTGATCATGCCTGAAGCAGAACCCCAATACCAGGTATTTGAATAAGTCCAGACACCACGCCCCCAATCCAGTACCCCATGTGAACTTTCGGGTGAAAATTTAATCAGACGGTCTCCCAACCGCATCTCACCAGTGGCAGACATACAATTAATTTTATGATTGTAGTAGAAAGCCTTTGAGTTTGCAGGAAATGGTGTAGCGATCACTGTCGAGTCATCCCCCGTCTCCACTAATTGGATTTGTCCTGACAAATCCTGATCCTTATGAAAAGCCTTCCATTCAACGTCTAGGACTCGTTTGCCCTCACTGTGCAAAAATTTTAGCTCCAGGGATTGATCCTTAAAAATAACATCCCCGGTATGGGAGGAATCAGGTAAAGCCATCTTCCCCAGAGGAAGTAGGGTTGTGATGGAATTTGAGAGTTCTGTTCCATTGGAAAAATCAAAAACCGTAGCGGCAATAAAGCCGATATAGCCCAGGTCTGAAATTGTGAATGATACGCCAGCAGTATCCGACAAAACACAATAATAGTCCCATTCCTTGATCCGAAATGCGCTAGATTTGATGGCGGAGCGGTGATATTTTAGAATTAGGTCGCGTGCCCAACCCTTTTGTATCAAACTTCCCTTTTCATTTAACAGGTCTGAAGCTGAAGTGATTTCGTGCTGCACGCGTTCCCCCTTGATTCGAATTACATTCAATCAGAATAACTTATTTACTATTAGGAAGTACTTCCTTATTTCAAATAAATCATCCTGATGACTTTATGAAAATCCCCCGCCTGAATTCTGGTAAAATATAAACCTGTCGACAATGGGGCACCGTTCAAGTCCCTGGGGATCCAATTTATGTCATAATAACCTGCTGATTGATAGGCTACCACGGGATTAGCCACCAGTCTGCCCTGGATATCAAACACTTGAATATTCACATCTATACTCATCGGCAATGCGTAGCTAATGGTCGTACTAGGATTGAAGGGATTCGGGTAATTCTGTTTGAGCAAAAATGCTTTTGGAAGATGAGCTCCCCCTTCAGTGGATGAAGGATCTATCACAGATAGGTTGATATCTATATCAGCCATAATGTGACCAGCATGAAGCACATTGGCAGTTGTTGAATAAAATCCAGGTGAAAGATTCGTGGTATTCGTCACTATTTCCAATTCGGTAGTTCCATTGCCTGGTACCTCTACACCACCATCAGGAAACATGACCCACGGGGTTGGCATCATTTCGAATGGGAAACCAGAGACTTGCATACCCCCTTCGAAAGCACCATCATTTTCGAAGAGTATCTGGTTTCCATCCTGAACTAATATATTATCAACAAATACACCCTCACCTGTGGCTGCTCCATCTGAGGCAAATCCTAGACGAATGACAACCTCTTGATCAACATAAGCACTCAAATCAAATTGAGCCTCAACAAAACCTTCACTATGGCTCCCTGCCCAGCCTGGAACCAGACCGATCTCCCAATAATCTCCCCAGGCAGACAGCGCAGAACATGTGTAAGCGGGACTAACAGGTTCTATAACCTCAAAGTTTTCTCCCCGGTCAGTGGAAATCCACACATTTGCACCATCCCAGCCATCGAAGGGGGCATCAGCGCCACCTGGATCCTCAATGTCCCAGTCCAGCATAAAACTAAATACTGGATTGTTGGAGGAAGTCAAATCAAGCGCTGGAAGAGATAAATATTGCACCGTTGCATCGGGGTAGCCACCCAGGTCTGGGTCCCCACACCACCATGAGGTTCCAGCATAAGATTGGAATTCACTCACATGCCATAGTAGCGAACTCGGATCAATACTAGTTGCCGAAGTGGTGAGGGTTACAGGTAGCTCGGCAGAGTTTGAAATCGTGATCATCGAGGTATCAATATCCCCTGAATTCAATTCCAGATCCAGGTATGAACTGCTGAGAGAGGTACTGTTTACGATAAGATCAAACCCCACAGTATCTCCGGTCAAGACCTCAGCGTTTTGTGGTTCAATTGCCAACCACAGATTGGCAACCTGAGTATTTGCACCCTCTGATATTTGGATCGAAAATTCATCTGTTGTAAAAAAATCATCTGCAAAAATGGTGTCCTGCATACTTGAATTGCTGATCAGGAGATGCGGATCATCTGAGCTGAGCGTGAAACTCACTGAAGAGTCAGCCAGAATGTGAGCATAATTCCGAAATGTAAATCTAATGTCAGTGATATCCCCGGGGCTCATATTCCAATCTTCCGCAGCGGGATTACTATGAATAACCTCTTTTAGCGCTAACCGGAATGCGTTGGGGACACTTACATCTTCTTCGTCTAGCGCTTTGAATGCATTTATCCGACCAGACCCTAGCCAGTTTTCATACACCTGGTTCATTGATGAGATGTCATCCGTTGTACCAATGACCTGATTAATGATTTGGTCATTTGTCCAATCTGGATGAAATGATTTAACCAGGGCAAACATACCTGCTGCAACCGGTCCTGCCATAGAGGTTCCCGAGTAAGAATCATATCCATCTCCGTAGGGGACAGTACTCAATAAACCAGGTGCATGATTGCCTCCTGGAGCTGAGATATCAACCCCCCAGCCAAAACTTGAATACCAGGCTTTATTATCAAACCGGTCCACTGAGGCCACACTCACACAGCCGGGATAACTTGTGGGATATCGATCACCAAAACCTACCATCCCACCTTCTCCATCATCCTCGTTACCTGCCGAGGAGACAAAGAGGGCTCCCACACCATTGATGTAACGAATCACCTCTTCAGCAGCCTGGGAGTATCCCCCACCACCCCAACTTGCATTTATGATATGAGCACCATTATCAGCCAGATAAATAAGACCACTATAGGCTCGAAACATATAATGACCACCATCTTCAGTATAGCTGTGGGACGTAGGGAGAATTTTGACATTCCAGCTAATAGAGGCGATACCAATAGAGTTATCTGTGACCCCGGCTGCCAATCCTGCGACATGTGATCCATGCCCCCTGTTTGGTGGATCCATGGGATCGTTATTCTGTGTTCCCTGGGGATTGAGCATAAAATTCCACCCAATCAGATCATCGACATACCCATTTTCGTCATCATCTATACCATTAAGATCATCAGGATCCATTACCCATTCAGTGCTGTCCCATACCATGGTAACGCTGTCACCATCAGCATCCTCGCCCAAACGATTATATATATTGGCAGCTAGATCAGGGTGCTTCCAATCCACCCCTGAGTCACTAATCCCGACTATAATTACTTCTGCACCATCCTCTCCCTTGTGAAGATCCCAGGCTTGTTCAGCCTGAATCTGTGGGAGGTGATACATGATTGAGGCATAGAATTCATCGTTGGGAATAGCTTCAGGATAAACCCTTGGTACACGCTCAGCGTATTCAACATTGGAATCTAAAGCCAAAGCCTTTGCTACCCAGTCCTCATTGGCATTGGGAGGCAGTTCCAGAGTAAATATTCGGGTGAGATCGGGTAGGTCAGACCTCTCAAGTCGTTCTTTTGGTTGAAAGGCTCGTATAATTCTCTTGATCCCAAAAGCAGTCATTTTGCCATCGAGGGAACTTTCATTGAAACTATTTATCTCACGCTGATTTCGATCAAAGACCACGCTGGGATTGACTTTTACCCATAGCACACCTGGTTCCCATAAGGGTCTTCCCTGGTTATCCAGATCTGCTTTACTGGCACCATTTGTGGCTCCTATTGCCCCAGTGGTAAGGAATATTAATATTAGAAATTGATGAGCCAGGTTTTTAATTGGTGATGACAAAATGGGAATCCTCTCATTTGAAAGATTAAACCATGAATATTGGAAGGTGCTCCCCTTTAGTCAAGTGGCTTTTGGAGGATTCCGTGGCGGAGTTAACACGAATTGATGCCAATCAGCCAGGTATTTTCGCTGAATCACAGATGAAACACAGCTAACTCAGACTGAACACCGTCATGGTAGCAAAGAAGCCAACTGCTGAAATGCAGGCTAATGCTGAAAGCGTATGAACCCAATCTCGTAACGAGAAGCGTGCGAACGAACTGGATAACAACATCATAAATATTAAAAAGTTAACCAGACTAAAGACGGCTGACCCTTCGATAAAAACTTCATGACTGATATCGATGAGCAGCACGACAATAAGAATATTAAAAAAGCTGACCCGTTGCTGGTAATAATGATCTCTGCTATTTTTATTATTGGGGAAAATTAGTCCCGCCAGGATAAAGAGCAGAATTGGCGCTGCAAGTGAGAGCAATAGTTGAAGAATATTCCATTCAAAATTTTCACGCAAATCCCAGCGACTCCACCAGATCATAATTAGGTGAAGAAATATAAAAAATGACCAGATTGCCTGGGGGAGAAAGAATTTTTCCTTGAAATCAGAGCGAAGCATTCGGACCAAACCGTAAAGCAGCTCAGCGATTCCCAGTCCAATGAGTATGGACGTCAGTACCATGATATACTCAAATAGACTCATACCTGGCTTGTTCTAAAAAATGATTTCGGGTTGTATTTGATCCGCGTATCGCTTGACCATACGTTTGTACTCTGGGAGTTCACGCAGTGGATCATATTCAGGCTCAAGCATGAGCAGAGCCAGGCAAAACTCACCTGGTGCAGCCAGAATTTCATCCAGCAATACAAGGGCTTTATCAAATTCGCCCACCATGATATACAGGCTAGCCATTTCATCCCTGATTGTATTGCCTGTTACTGCATCAGACATCACTTCACGAAATGTATTTAACTTTTCAATTGATTTTTTAGCGCCCTCAATATCTCCTGATCCCGCCTGAGAAACGGCCAGTATTAAATAATTTCCCCAGTATTCTGGATTTTCCTGAACGGCTACTCTGTCTCTCTCTAACAGTTGACGATAGTAATATCGAGATGAATCTAACTGACCATCCAGTCTGAAATAAAATGCTTTGGCTTCCAGCAATTCATCTGGAACACCTTCCATATCCAGGTCAACCAGATCCAGACAGGTCTGAAAATCCCTGGAGAGATAGGCTCTCATTTCACGGGCGGGTGCCATTTCATTTTCGCCATACTTTTCGATGAGTTCCTTTAGAATTGGTTCTGCAGTTTCCAGACTACCGGTAGATGACAGTGTCAAGAAATAGCGGAGTTCTATCAGCGCAGGTACAGGACCAACGATCATGGTCATCTGTTCCAAATATTTACGTGACTTTGCCCAATCCCGTATGAGCTGGGAAGTCTCGGCTGTGAGGCGTGATTTTTTGAAGGATAGTGGATCAAGGTTCACAGATTTCTCAAAATACTCTACTGATTCTACCCAGTCTCCCATCCTTCTCTTCACGAGACCCATAGCCCAGAAGAGTTCGCTATTATTGGGTTGCTGTATACGGGCGATTTCAAATTCTGACATGGCTGCCTGGTAATCTCGTTCTGAGTAGTAGTGGTAAAACCCTTTTGCAAGGTGGTAGTCAGGTGAGTTCGGTGCCAATTCTGCCAGAATTTTCAAATAATTTCTGGCTTTCCCCAGCAGCTTTTCATCTGGGTCATAGCCATTAAAATACTCATTCGCATAAATGGCGATAAGTCTTCCATAGGCCAGAACAAATTTCGAATCCAGTGCAAGTGCTTCTTCCAGCAGAACAATCACTGAGTCGCGGTGGTCATCCATCTGGCCACTTAAAATGCCAGATCTGACATACAGATCCCAGGCTTCCTGGTTCTGAGTAGGTTCTTGAGCAAGATAGTCCTCTTCAGTTTTGGTCAGGGAGGCTTTCAGTGCACTGGCTATGGAGCGGGCAACTTCGGTCTGCACGCCAAAAACATCACTATAGGCACGGTCAAAAGTTTCTGCCCAGAGATGTTCATCAGTTTTAGCCTGAATGAGCTGTCCGATGATACGCACCTGATCCCCTACACGTTGAACACTCCCTTCCAGTATGTTGGCAACACCAAGTTCTGCTGCAATGACAGGAATGGGTTTTTCCGTGTTGCGATACTGAATGGTTGAAGTACGAGAAATCACTTTCAAGTCTCCGACTTTAGCTAGCTGAGTCAGTATTACATCTGTAATTCCATCTGCGAAAGCCAGGGACTCATCATTGTTACTAAAACTGGTAAAGGGCAAGACTGCTATAGATTTAGACGATACTTTATCTTCACTTCCTTCCCCTCTATTCCATAAACTTGGCCCAATAACCAGGACAAGAATGATGACTCCGAGGATGGCGATGATAATATTGCTAGTGAGCGGTTTTTGGCTTCTGCTTTGAGGTGTTTTTGTAACCTCTGTTCGATCCATCCCATCAGGTGTGATTTCATAAAACCAGGAGAGTAACAATGCGATAGGAAAACCAACTGCCAGCAATCCCATCACCAGTGAAACACCACCATCGGGAAGCCCTAACCGAGGGAAGATGATTTCTGAGGCTTCTAAAATGACGAAGGCAGTACCCAGGTAAACGGTGGCAGCTCGTAACACACGCCGTCGCTGCAGTTCTTTATAGAATCGTCTCATCTTTGGTTCATCTTCAGCCAAAACATTTGAACTGTTTCTACTTAAATGGTTGGTGTGGAGTACTTGGTTAACAACGCAATTAAGCGGGGGTACTCACGCAGGGGGAAAAAAGCGGAAGGCTTTTCACCTGATTTAGGGGATCGTTTTAAACCTTCAGGCGTGACCTGGAAGGTCCAGGCTAGACCTACTGCAATTGGAAATCCCAGACCTAGAAGGACCAGAATAAAGGTAATCGTCCAGTCTGGGAGTCCTAAACGAGGGAGAATCATATCACTGGCTTCAAGGATCACAAATCCTGTGCCGGCATAGACAATGGAAACGCGAAACACTCGACGATTGCGAAGTTCAGCGATGAGTTGTTGGCGTCTCCCCAGGTGGTTGCTCATCTCTAGGCGGAAACCCCATGTTTAGCAATTAATTTCAGGTAATCCGAGTGATCCCGTAGGGAATCAAAAAATGGGTTCAGCTTGATGCGCCAGATGGTGGTGGTATTCGGATAAGACATCAGGTCATCCAGGGTAGCAATAGCAGTCTCCGTATCACCAGATATGGCATATATTTCAGCCAGGCGATAAACATGGTCCGGACCGTTGAGGGCATCCTCTGAGGCTGGCGTCAGGTCCATGGCTTTTTTCCCTGCGTTAATTGCTTGAACCTTCTTTCCCTGTAAAGCATGAATGAGACCTATCCGCCCCTGACGAAATGCTTCAGCCCTGATTGTCGACAATTTTCGATCAATGGTTTGCTGCAGTGCGGAATCCAGATAGGTGCTCTGAACCTCACTATTCCCCAGAAAGAAATTTGCTATACTTTTATAGTAGAAGATCGATTGAGAATTGGGATGGGATGCTGCTGTAGTCATAGCTTGCTCATATTTTCTAGCATTTAATTCATGCCAGAATCTATATCCATGGAGAGATTCTGGATTGTCTGACATGACAGATCCCTCATCAAATAACTGTAGTGCTTTTTGCATATTACCAAAACCATAAGCCCAAACATCAGCATACCAGCGGTAGAGCTGAGACATTTCCGGGTTCACATGTAATTCTTTCCGATAAAGCGCCTCTGCTTTGTCAAAATTGCGCTTGAGGAAGTTGTACCCACCAAGCCACCCTGCATTGCCAACATCATGGGGGTCCAGCTCAAAAGCTCTGTTCAGGTATTCACCTGCTTTATCCCATTCTCCGGCAAATAGATAAAGCTGACCCATATGTTGAAATACTTCCCCACTATTGGGGTTAAGCTTTGCAGCTACTTCAAACTCCAAGAGTGCAGACTTCGAATCCTCCAAACACCACAAGTTATAGATCCCTTGTGCAAACCTGGTTTCAGAATGTTCCGGGATGAGTGCCTGTGCTTTTTCCAGAGTTTTCCAGGATAATTCACGGCGTTCTGGTGTAGGATCCCAATTTGGTGATTGGTAGAGCACAGCATGAACGATGGAGAGTCTGGCGAATGCCAATCCAAATGTGGGATCAAGCTTAACTGCCCGCTCATACATGGCCACAGCCTTGAGGTTTCCTTCTTTGGTAGTCTTTGTATACCAGTAAGTATTTCCTCGTAGGAAATAATCATAGGCTTCCATGTTCTGGGTGGGGATAGCATCCAGATTTTGTTCTTCTTCTGGTGTGAGTGTTGTCTTTAACGCTGAAGCTATTTTCCTGGCTACATCAGTTTGAATAGAGAAGATGTCTGCGTATTCCCGGTCATAGGTTTCTGCCCAGAGATGTTCGTCTGATTGTGCTTTGATTAATTGAGCAACGATACGAACGGCATCCCCGGCTCTTCGAACACTCCCTTCCAATATGTTGGCAGCTCCTACTTCTTTTGCAATTTCACCCATGCTTTTTTCAGTGTCTTTATACCTGATCATGGTGGTTCTGGAGATCACCTTCAGACCGTGGATTTTGGATAATTGGGTAAGGATATCATCATGGATACCATCTGCAAAATAGGCATCCTCATCTGAAGAGGAAAAGTTGGTGAAAGGCAATACGGCAACAGACTTGGAATCCAGCATTGGTGCATCAACATCAGCCACATAAGTATTAGCTGGTTTTTCATCAATAATTCTTGGATAGGCCAACAACACAGTAATTACAATAAGCAGTAAGATAATGAGTGCATTGCTGGTTAATGGTTTTTGATTGACGGTCTGTTTTTCCCCAGATTTGGGAGAACGGCGAAGACCTTCTGCAGTAAGTTGGAGATGCCAGGATAATGTGGTTGCTATGGGAAACCCGATCATTAAAAGACCAAGTAGCACAACCATGATTATTTCAGGGAGTCCAAGCATGGGAATGACAATATCAGCTGCTTCCAGGATGGCAAAACCAATTCCCAGATAGACAGCAGCTACCCGAAAAACCCTTCTATTTCGTAATTCTTGAATTAGTCGTTGTAGGCCGTTTTTTTGCTCGCTCATGATTTCCCCATTGCGTTTTTCTATGAATGCCGCAAAATGTGTCTGAGGCATCCTAAATGCAACTGCTTTTTGAGATATAAATTGTCATCTTTAAACGATTTAGAGCGAATAGAAAGAAAGAATCAGAAGCGCAGAGAGAGACAGCTTAATCCACCATCAAGTTTCTTAAACTCTGAGACATCCACTTCGATGGTCTCATATCCAGCTCTGGTAATGGCATTCCTCGCACCAGGATATCCTTGAGGAAGCAGAACTTTTTCATTTACCCAAATGCAATTAGCCGCATAACCTTCAGATGCATCCACTTCGATGATATTGAATTTTTGAAAATCAGGATGAGTGACAAATTCACCTGAAGCGAGTAAATTATTGTGTTCAAGGTAGGCTACACCGGTTTTGAGGTGCAATACCTTCTTAAGCTCAATCATTGAACCTGTCATTCCGTGTTTCTCCAGAATGTCAATGACTTGATTTGCACCTGCTGGATTGGTACGCTCGGAGAGTCCAATATAATAATGGGACCCAACCATCATGATATCACCTGCTTCAACTGTACCTGGAGCCTGGATTTGCTCAATATCCTGATAATGGTTGTCCAGGACGGGTCTCACCCCATCAATTTCTCCACGTCGAGACGGAGCTCCTGGTCTGGTGATAATGGCGCAGTGGGGAGTCAGCAAAGCGGCATCCTCGATAAAGGTCGAATCAGGATAGGCTTCATCAGCTGCAAGTTGAATCACACCTACTCCGCAACTTTTCAAGGCTGCGATATATTTTTTATGCTGCTCTCGTGCGCGTCTGTAATTCGGGATACCCAGGTTGGCAGCGCTCAGACCCTCTGTTAAATTTTCACAAGGTGTTTTTACTATGGCTGTGCTAAACATTACCTAGTTACCTTTATATTTCATGCAAAATCAGGGACTTCAAAAACGATCTGAGATGCCATTTATATCTTCACCCTTTGGAGTAGAACCAGTAACTCATCGACTGCCCATGGTTTTTGAATAAAGTCAGTTACACCCATTGATGTATACTTTTCCTTATCGTCAAATTCAATGTGCCCGGTGGAAAGAATTATGGGAAGGTCTGACCCTGATTTTCGAATTTCCTGAGCCATTTCTGAACCAGAGATACCTGGCATAGATAGATCGGTGACGAGGTAATCATATTTACCCGGTTCTGATTTAAACAATTCTAACGCTTGATCACCCTCTGAAGCAGCATCAACTTCAAACCCCTTGCGTTTCAATGCTTCTTGTGTTGCGGATAAAATACTACTTTCATCGTCAACTAGCAAAATCGTTCCCTGGGTCATGGAATGCTTAGCGGAAGACTCGCCTGATATTTCAGTCTCAGATTTATCAGCCAGGGGAAAGTTAATTGTAAAAGTAGATCCTTCATTGAGCTCACTGTCAACAGTTATGCTACCCTGCATCATGTTCACAATACCATAGATAACTGATAAGCCTAACCCTGTACCTTTTCCAATCTCTTTGGTAGTAAAAAATGGGTCGAAGATGCGTGTGACAATCTCAGGACTCATACCCTGACCAGTATCTACGACCTTGAGTTGAAGCACTGGTGATACTGTTCCTCCCTCTTCAATCTCAGCTTCCACTTCCTTGAGGCTAATTTCGATGGATCCAGATTCATCACCAATGGCATGTTCGGCATTATTGCAGAGATTGATGATAATTTGATGGATCTGTGTACTGTCGCATAGAACACTTCCACCGTTTGGATCAATCTTCTCCACAAGTTGAATGTTTGGTGATAGGGATGCTCGCTTAAAATTTAGTGCATTTCTAATGATTTCGTCAATGGGCTGAACAATGAGCTGCATTTCGCTCTTCCGGCTAAAGGTAAGGATTTGGTTCACAAGATCTCTTGCGCGTTCGCCATCATCTAGTAATTGCTGGAGATGTTCATAAATTTCGGTGCCTGGTTCAACATCATCCTGAATCAACCCACCATACAGGAACATGCTCTGTAATACGTTATTCAGCTCATGAGAGATGCCACCTACCATGGTACCAACTGTTTCCAATTTTTGAGATTGCATCAGCTGCTTTTCCAAAGCAACCCGAGCAAATTCAGCTTCTTTCCGTTCAGTGATATCCACAAATATGGTAGCAAATTGCATTGGCACCGGTCGATATGCCGTCACCTGGAAGTGTTTACCCAGGGGCTCGGCATGGTTTTCGAACGAAATAGGTTCACCTGTGAGGGCAACTTTTCCATAGGTATCAATCCAATGCTTTTCAGTTGTGGGAATTACCTCTAGAATGGTCTTACCAACAATGCCTTCGGCACTTAATCCAGTCAACCTCTCAAAGGCAGGATTGATGCTTAGAAAGCGATAGTCAATGGGTTCCCCGGCTTGATTACAGATAATCTCATGGAGGGCAAATCCATCAAGCATTTCATTAAACAAGGTGTGATAGTCCCTCTCAACTCTTCGTCGTTGTGTCAGATCATGCATGGTTACAAAAACCTGATAAGGACTATCGCCACCAGGCTTAAATTGAGGAATTGCGTTAATATTTAGCCAGACATAGTCATCAAGTTTGGGATTATACAGACCGAGGGTGACATCATGGACTGGTTTCCCCGTTTGCAAGGCGATCATGGATGGATGCTCAGCAGGTACCAATGCAGTACCATCCTCATGGATTACCTTCCATTCCTCAGAATTTGAAGTTCTGGATAAGACTTCTTCTCGAGTGAGTCCAAACATTCGAAGTGCCGCTGGATTGGCATCTGCCAAATATCCATTCGCCGCCTGGTAGAACACGCCTTGAGCCATATTCTCATAGAGCAATCTATTTTGCTCTTCACTTTTTTTGAGCGCTCTGAGGGCATCCCGACGACCTAACTCTGCTCCTGCCCGAGCCGCAAACATTTCGAGCACGTCACGTGCTACAGCTATATCTGGCATACTCTTATTGTCCATGACAACCAATAGACCGGTTGAGCGACCTTCAGTGTCTTTGAGGGGCGTTCCCAGATAGCTTTCAACACCCAGTTCCGCCAACAACTCATCCTCCGGGAATTTCTGTTGAACCTCTTGTGGATAGAAACAGGTATCCAGTTCGATGACGTTTTTACAAGGTGTTCCTTTCAGATGATAGTTGAAATTATCAACATACTCTCCATCAATCCAGACCGCCACAGTCCGCAATTCATCATTGGGTTTCAATTTGGCGATGTATGCGAATTTGAAACCCAGTGACTCACTCAATAGCTTTATAAGTTCATGGAAATATTTCTTTCCAGTAACATTTACCGTTCCTTCCTGAATCGTGTCAATTATCCGTTCTGTCCGATTAGTCCCAGAAATATCTCGGATGAAAACGATGTATCGTCCCCCTTCAATAGACTGGTATTGAACATTTATTTGAACATCAAGTTGTTTACCATCTTTGCAGGAATGCCTGGATTTAAATATGTCTTGGCCTTCGCTTTTAACCTTATCCAGATGTCTTGCAGTCTCATTCTTTGATTCGACCACTTCCAAATCGGAAATGGACATCGATAGTAATTCTTCTCTGGAGTATCCACTCATGGAGCAATAGGTATCATTGACCTCAAGTAGCTTACCTTCCATATCCGTGATCCAGAAACCATCCATTGCTGCTTTCAGAATTGCTTGATGTCTCGTTCCATTCTCTTTAAGATCGTTCAGGATTTTGATGCGTTCTTTGTTTCGAGCCGTCATCTGTTGCATGCCCACGAGGAGAATGATGACCCCAACCAACCAGATTCCACCCAATTCAAACATAATTTCCTGAAATTGATCACGTGCGATCTGTTTGTAAGCTTTCATTGGAATCGATACGCTGAGCCCCCCTCGTATATCTCCGAGTTTGTAACCTTGATGCTCATGACATTTTAAGCAACCAGATTCTGTGGCAAGGGGTCGTACAATCCTTAAATATTCTTGAGAGTTAATCACTTCTATAGATGAGAATTCATCTCCCCCATCCTCGAAGGATTGGAGCGCTCTGGTTTCCCACTCATCTGCTTTATTTGCCTCCCGAATGGGGTTCAAGCTTGTGATATGTGCCATAACCCCTTCCAATTCAAGACCAAGTTCATGAACCTGGCGTGTCATAAAGGCAGGGTTAATTAAGGTGAGTTTTTTTCCTGAAGGCGTTTCAATATCGCGCTCTTCAACATCTGAGAGATGTGGATTCGGTTGAGTAGACTCGGTAACTGGCACGTATACGCCCTGGTGGAAAGCATTCCAGCGACGATAAAGAACATCCTTGGCGATTTGTGCTCTTCCAGACTCCAGAGCCGCTTTTCTGGCACCCTCTAATTCACGAGTATTGGTCCAGATAGCCATGAGTGCAACGAAAAATGTCCAACCAGCAATGGTAATTATGATATATTTTTTAAAGTCGATGGATCGATACGGCAAGTGTTCATTTCTCGAGGAAGAACTCATCAAACAATCCCTTACAATTATGTACTATATATCTCGACTAA
>JAERTJ010000088.1 GCA_016844945.1 Fidelibacterota bacterium | reverse complement strand
CCCCCCATACTGGTTCCCCCGCTTCCATCGTATCCTTCACCAAGGTTTAGGGAGATGAGAGAGTTTTCAATTAAGGGGGAACTACCGAAACAAGCAATTCCACTGGTTATGGAATTTGAAATATTACAATATTTAAATTGGCTCTCAGATGAGCTAGCATGCATGAGATCAATTCCATGCCATCCATCCATGCCACCAACAAAGTGGATTGAATCTGATGCGGTTCCCATGGCAATAAGGGTTCCAAAGACTTGAATTTTGCTTGGATGACCGATATTGGATACCACGACCCCAGGTGCAATGGTCAGGGTGGTGCCTTCAGCTATGATGACATCCGAGGATAAAGAAACATCTGTGACTATTTCGCCGGCAACTACCCCACCAATAACTCCAGGGGGAAATTCACCCGTTCCAGCGGCTCCACTTTGGGTGAAGGCACCCATGTCAGACAATGTTCCATCAGAATCCTTCTGACTCCAGATAGCCCCTGCATCAATACATGGCGAGTTGGGCAACAGATGATAGTCATCTTCTTCCTCACTGCTAAATAAAGGATCATCCTGAATATTGTTGCCTCCGCTCCAGTTTACACCATTCATATTTCCGATCAAATTTGAGTTATAAATAATCGGGAAATATGCCTCCTCTTCGGGGACAATCACTCCCAGGTTTGATTCATTCCCTACTATTGAATTGATAATGGAAAGATGAGACGAACGCGATAGTGCGAGGTTCTTTCCATAATTGGCTGGAACAAAGTTGTTGACAATGGTCGTGTTGGTAATGGATATATCCACACCAGCATAAATGAAAATGCCTCCACCACTTGAGCTGGATGAATTTCTAGCAATCAACGAACCATTTATGGTGACATTCCCATTGAGCAGATAGACACCGCCACCGTCAGTTTCTCCCGTAGAACTGGTGGAATTGGTCATAACTCTGGAAGCATCGAGCCTAAGATCACTTTGGATGGTCATAAGTCCACCACCCCTGAAGAGTGCTGAATTGTTTTCAAACTTGCAATTTTCTACTATCAGGGCTGATTGCTGGCTGAAAATACCACCTCCCTCGCTGGCATGATTCTCTTTAATCGTTGAATTCCTGATTGTGAGCGATCCACCAGCCAATTCAGATTCGGTGTGTCTATGTAGTATTCCTCCTCCCGATTCATCAGGGACATTTCCACCCTGAATAATCAGGTTTGAAATTACTACATCATTGTGAGCATTTACCAGTATCACACGACTCGAATCAGCAGCGATAAGCGTTAGTTCCCCATCCGTTGGACCCAATATGGTCACGGATCGATCTACAACGAGCTGGCTATCCAACTGAATGGCTATCGGTGATGGGAGAGCAAACGAAATGGTCCCCCCTACGCTAATTTGATTCAGTGCCATTCTCAAGGATCCTGGACTGGAATCAAGCGGATTGGTTACCACCAGGTTCTGAGGTGCATTTATCGAGACTGGATGATCATAACTTCTACCGCCGTGGAGAGGCTCGCACATGAAATAATCTATCCGTGCTGGTGCTATTCCTCCCATCATATAGTCCAGCATAAAGGTTCCATTCTGATCATCTGTAAATATGTCGAATTCTCCAGTGACCAGGCCGACAGGAATGATAGACGTCATGGTATCCAGTCCCACCCACCACTCATAATCAGGTGGGGCTGGTTCAAGCATATCCATGGAGTCTGAATATTCTATTGAGTAGGATAAATACCCAAAGCCACCGGGATGTTCATACTGGATTGAATCTGGCAATTCCCAGCCATTTGGAATCAATACACCAAAAACGGGGAGACAATCATGACCCTCACCATGGAAGCCAACATCACGCCTAACTTCGATTGACACATGGATAGAACTATCCGGTTCTCCAATATCCGATTGATCAATTTCCAGAAAAGTGCAACTGGTATAGAGAAAGACAATCAGTGTGATAAGTATGGCTCGCATGATTTCCCTTTCAGGTAATTCTTATTGAGGAACTAAGACCAAAAATAACAAATAGAAACCTCAATAGGAAACTGTGATTTATGTGAAATATTAATGTTAGGTTAATGCCCCGAATTCACTCGTGTTCCCTCCTGAGATCCAAACCATCCCATTTGCCAGAGCAATCAGCGTATTGATTTTGAGGGCGAGCCGTATCACAGGACCAATTCATTACGGGATTACCTGTAAAAATTAAAAGAGCCCCTCTTCCTGGAAGGGCTCTTTGTTAAATCTGGAAACCAGGTTGATTCGACTATTGAACCATGAGTTCCACTAACTATCAGGTAATTATAAGGAGTGTGTAGGTGACCTCTAGAAGCACTTTTCCAGGATGGGTCCAAGTTGTCCAGGCAAGATCGGCTTCTGGAAGTACGCGTCAAAACCCGCTACATCAAGTGAATTGGCACATTTATCCACAAAAGCTGGAGCGCAAACACAGGTTGCATGATACTACTAGATTTTGGTAAGACGTCCTACGCATTCAAGGGTTGAGTGATATCAATCCATTAGTGTTTGAACATTAACCTGCTGGATTTCTGAGCCTTGAAGTAGTTTATTTAGATCGTTCAATACCCAACTTTTTCATTCGGGAGATGAGAGTGGTGGGTTTCATATCTAGAATCAAAGCAGCTCCATTGGGACCACTAACTATCCAGTGGGTTTCTTCCAGAACAGACAGAATGTGTTCGCGCTCGACATCATCCAATTTTTTATACGACTTGAAGGGTTCTTCAACATATCCAGGCACTTCGATATTGAGTGTAGTACTCATTGATTTAATCATGGCTCGTTCTATGACATTCCTTAATTCGCGGATATTCCCAGGCCAACTATATTGCTGCAACCGGGTAACACTGGATGCAGAAATCTTCTTGATACGTTTCCCCATTTTATCGGCGAATTGATCAATAAATGACCAGACCAATGGTTGGATATCATCCAATCGATGACGGAGCGGCGGAATTTCCAAGGGGAACACATTTAAGCGATAGAACAGATCCTCCCTGAATCGTTTTTCCAATATTTCTTGATTCAAATCTCTATTCGTCGCAGCAATAATGCGCACATCCACCTTAATTGTTTTAGAACTGCCCAGCCTCTCAAATTGACCTTCCTGTAGCACCCTGAGTAATTTTGACTGTGTTTCCAGAGGTAGCTCCCCGATTTCATCCAGAAAGATGGTGGCTCCATCTGCTATCTCAAACCGACCTATTTGCCGGGTTAACGCGCCGGTAAACGCCCCTTTTTCCCGTCCAAAAAGTTCACTTTCTACCAGGGTTGAGGGCATTGCAGCGCAATTAACAATAATCAGGGATTTGTCCTTTCGATCACTCATCTCATGGATCGCCCTGGCTAATAGCTCTTTTCCCGTTCCAGTCTCACCCAGAATGAGTACTGTCGAATCTGTGTTGGCTACTTGTTCAGCCTGAACCAGGACTGATTTCATAGAATCACTCTGCCCCACTATATCTTTATGGATGTGGACATGGCGCACTTCTTCACGGAGTAAAACGTTTTCGGCAACAACCTTTTCCTTCAACTCTTTTAGCTCTGAGAGCGCATTGGTGAGCTCTAGATTCGTCTGAATGATTTCGTTCTCTATTTTTTGGAAAAAACTCATATCCCGAACGGCAGATATCCTGACCAATTCTCCCTGATATTCTAATTCTCTGGTTTGCCCCAGGATGGGAAAGGTTTTACCATCCTTCCTTTGGACAATTAATTCATAAGGAGTGTTTGGCGGTTGAGCCTGTAGTCTTTTCAGTTTGTCTCTGGATTCGGGTGCTACCAGATCAATCATAGGGCGGTTTTCTCATTCCTCCCTGGTGTAACCCACCATGTCCAGGAACTGTTGGTTCGCATCTGTAAATTTTTTGTTTGAGGCGATAACAATACCCTCTAAGGAAGCCTCAGCCAGCATTTTAAACCTATGTTCACTTCCCTTTAAGGCTTGCTCAGCTTCAATCCGCGTTGTGATGTCTCGATCAACCCCTCTAAATCCAATGAGTTCCTTCTGCTCATCAAGTATTGGTACCGAGTTACTTTCCAGCGTGCGATAACTCCCATCTTTGTGACGCCACCTTGTGATGAGACTATTCCACCCCTCCTTGCTACTAATCCAATGTGGTAAGCGCTCAGTAACTCTCTTCTGGTCATCAGGGTGCAAAAGCTCGATAGATTGACCACCGACAATTTCCTGTGCTTCATATCCCAATATTTGTTTCACCGCTGGATTACTATAGGTATGCACCCCATTCGTATTTATCGCCCAAATCCAATCCTTGGAAGTTTCCAGAATAGCCCGCATTCGACTTTCTTCTTCATGCAGTAACTTTTCAGCGGATATTTTAGGAGTAATGTCTATTGATACGGCCATGAGCTGGGTAACATTACCTCCTTCATCGTGAATAGGAGTAAACCAAGTCTCAAAGTATAAATCACCCACCAGGTCAATGTTGTGGGAAACATTTCCAACAATGGCCTCCCTCACTGTATTTGAAATTTCTGGATTGTCCCGATACATATCAAACACATTTACGCCTACCACTTCTCCAGCTTTGAGTCCCAGACTTTTTAGTCCAGCACCTTCAGAAAGCAGAAAAATACCCTGGGCGTCGATGACGTAAAAGATAAGGGGTAAATTGGCAAGCAAGGCTTTCCGGTGGAAACGATCCTCTTGCAGAGCAGATTCAAGCTTTTTCATTGGTGTCAAATCTTCAACGATGACAGCAACAAATTTTTCTGATTCCTCAAACTCAAAAGGATAAACGGTTTCCCTGATGTGAATTGCCTCTTCCCCTGCTTTTGTCTCAATTTCCATACTCTGTAGATGCGTCATCAACAGTAATGACTCAGCCTGCAAGGTGGTAGAGACTTGACTATGCATCTCACTGAATACCTGACTCTGCTTCGAACCCAGGATTGTAACCGGGTTGATTTGCAATAGAGCAGGCTGCAACTCATTCATCCAGACAATAATTCCATTCGGGTCTACAATCCGTATGGGTAAATCGATTTTTGAAAGAAGGGTGCCGATTAAATCAAATATATCAGGTTTCTTTTTCATAAGTGTAGGTCACCAATTATTGTTTTTGTATGTTCAAATGGAGTGGCGCGATGTACTGAGTTGGGACTGGTTGGTATTAGAGCGTGGATCTGTATAGCAGTGGTCATTGATGTTATGAATACCAGCAAAATTGCGAATTCCAGAATCGTTCTGTAAATCTTGCACGTCAACTTGTCAGTCCCTTTCATATAGACAGAGCCATAAAGGCAAAGTCTGTACCGTAGACTCATCACTATATTTTCAGGGGGCTATGATAGGTTTCAGGGTGAAGATGTTGCCCCTCAGTGGTAAAACTTTCCAGATCGGTTGGAGCGCCAGAATCCAGACACTCCATTTGTCCAATGTGTGAGTTTCGTTACCTGACTCGCTTAAATAGTTCTTGTGCAATTTTCCCTGTTTTATACACTAGATGCTTACTTGGATATGGCATCAGGGACTTCAGATGCCTGACTGTTAAGAATAGGAATGATATCATTCAATTTAGAACACTAATATTGTCAACCCTTACTCTCCTCGGCTGCACCCTCATCCCGATCTCAGGCCAGGATATCTTGATTAATGAATTTCTAGCGTCAAATGTTACTGATTTTCCAGAAATGTATGATTTTTCTGACTACTCAGACTGGATTGAGCTATACAACTCAGGGGATACCAGTCTGACATTGGATGAATACTTTCTCTCTGATAATGAAAATGAGCCCCTGAAATGGAAGATTCCCCCCTTCACAACCCTAGCAGCTGGGGAGTATCTCATTATCTGGGCAGATGGCTACGATGAGGGTCCTGGAAGCTATTATCAAAGATCAACCTGGCCCTATGCAGACTATACAACACGCCATTATCACACAAATTTCAAACTCAGTAAAAGTGGTGAAGAATTGCTGCTTGCCAGAGCTGATATTCAAAACAGTGTGGAGTTGATTTCCTCTGAATCTTTCTGGAAATATCTAGATGATGGATCTGATCAGGGATCTGCCTGGAAGGAATCAGATTTTGATGATAGCGTCTGGAATGAAGGGGCTGCAGAACTTGGATATGGTGATGGAGATGAAACAACTGTTTTAAATTATGGACCTGATGATGGCAATAAATACATCACGACCTATTTCAGGAAATCCTTCTCAATCGATACCCCTGATGATCTCCAGCAGCTCCATATCAGATTAAAAAGAGATGATGGGGGGCTTGTCTACCTGAATGGGAACGAATTGTTTCGTTCAAACATGCCTGTGGGACCCATAAGCTACGAGACGGAAGCCAGTTCAGCCGTCAGTTCCACTGATGAGGATACCTTTTTTGAATTCTCCATCCCCGCAAGCAACCTGCTTCCAGGTGAAAACATGCTGGCAGTAGAAATTCATCAGATCAGTGGTAGTAGTTCTGATATCAGCTTTGATTTGGAGCTTCTTGGCTTGGGTTATTCCAACATCCAAATCATGGATTCTATCATTTATGGACCTCAAGTTACTGATGTTTCATATGGACGGACATTGGCTGGAACAGACTGGACCTTTTTTGGCGAGCCTACCATCGGTAGCGTGAATACTACCAGTGGTGTGCAAACCCCTGTACTTTCTTCAATAGTTGAATCCACTCTGGAAAGTGGCTTTTATCCTGGTGTGCAAGTTGTCGATCTGACGACTTCCAATAGCGAGGCTCAGATCTATTATACCCTGGATGGCAGTCGGCCTGGCAGTGCATCCACTCCCTATACCCTTCCTATTTCAATCTCTGAAACCAGTGTTCTGAAAGCACGGGCGCTTGAACCTGGAAAAATACCAGGAGAGACGTTGACACTCAGCTTTTTCATCAATGAGGATGTGTCGCTGCCCACCATTTCCCTGGTTGCGGAACCACCAACCCTCTGGGATTCAGACATAGGAATCTACGAAAACGAATACAAGCAACGGGAAATTCCCGTGCAGGTGGAATACTTCAAACCTGACCAGAGTCAGGGTTTTAGCGTAAGGGCTGGGGCTAGATTGGGGGGGATGAATATCTGGACGAAACCCCAGAAGCCATTCACCATCTATACCAGGGACCGTTTTGGTGTGGATCATATCCCCTATCAGATATTTCAGGAAAAACCCATCACTGATTTCTCCAGAATTGTGTTCAGGAATGGAGGTGATGACTGGGAAGAGACCCTACTTCGCGATCCTATGACTGGCAGCCTGGTTCAGGGTAGGATGAAATGTGGCTATATGGCGTATCAACCAGCTTCACTTTTTCTAAATGGCGATTATTGGGGGATTTACAATATCAGGGAGAAGTACAACAAACGTTATTTCTTTGAAAATTTTGGTGTTGATCCTGATAACATCGACCATCTGGAGTATGGTGGAACTGCTGTCGGAACCCGTTTGATGGCCATAGAAGGCGATTTACAGGCTTACAATTCCCTGATTTCATTTATTCTGAACAACAATCTGGATGAACCGGCTCTGTATTCAGACTTACAGCAAAAAATTAATATCGACGGATTTATTGATCATGTGACCATGACACTGTATTGTGCCAATACCAGTTGGGGACACAATCGCGAATGGTGGCGTGCAAGAGAAGCCGATGCACGGTGGGAATGGCTCATCGTTGATGTGGACAGAGGGTTCAACCCTTCTAATATTAACAATAATCTCCTGGACAACCTCCTGGGCGGCTATTTGCTATTCCAGTACCTCATAGAGAGTGAACGCTTTGAGGACCGTTTCCTCCAGCGTGCTGCAGCCCACTTTAACAATACTTTTGATCCCGATCGAATATCAGATATTGTTGATAGTCTGGCATACAATATTCAATCTGAAATGCCCCGACATATTGACCGCTGGGGCTCCTTGGGGAGTGTGTCTTCTATGAGCGAGTGGGAAGATGAGCTACACGCGATCAAAACTTTTGCACAAGCCAGGTCTGGAAATCTCTACACACACTTTAACAACGAATTGGGACTTGATGGGACGATTCAAATCAATACAGCGACCTACCCTTCTGAAGGTGGAAATATCTTGATCAATGAAGTTCCACAGATCTCTGAAAATGTCACAGGGACATACTTTAGAAATCGACCTGTGATCCTAACCGCCATTCCAGCACCCGGATGGGAAGTCATCGGATGGTCTGGACTCTCTGATTCTTCCAGCATTAATTATAATTGTGAAGTTGACACCAGTTTTATCGCGCTATTTCAGCCGAGCTCTGGAACCATACTTCCGCATGTGTTAACCAGCAATACGGCGTTATTAGCCAATCATAGATATTTTGTCAGTGAGAATCTGCATGTCCCTGTTGGTGTGACACTTTCAATTGAACCTGGGGTGGAACTTTTAATGCCAGCCGGTGGTCACATCATCGTGGATGGAAAAATGATGATACTGGGGACTGCAGAAGCCAGAGTGAACATATCCGCCAACCATTCAGCAGGTGCTGAACGATGGGGCGGGATCTCCTTTTCAAATGAGGATGAATTCTCTGTAATGGCTTATGTCAATGTATCAGGTGCATCCAAAGGGGTTGACCCCATCATACATCGGGGAGCCATCTCGGCTATCAATACCAATCTGATGATTGATCACATGGATATTCGAGATGTGGTGTTTCCAGTCTATGTTGAGGGAGGTTCAACCCAGATTCATAATAGTAGTTTCCGCTGTGATTATACCAGTGATTTCATCAATGTCAAACGGGGGGGTGTGACCATCGATAGCTGCTCATTTTATGGCAATGATGCTCCAGATACTGATGCCATAGATCTGGATGGGGTGAGCAATGGAATAGTCTCCCACAATCGTATCTATAATTTTTCAGGTGACAATTCTGATGGAATCGATATCGGTGAGGCGTGTGATGGGGTTCTCATTCATTCAAATCTGATTTACCATGCTTCAGATAAGGGTATCTCCATCGGTCAAGGCTCCTCAATCACTATTAGAAATAATCTTATCGTCGGGTGTGTAAGCGGAGTTGCAGTTAAGGACTATTCTTTCGCTCAGATAGATAATAATACATTTGTCAATAACCAGGTTGCCGTTGCCTGTTTTGAAAAGAATGCGGGGAATGGTGGTGGAAACGCCTCTGCGATCAATAACATTATGGCTGGCAGTAGAATCGCCTCTGCCAGCGCTGACAGCCTCTCTGAAATCAGTGTCAGCTATTCCCTATCAACGACTGAATTAATACCAGGAACTGGCAATCTATATGCTGATCCCATTTTCCTGGACCCAAGCAATTATAATTTCGAGCTCTCTCCTGAATCACCTGCCATTGATGCTGGTGACCCGGATTACCCGCAAGATGCTGATACTAGTCCAATAGATATGGGAGCTGGTTATATTTTTCATGTGGATCATTATCCTTTTGTCATTCCTGGCGCATCTGTCTCTCATCTAAAAATCAATGAGCTTCTGGCGAGTAATTCAAGCATATCTAGTGATGAAGCCGGTGAATATGATGACTGGCTGGAAATTTTTAACCCCACGGAGCAACCCATCGATATGGCAGGATGCTTCTTAACGGATGAGCCTGATAATCTTGCAAAGTGGGAATTTCCAACAGGTTCATCGATCATAGCCCCAGGTGCCTTTTTAATTGTCTGGTGTGATCAGGATGTCAACCAGGGTGAGCTCCATACAGATTTCAAGCTATCTGCCGAGGGTGAATTTCTAGCTCTGGTAGGAACAAACGGAACCACGATCATTGATTCCCTCACCACAGGACCACAAGTAACAGATGTGTCCTATGGTCGACGTACAGATGGTGGACCTGAGTGGGTCAGTATGATCCCCAGCCCGGGAAGTTCAAACAGTATGCTTTCCAACCGGTCATCACTCCCCTTACCCAGTCATTTTGCCTTACATCAGAACTACCCCAATCCGTTTAATCCCAGTACATTAATCCGTTATGAGCTTCCTCAGCAAGCAGCCGTTGAGATAGTGATATATGATCTCCGGGGCAGGCAAATCAGAACACTATTTCAGGGTAGTGAAACAGCAGGCTATAGGGATGTTACCTGGGATGGGACCAATGAATTTGGACACGAGGTTTCGGCTGGGATTTATCTGGTTGTACTCAGGGCTGATGCTTTCGTGGAAACTAAAAAGCTGGTTCTTCTGCATTAGTTTCAGTCCCAACTTTCATAATCCCAAGAAATTCTCAGGTACATCTACGGTAACCCCCTTTTAATTGTCTTCCAAGCTTTTAGCTTTTCATGGAAAGGTATGATCAGAGTAGGACGACTTGCCTGAATTTGTAGCAGTTTCTCGTTGATCCAACCATAATACACAGAAGTGGCACCATACATAATTATGTTCGATAAGCGTTTACAGATATTCATCTAGGATTCATAAGGTAGGTGAGAGTACTTTATTTGGATATGCAGAAGCCGGTATCACAATCAAGATCGAATCAAATTCGTAATATACTTATTCGAACGCTTGTTCTCATCGTTCCGGGGACTCTAATCCTGGCATATCTCATATCCTTTTACCATGAATTGGAGATTCAAGAGGATGAGAAACGGATTTCCATGGCAGAGATCAACCATATTGATGGACTCGCCTCATCCTTAGAGAAAGATCTGGAGGATGTATCCTCTGATTTGAGATATTTGCATTCCAACCTTGAGTTTGGTCTCGCGTCGAAATTCTTTGACTTGCATACTATTCCATTCACACTCACCCATGATTTTTTAATGTTCAGCCGTTCAAAAAAACTTTATGATCAACTCAGGGTTTTCACAGGCGATGGGATGGAGAAAATTCGCATCAATTTTAACAATGGTAGTCCAACTATTGTACCAGACTCACTGCTTCAGGACAAGTCAGACCGATATTACTTCAAAGAATCCATCACACTTGGAGATTCAGAGGTATTCATCTCTCCCTTTGATCTGAACATTGAAGGTGACACGGTTGAAATACCGGTTAAGCCTATGATTAGATTTGGTTTATCTATCTCTGACAAGGCAAAAAATGTCAAAGGTCTTGTGCTGGCGAATTATTTGGGAGATCATTTGCTGGCTAATTTTGATGATAATCAGGATCAATGCCAGGGCAACTGCATGCTGCTTAACAAGGATGGATTCTATCTGTATCACCCAGACTCCAGTCAAAGGTGGGGTTTTATGTATCCCGAGGGGCAGACCAAAAACTTTTCCATAACTCATCCCGCACTCTGGGATAGCCTTTGCTCAAATGAAAGTGGTCAGATCTATAGCGAAAACGGACTGACAACTTACAGAACAATTTCACCCATACCAAATTCAGAGAATTCTAAGCTGAAATGGATATTGGTCACGCATATTCCCCAGGAGGACTACAGCGAGATACTCCATCATGATGAGGAAGAGCATCTTATTACCTTTTTTGTAATCTTCTCCATGATGATTACCATTTCTGTACTGGTTGGTGTGGTCACTGAAAAACGATACCAGGTACAGATGCAAATTGTGAAGTCAGAACAGGATCATCGGGAACTCAATAATCAACTACAAGAGTCCAACAGTATTAAGGAGCTTTTGCTGGATGTCATCATCCATGATCTGAAAAATCCTGCTGGAGTAATTTTCAATATGTCTGAAATGCTGCATGAGGAGCAGCCGGAGAATGAAATGATAGAACTTATTGCCTCTAGCTCTGCCAGTCTGCAAAAAGTTATGGATCACAGTTCTACGCTATCGAGGATAAGCATTGGTGATGAAATCGAACTTCAGGAACTAAATCTGTCCCCCATCATTCATGAAGTAATTAGTGGTCTTGATCTGCTCTTTCAATCTGAAGAAATGACTGTAGAAATAAACCTTCCTGAAATATTACTAGCGAAGGTAAACCCAATCATCTCGGAAATCTTCCAGAACTATCTGACCAATACCATTCGTTATGCATCAGAAGGTAAAAAAGTCATCGTCCAAGGCTCAAAGACTGAGGAATCAGTTCTCATAGAAGTAATGGATGCGGGCAATACGATCCCAGAGCAGAATCGTGAATCAGTATTTATACGGAAAATGCAACTTGAAGCTGAGAAGAAAAGAGGCAGCGGTTTGGGATTGGCTATTGTCAAGCGAATAGCTGAAATGCATGGTGCTGAAGTAGGCGTGAAGCCCAATCACCCCAGAGGCAATAATTTCTGGTTAAAAATACCGCTAGTTTAAGTCCTTGGATACGCTCAAATGTTTTAATCCATTCGCACTGCTTCTGTCAAAAATGATGTTCCATCAATTTTTCGTAGGACGATCTTTGTCAAATTCTATTCATTAGTAGAAACCACATCCGAGGACGATCAGGATGTGCATGTGGGTTATTGATTTTTGGTGTTCGGGAAATTGTGGATGTTAAATCAATCTGGTCTTCCTGATTTATTCATTAGAGACCACTTGGGCAGATCTATGGTTTCGGGTTTCAACCCATAGTAAGTTCGCTAACAATTTCCAATAATTCTGTGTGCTTGATAGGCTTTGTCAACGTTTTATCTGCACCAAAGGCTTCAGCCCATTTTAAACTCTCTGTCAAATGCATCTGCCCACCACCTGAGATAGCAATCACCTTTAAATTTTCATTTTCTTTGCGAATGGAGCGTATTACCTCGAGCCCATCCAAATTTGGCATGAATATATCTGTAATGACCAGATCAACCCCAAAATCTTGAAGTATGGATAACCCCTCCCGGCCGTGACTGGCTTCAATGACAGTATAGCCTTTGCGAGAGAGTAAAGTGTTGATAGCCTTGCGGATACCACTATCATCCTCAATGATTAGAATGACAATATCAGTCATCTCAGTTTGGGTGGATTCAGGGGGATTTTTGGACATAGTGTTCGTTGCCTACTTTCGAATAATTCCAGTCATTCAATCTATCAATATTTTTAATCATAAAAACAATTGTATCTGTTATACATGGAAATTCATAGGATCCTTAACTGGGAGACCCCGCATGATCATTCTCCTGCCGGTCGGGAGACTCAACTTTAAATCTGATATGAACAGTAGCCCCTTGTTCACTTGATATTTCCAATGTCCCATTGAGCTGATCTTCAACCAAAATTTTTACCATGTGGAGCCCAAGGGTTGAGGGGTTTATCAGGTTTATTCTTTTGGGAAAGCCCAGACCATCATCCATGACAAGAATATCGACCTCTCCCACCTTGGATTGTTTGAGCTGTACGGTAATGGTGCCCTCGCCTCCATCCTTAAACGCATGATTAATGGCATTAGCGATGAGCTCGTTCAGCACCAGACCAGTTGGAATGGCTTGCGAGAGCCCAATTTTCACAGGATCATATTTGGTCTCAATTTTCACTGATTCACTCATTGTATTGGGGCCAGCATAGTGTCTCATAATGAGTGAATTGATGTACTTGGGAAGATCGATGGATGAGAACTCTCGTGAAAGATAGATTTGCTCATGCACCAATGACATTGAAAATATTCGGTCATTCACCTTTTTTAATATTTCTTTAAGCTCTTTATTATCAGATGAATACATCTGCATATTTAGCAGTGATATGATGACATTCATGTTATTCTTGGTTCGATGGTGAATCTCTCTCAACATCTCCTCTTTGTCATCAAGGGCTTGCTTGAGTTGAATTTCATCCTGCTTGCGTTTTGATATGTCCAGTATTGTTGTCAGCACAGCGTCTTCGTCACGATATTTAATCTTCTTCGCTGTCACACTGGCCCAGTATTTAGAGCCATTCAGTCGATAAAATTCAGCTTCGAATTGCTCAACGTTTCCATTTAAGTCAAGTTTCTGGATGAACTTAGATCTCCTGCTTTCCTCAACCCAGGACTCAGCGATAGAATAGTTTTTTCTATTCTCCGTTGATAAGCCAATTAATCTGGAGAGAACCGGGTTAACCTCAATAATCTCCCCACTCGCTGCTGAGATACCAATACCTACATTTGTATTTTCAAATAGACTTCGATATTTCTCCTCAGTAATGAGTAACCGATAAGTGCGTTGATCCAATTTTTCTTCCAGATCCTGTAAATACCTGAGATTTTGTTGAACCAATCGTTCTTTTTCATCAAGGAGCGATTTTTTTTCGATAGCCTGGTGGACCACATCCAGGAGCGCACGCTTTTTCACTGGTTTTGATATATAGTCAAAAACACCCAATTTAACGGCACTGGTTGCAGTCTCTAATGAAGGTTCACCAGTAATAAGGAGGATTTGAGGGGGTTGGTATTGTTTGTTAATGTATTTCACCAGACTGAGACCGCTGATATCGGGCATAACGATATCGGAAATCACTAGATCGATGCTATTTTTATCCAAAATTTCATAAGCAATTGAGGCATGCTCTGCGGTGAGAACGGTATAGCCCTCTTTTGAGAGCATATATTTTAGTGTTTTACGAATGGATTCTTCGTCATCTACAACAAGAATGACTGCCGGGGCAGCATCTAGAGCAATTGATATCTTTTTAGTATCACTCATACAATTATGTTTCTTGTGTGTTTGGCACCTCGTCAATATGTCTGACAAGACCAACAATTACCACAGTTCCTTCACCATATACCGACTCAATAGTTATATAACCTGAATGGTCACTCACGATGCCATAGGCTACAGCCAATCCCATTCCAGCATGCTGTGCTCGGGAATGTACAGAGAAAAATGGGTCAAAAACAGAATCTAGATACTCTTTTTTGATACCATTCCCATTATCGCTTATTTTTATCTGGACATACTCTTCTTCTTCATTCTGTTCAGGCTCAACAGAAATGGTAATCTTTTTTTCTGTTGATGATTCATAGTCTTTATTATTAATGGCATTCCAGGAGTTGGTGAGAATATTCAATATCACCTGCTGCATGTCTTGAATTTTACAAAAGGTCTTTAAACCTTCTTCTATAGCTTGTATCTCAAGATTAATATTATCAGTCAGTAAGGATTGCTTGATTAGCATCACCGCACGATCAATGACCTCTTCGACCAAGGCAGGTGTTTTACTACCGGTATCCAGTCGGGCAAAAGTTAGCAGGTTAGACACGATATTGGCAACGCGGGTGCCTTCTTTCTGAATTCCCTGGGCAAAATCTCGTAATTCAGGGTCGGTAATTTCATCCTCAAGAATGTTTGCATAATTCAGGAGACCCGTTAATGGGTTATTAATTTCATGGGCAACTCCCCTGGCAAGGACACTTATTGAGTTCAATTTTTGTGATTGTTGCAATTGACTCTGCATCTGAAGATTACTTTGCTCCAGGCTTTGCTGGTGTGTCAAATCCATTCCAGATGCCAAAATCTCAATATTTTCATCCTTTTCATCGTGGAGTGCAGAAAAACTCCATTCAACAGGCCGCATTGCACCTGATTGAGAAATGACATGTCCATTTATATTTTCTACTGCTTTCATTTTCCCAGATAGCAATTCTTCAAAAATATCCTGAATGACAGAGCGTTCGTCACGGGGAACATAATTGAACCACGTCTGCCCGTTTATATCAGGTAGCGAGATTCCAAGAAGATTTCTAAGCTTTGTATTGGTCGAAATGACTTGTCCCTGCCTATCAAATGATGCAAATAGGACATTTGCCTGATTTAGATACTTTTGCGTACGCTTTTGTTCAGCAAGAATGGCAATTTTTGAGTTTTCAAGCTCAGTTATATCGGTAATTGCAACTAATACGCGATCATATGCGATGTTTTCTGAGTATCTTTGCTCGGCTTGGATCCTCAGGTTTACTGATAAGTCTTTTCCCCTGAGTGTTTTCAGCTTGGTTTTGAAATCATATTGGTATATCCCCTGAAGTATATGTTTCAATTCTTCGATAAATACTAAGCGAGAATCATCTGTGAATACCCTGGGTAGGTTTTGAATGAGCTCGTCTTTGTCTCTTGCCTCCAAAAACTCCACAGAAGCCTGGTTAACATTAATTATCTTTAAGGTGGATATAAATCTTTCCAGCTCCTGGGGGTACTGTTCAAAATAAAGATCCAAATTGTTTTTATGTTTTATGGATAAACTATCAAGGAGTTTTATAATTTCAGTATAATCTTCTTCCCACAGTGAAACGGGTGCATTCTCGAATTGAAAACTAGACAATGGTTATCTCCTGGATCTAATGATTAACTGAGCATATATCTTCCGCCGGTTGCTGCATGTGGACATCCAACGTCGCATCTTCGACTCAACATTCCGACCTGCAATAATTGAATTGTCCAGCTACAAATATAATACGTTACAGATATTATACAATTTTTTGGGGTGAACGCCTTCAATGCTCCTTGATTCACTCTACGAGGGCAGACATTTCTTATCAAACCTTCATTTTTAAACCGATTTAAATGCCACATATCATCCGATATGATCCGGTGTCTTGACAATTCTGACCTCTGAGTCAACAAGCATTCTAATTTGCGTAAATGCCTTCTATATCGTGTATCAATGCATTAATACCAGTGGGTCAATTAGATTCTACTCCTGAATTATACGCCTCAGTATTGAACATATCTAGGACCACATGACTTGATGGTCATATATTTACTTCCCTGTAATACAGATTGTTATGAGGATAATATAATGCTATTTATAGGTTCTAATTAATGATTGACTCTCAAGCCAACGACATCCATCAAGGGAAGTTTGGAAAGTGATGTCTCCCATCTCACACAAAACACTATCTTTATCAGTTAAAGTTATGCTTTATTAATTTTCATACGAATGCTGACTCAAGATTCAACTGATTCACCCGAATCACTTTTATAGCGAATATCCATGTATTTTACATGGTGTCTATTTGTGCATCTCAACTAATATTCCTCTAATTTTCAAACAATTTTTTATCATTCCCTGCTTGATTCAGACCTGTATTACAGTTAAATACGCTTGTCATAATTGAAACGAATCTGATGATATATCACTCCTTCCCTCTAACGACGGGGAGTATTCGATTTGCAGGTAATAACAAACTGACCATTACATGATTTTCTATGATTAAAAGTTGCACTACTATCATTTTCCAGGAGGTTTAAATGTCTGAGTTAGATACAACTTCAAACATAAAAGACTTTGGAGACACCACTGAGTACAAACGTGATCTTGGTTTAATTGAAGCAGTATCTATAGTTATAAGTAGAATTATCGGTTCAGGAATTTTCCGTACGCCAGCTCCTATAATGGCACTGGTTGGATGTACATCTTTATTCGGTCTGGTCTGGGTATTGGGTGGCGTTGTAACCATATTCGGAGCAGTTGTGTATGCTGAACTGGCAGCCATGATGCCCCGTTCTGGTGGACCATATGTTTATCTCAAAATGGCGTATCACCCTTTTTGGGCTTTCCTCCGCGGTTGGGCAATGTTTTTTGTATCTGAAACGGCTTCAATCGCTGCAGTTGCCCTCATCTTTGGGGAATATCTAAAAGCATTATGGATCATTGCATTTGGCAACCCGTTTGGACAGGTGGCTTTATACTTCATCGCGCTAGTAACAATCTGGCTACTTACTATCGTTAATTTATTTGGTGTACAACTCAGTGGAAAAATACAAAACTTCTTTGGCGCAATTAAGATTGTTGCTGTAGGAGGTATTATTGGTGTGAGTTTTACAAGTTGGTCAACAGGTTCTTTATCCAATTTTGTCAATCCCCTCCTCCCTGAAGCTTTTACAGGATCAACATTTCTGGCAGTAGGTGCGGCTTTACGCTATGCCTTTTTTGCATTTAGTGGATGGGAAGGCGCAACCTACATAGCTGAAGAAGTCAAGAATCCACGTCGCAATCTCCCACTTTCGCTCTTTATTGGAATTGCTGGTGTCATGGTCTTGTACATGGGAGCCAATTCAGCTTATTTGTTTCAGTTAACACCTGCCACAATAGCGGAGTCAAAATGGGTGGCAACAGAGGCTATGAAAGTAGCTCTTGGAGCTACTGGTGGTATCTTGATCTCATTTGCAGTCATGCTGAATACATTTGGCAATGTGAGTACTCAAATCCTTTGTAAAGCTCGAGCTTTGCAAGCCATGGCTCGCGATGGGATGTTTTTCAAGAAATTTGGTGAACTGAGTAAAAAACACAAGACACCAAACAATGCCCTCATTGGACAGGGAGTTTGGGCAACCGTTCTCCTCACCTTCGCAGTAACAGCTGCCAATTCATATGAAACCATCATTGACTTTTTCTCCGCCACCTCAACAGTATTCAACCTCATGGTTTTTGGCGCAATCTTCGTTCTACGCAAGAAGTACCCCGATGTAGCACGCCCTTATAAGGCATGGCTGTATCCCTGGAGTCTTATTATTGTATTCGTCATTTATGCTACATTTTTTGTCATCACCCTGATGACCACACTGATTCCATCCTTGATTGGCCTGGGTCTTACGTCATTAGGTTCAATTTACTATTATTTTTACATTCATAAACGGGGTGTAATCGTGAAATAATTCTCACCTTTTTTCCCTGATTAAGCCTCAGGTCTAACGATTAGAGATATGAGGCTTAATTTATGCCGTATATAGGTATAAATTATTTCTAAAGGATAAGCTGGCACATACGATAGTATATGTATGTTTCTTTGAAGAAAAAAATAAGGTACGATACCGAAATTGAATGAACAGCATAATGACCCCGTGACCCTGCAGAAGCAACTCGCCGGGTTAATAAATTCAACACCCTCTCTCCCTATCTTTACAGAACAAGCATTTGATGTTTTATTGAATGGGAACACACTCAGTAGTACTTCCCTGGTTTTGCACGATGCTTCCAAAGGCATTTTGTCATTTCCCTATAGCAAAGGCGCCCACGAGAATCTCCGTGCGAGAGCACTGCAAAGTATAAACTCGCCCCTGAAAGCTGTGATCGAGCAAAAATCGTCCCTTCTAGTACGCGCAAAGGATTATTTGGGCTATTGTGATGATAAGACCACAGTCCAGAAGCCACCAGCACTATGGGCAGGATTTCCTGTCTTTAAAGATGAACATCTGTTCGCCGTCATAGTTTTTGTTGCCAATAGCGACTCAAAGGCAGAGGTCTTGGAATCACTCATTCCATCAATTGAAGTATTCCCTGAAATTTTGTCACCTTTTCTAGAGACCAAGATCAAGCTGGATACTCTGGAAGGTAGTGAAGTAAAGTTTAGACGTTTTGTTGAGACTTCCATTGATATCACATTTCAGATTACGCGAAGTGGTTACATTGACTATGTAAGCTCAAACATCGAGACTCAATTTGGTTGTGATCCCCAATCACTCATTGGAAAACACTTCAAGGTCACCACCCCCATGGATCAGGTCTCCAAAGTCATTGAAGCTCTAAAAAGTATCTCAGAAGGTGAGACAGTACGCCACTTGGGCATCACCCAGAAAGTAAACTCTGGTGAATTGATTCCCATGGAAGTCAGTGCCAGCCCAATTCACAGGGATGGTGAGATTATTGGTGCGCAGGGCACAATGCGGGATATCCGTGAACGCCACCAGGCCCAGCAGGAAATCGAACGCCTCGCCTTTTTCCCTCTTGCCAACCCCATGCCCGTGGTAGAGGTAGATCTTTATGGCGTACCCAGTTACATCAATCCTGCGGGGATTCAACTTTTAGATCGCATGAACCTCGACATGGGACAAGTCTCTCAGATTCTACCACAATCATTTATTGAAGATATACGCACTGCCCTCGCTGAGAAGGGGCAAATACCATCCAGAGAAGTCTCACTTGAGGGGTTACATCTACTATGGACCGCTTTCTTTCTTCAAAATCAGAACCTGTTGCACTATTACGCAACTGATATCACCAACCAGAAAAATACCGAGAGTGAACTCATTTCTGCCAAAGAAAGAGCTATTCAAAACGAACAGGTAAAAACACTGTTTCTTGCAAACATGAGTCATGAAATCCGAACCCCTCTCAATTCTATACTGGGATTTACTGAGCTGATTGAAGAAGAGGTTAAAGGTAAATTTGATGCAAACCTGCAGGCATATTTCGAAATCATTCACGTCAGCGGGAAACGTTTATGGCAGACTGTGCACCAGATTCTGGACATTTCCCAAATTGAAACCGGGACATTTGAACTCAAACTCGAAACCATAGACCTTGCTAAAATAATTAAAGATCTTGGTACCTCGTTCCGCACAATAGCTGAAGAAAAGGACTTGAACCTGCTGGTTAGTGTACCTTCAGTCGATATGCAGATCCTCACAGATGAGTACTGCGCGACCCAGGCCTTATCAAATCTTATGGATAATGCTATTAAATACACCAATACGGGGTACGTCAAGGTCAATGCCGAAGTTCGAGACGATTGCATCCGGGTCATGATCAAAGATACTGGTATCGGTATGTCCAAAGAGTACCAGAACAGAATGTTTAATGCTTTTTCGCAGGAAAGTACGGGTTATACCAAGCATTTCCAGGGTGTGGGTCTCGGATTGGCACTCGCTCATCGCTACCTTACCCTGATCAAGGGTGGGATTGAGTTGGAAAGTGAGCAAGATGTTGGTAGTACATTCACTATTAGTATTCCATTGAGTCCCATAGCTAAAAAGTTGGAAATTACGGGTGAATCTGATTCATCAGCCCCTGTAGAAGGAACCAGCGACCTGGCCAAACCAGATAGACTTGCTGTCCTCGTGGTTGAAGACGATCCAAACTCCCAGAAATTAGCTGGTTTCACATTGAAAAAGGATTTTAATCTTCATTTTGCTGAATCTGTCGCAGAGGCAAAAGAGAAACTTAGTAATCATGATATACAACTCATTCTATTGGATCTATCACTAAAAGGTGACGAAGATGGGCTAGATTTAGCACGTTATCTACGCGCCCAGGAGAAGTGGAAGCAAATCCCCATTGTTGCGCTGACTGCCCATGCCTTTACATCCGATAGAGATCGATGCATGGAAGCCGGTTGTAATGAATTCATGACCAAACCTTTCCGTCGCCTTGAGCTCATGGCGACGATCAAGAATTTGACATAGCATTGATTGAAAAGGAGTTCTTATGCTATTTCACACACCGCTTAAGAAAAAGACCCTGTTAGTTGTTGAAGATGATAAAAGCTCGCGCCTTCTCATTAAATATTTGCTCCAAAATATGAATATTGAGGTGATCGATGCAGAGACCGGTGAAGAAGCCTTGAAGCTGATTAAGGGTAAAAAAGTGGAGGGCATGCTATTGGATATTGCCCTGGGAAGTGGCATTACCGGGTTGGAGCTTGGTGAAAAGATCAAGGCTAAAGCACGATTCAAGCATACGCCCATGGTCGCCATTACAGCTTACGAAAAGCGAGTTCTAGGAAATTTTAAGGAAAAAGGGTTTACAGGCTATCTACAAAAACCCTATTCAGTGGATCAGCTGCAAGGATTACTGGACAGTCAATCATTAAGAAAAAAAGGCAATCGACTCCTGTTATAGCACTCCGACTATAACCATTCTTGAGCTTTATCAGTATGACCCATTTTTGCGTATACCGATGCAATTTTACGCTTCGTATTCTCATCGTCAGGTTGAATCTGATTCAATCTCAAGTATATATTTAACGCACCTTCATATTCTTCCATGCGCAACAATATTGTCCCGATGGCATTGATATAAGCAGGAACTTCACCTTCTGCCTGGATAAGTTTTCCAAGCACATCCAACGCCAGCGGCCAATCTTCCAATCTTTCCAGCGCTTTAAAGTAATTTCTTAGAACAGGTATGGAGTCAGCCGAATTTCGTAGACAACGTTCATAAGATTCAGCCGCTTTCACCCACTGCTCGGTTTGCAGGTATAAATCACCCAGAGCTCTTGAGATGGTGGCTTTGTCTATCTCAATATCAGTAGAAATATCAGACCCGGAGGCCAGGATTTTAGTCTGTTGTTCCTGAATAACGAGCAATGCTTGAATGGCGAGATTCAAATCTTTTTTCACCATAGCCACTCGATAGCTAAGGAAATGTGCCGCATTTTGAAGCCGGTGCAATTTTAACGATTTTTGAATAAGTTGACTTACATCGTCCAGTCGCCCCATCTCAAATAATGTATCTGCATAAGCATTTAGAAGTGAGGCTTCCATACTGGAGTCAAATTGTTTTAGTTTCATGGCGATTTGGTAATGCCTCTTGGCATGTTCCAGTTCTCCATCCACCTTGTAATTATGTCCCAGCGTATAATGTGAGTAGGCATTGTCGGGATTCGCTTCAACTTCAGCCAGGAGGATTTTTCTATTCCTGGATTGCTTTTTGGTCTTTTCCTCACCGGAAAAACTATAGCCAAGATGATCCAGAACTACTGCGCAGGGGCGTTCTTCTGCCCCCACTTTCCTGGCACTGGGAGAAACCTGCTCATGAATTTTGCCTGTGAATTCAATACCCCGATGGTTTGTGAATAGTCTATGTGCATCTGAGAGTGTGAAATTCACGCCATCTTCTTTGAGATTCTTGATTCGGATGGTATAAATGACTGGTTTCTTTTCAAATTTCAGAAGTGCTTTCAAGGTCTCAACAGAATCCTGAGATAATCGTTCATCAGCATCGATCCATAAAACCCAGTCGCCGGTGGCATACTTGATTGATTCGTTGCGAGCAGCAGCAAAGTCATCTATCCAATCAAAGTGGTGGATCTCAGCATTGAACCGCTTCGCAATTTCAATGGTGGCATCTGTAGATCCTGTATCCACGATCACTATCTGATCAGCGAGAGTTTCGATACTCTTCAGGCAATCAGCCAACATCTGTTCCTCATTCTTTACAATTAGGCAGACACTGAGAGATTTATTTGGTCTATTGGTCATCTGTACCTACTATATTTTTGAATCCATTTGCTCAAACTCCATGAGAGTCTCAGTGGTACTCACCAGTGTTTGGAGCTTCTCCTTGTCAATGATATACATCTGAACATCATCATGATCCAATTTGGAGGAAATCAACCCGCTATTTCGGAATTTCTTTAGTTCTAGTTTGTATTCTGAAAGTGGCGACTCATGACTCGCGTCAAATTGCTCCACAAATAGGTGTTGTTCAATTGCAGGCTCCCAGAGCTGCTCCTTCATCACTGTGTGAAAAAATGTAATGAGGTCTACCTCTTTTTCACTCATTTTTTGAAATTGGAGGGGTATTTCACTCCCCTGTTTCTCCATAAATCTGGATTTACAATAATCGGCAAAAAATTTGAAGTGACTAAAGTCTTTCATGACCAGCATTCGACCCCTATCAGGTGTCAGGATGCTTTTGGCCATGGGTGTGAGTGTGATTTTATTCATCACTCCATCGACTTGATCATATGGGAGATTTAGCAGCAGAGCTGTGTCTTTTACCAAAGGTTTCCAGGGTGTAACCACTTCATCAAAATTATTTGGCTCTATACCTGCAAGAATGTTGCTGACCGATAATATTACCTGTCTGGAATTATCCTGACTGGTGAGTGTCTCAGCGTGTTTATTAGCATCTCGAAGCCGTTCGGCCATGATCTGAAAAAATGAAGCCATCCATCCGGGCAAGCCTTCCAGATTCTTATTGAACAACATGCGGCTCATTTCAACACACTTCGTCTCGCGTAAAGCGGTGACAGTTGCCGAGCGGGGATGACCATCGATGAGAGCCATTTCACCAAATATGGCACCTTTAGGAAGATGGGCATAGACTACTTTTTGATTATTCTTTATCGCGGATACTTCTACTTCACCGGCCTGGATGATAAACATTGAACTTCCAGGATCGCCTTCATTAAAAATGATTTCACCCTCAGCAAATGTTCTGAGTCCTTTTTTCTCCAGAAAATTCATGCCTTATTTCTCTCCACTTTTAATCATGCTCAAAGCCTCAGCTTGAGCAGGGTCAATTTCTAATATTTTATGAGCTAATTCTCGGGCATCTTCCACTCGACCTGCTTCTATGTTGAGATTTGCCAGCCTCAAGAGTGTGGGAATATCTTGTGGATGTTCTGTAACAATATCCAATAATTCCTGCACACCATTCTCAAAGTCAGACCCCATGAGTAATACTTCAGCATAATTCCGCCGCGCATCCAAAAATGAAGGGTCACACTGTACAGCGAGTCTGAAAAAGTTTTGGGCAGAGTCAAGGTCACCTGATTCAGCTGCAAGTAAGCCAGACAAATTGAGCGCGACGACATGGCTTGGATTCAGCATTAAGACCCGATTCAAAAGCGCAGTTGCTTCATCAGACTTTTGTTGAGCCCTGGCAATCATTGCCAATCCTGACAAAGCATCTTCATACAGTGGGTTTTCATCGACCAACTTTGACATCAGGTTGTAGGCTGAATTGAGATCACCGTTCTCAAGGGCGGACATCGCTGACATATACATGTTGGGATGACTTTCGCTTAGAGGATTTTTCACCTCTATCAACTCTTCATAATCAACATCTGGCCACTTGTCTCTAAAAACCATGCCTTTCGTCTCAAGTGAGGCAGAATAGTCCATCTTATTTGCCTTAAAGGTTTGGCTCCCATAGTGATGAATAAACACACCCTCATGAACCATGATAGCTTTCCCCTGCTCACGAACTTTGAGGCAGAGATCATCATCTTCATAATTGCCCGTACCAAAACTTTCATCCAGACCATCAACAGCATCATAGAGTTCTTTTTCCATTAGAACGGCAAAACCTGCAATCCTGCGACGAGGTGTAATCTTGTTTGTATTTTGAACCAACACTTGTTGAGCAAATTTTTGAAAGCCTGGCTCATCAGTATATGGAACTTCTGTAAGCATTTGTCGCCCGCTAATGTGATTAGTAATCGGACCAATCATGCCTATATGCTCATCCTTCTCATAAGCGCTTACAAGGTTAGACAACCAACCCTTTGAGACAAGAACATCGTTATTCAGGAGCAGCACATATTTGCCATTTGCAGCCTTTACACCCTGATTGTTTGCGGCTGCAAAACCCTTGTTTTCAGCATTGGAAATGAGTCGAAAGTTGGGGTGTTGCTCTACAAGATCCTGAATGTACTCAAGTGATCCATCGCTTGAAGCGTTATCAACGAAAATTATCTCATAAGGATGTTGTGTATGTGCAAGAATTGATTCAACACATTCCTGGGTATACTTCAAGGCATTCCAGGTAAGGATTATTATAGATACGTCAGGTCGGAGTATGGGAGCCTCTACTTCCAGCACTCGGTCTATTACCTTTTTAGATGCACTTGGAGACCACTTGTCTTCAACCAGCTCCCGGCCTTTCTCAGACAACCCATTCCATACATCTTCATTCTTATAAGCATTAACCACATGGCTGGCAAACAGCTTCTCTTCATCAGCCAATAGACAATGGACGCCGTCTTCAAGATGCATTCCCTCAGCACCAATTGAAGAGGTGACCACTGGTAAGCCCCAGGAGAGCGCTTCGCCAATCTTTCCCTTCATACCAGCACCATATCGTAGTGGATTTACAGATATGCGCGCATGATAGAGATAAGGTGAGATATCTTCTACAAACCCTGTGACTATAATATCTTCCCGGGCCAACTCAAAAACCTCAACGGTGGGATTATTTCCTACGATGTATAGAGAGACATCTGGTAATTCCTGTTTTATGAGAGGAAATACTGATTTACAGAAGTAGAGAATGGCATCCTGGTTCGGTGTGTGACTAAAATTGCCGACAAACAAGAGGTCTTGGGTTTCAGCATACTTTTTTTCAAAGGGAACAGGTTTGTGAATATTTGGCAGAATGTGTGTTGGCTTATTGACACCCACCTGCTTTAGCTCATCCAAATCCTCCTGGGTGACAACCCATAAACTATCCGCTTTTTTATAGGTACCAATTTCCAGGGGTTTGCGGGCATTGGCTGCTGCCAGAGATTTCTTATCCTGGCTCAATTCGGCCTCACGCAATTCCCGAACGAAATGAACATCCACAGTATCCACGATAATGTGAGTTTGAGGAGAAAGTTTGCGAATAATGGGCGTATAGTAGGCAGCAATATCCCAGAAAGACAGTATAGCATATTTGAACTGCTTTTCCTTGAATAGGATATTATAGTCAATTCCTTTGATTTTGTCCAATGCAGGGTCATTACTGACAGCCTTCATGGCGCGGACATCTTGAGGATAGACTTCCACACCTAACTCTATCAATCGTTTGATATATTTGACATCACCTGGACTACTCATTCGAGAGATGAAAACAACATGATAGTTGGAAGCTGCTAAAATCTCAATGGTTTGAAACAGCCTCAAGGAGCCCGAGGCTCTATCCCACATGGGCAGAAACGGGTCAGCAATCAGAATATTTGTTTTATTACCGCGTTCTGCAGCTTGAATCACATTATCGGGATTATGCTCATATTGTGCCTGTAATTCCCAAGACCATTTTTTTTGAAATTTCTTGCGATTGATGGCTTGGAACCTTTTGAAGCCACTCCCAATATCTGTTCCACCTGTTTTACCCTCATAGTGAACGACTTCACTTAGCGGTTGGTACAGGATTTTGTAGCCAAGTTTTCTGACTGAGAAACACAGATCCGTGTCTTCATAATAAGCAGGAGAATAAAGTGGGTCAAATCCACCGATTGATTTCCAGAGGCTTGCACGAATGGTAAGGGCGGTCCCAGAGCAATAGTCAATCTCACGGACATAATTAAAACGTGGGTCGCGGGGATCCATGCCACGACCAAGATTCCAGCCATCACCGTCAGAAAAAACGATACCGCCAGCTTCTTGCAGCTCTCCATCAGGATAAATCAATTTTGAGCCAACGATACCACAATCAGGGCGTTCTTTCATTAAAGAGACAACTGAGGATATCCAGTTTGGTTGAACCTCCGTATCGTTATCCTTGATGAATATAAATTCACCTTCAGCAACGTTAGCTCCAGCATTACACCCCCCGACAAAACCAAGGTTCTCTGTATTCGATACAATTTTGAAGTTCTCAAATCCCAGACTCGATAAATACTTCCCCGTACCATCTGTGGAAGCATTATCCACGATTATGACTTCGTATCTGGGGTAGCGAGTATTTTTAATAATGGCTTTGATGCACATATGGGTGTACTTCAGATTATTAAACACAGGAATAATGACAGAAACCAGTGGAACATTTTGCTCATCCATCATCTTTTGTTCAGCACCTGGCAGGGGCAGTCGAGGAAAAATTGACTGCGCTTCTTTGTAATAATCAGCCAATTTTAGCTCGTATTGGCGACTTGTTAAGGATTCCTCGGGTGTTTGGAACACAGTGCGAGGTTCTTGAACAGTTCCCTTCTTCTGTACCTTAATAAAAGCTTGAGTTGGTGAAAGTTTCTGTTCCTTGAGCAGCCTGACATCAAGTGCCAGAATATCCAGGATGAGTTTTCGATCAGACTCCTCATCGGCATTAAAATTGTGACCATATCCTCTATCGACAAAGCGATTGATAAGGGTGGCAAATGGAAAAAAGAGCTCAACATCAAATGTTTGCATCAATGCTGGCAAAATGTCCTGAGCTCGAATCCCCTCAAACCCATCCTGGCTACAATCCCTGTTGAAGGGCGTCATATCATAAAACTTACTAAAAGCATTTAGCTTGAATCGTTGGTCTAGTCGACGCCAGAGTTCATTTATTACCATCCGGGCATTGGGCCACATGACGTGTCCATTACGACCAATCATATCATTGATAAGGAAAATCATATCATCGCTGGAAATCTCATTGAGATGATTAAAGAGCTTTTCCAGCTCAACCAAATGGTGGAGAGAGTGATTAGCCATGACCACATCGAAGGGACCCTTCAAACCAGGATTGTTAAGATCCTGAACCTCAAAATGGACATTTTCGAGACCTTCTGATGCAGCTGCTTCCCGCCCCCGTTCGATCATATTCGGGTTAACATCCACTCCAAGTAATTCTACTTTATCCCTGTGTTTCAGTCGTTTAAGCAACTTTATCTCTGTATCACCATTACCGCAGGCCAGGGAAATCAATCGCAGATTTCGTCCGGATTGCTCAACCATTTGATCTATCTCGTGAATCCACCATGCCATCCAGTTTTGGCAGCCGGAGAGTTCCTTAAAATTTGGTCCAATGAACTCATCGGCATACACATCATGAATTTTTGGCAGCGCATGGACGTCATCGTTATGCTCATAGATGGCTATCTCCTGGTGGAGCTTTTCAGAATAGCCCTCATCCAGCAAAGACTTCTTATCTGGGAAAGACTTTTCCACCTCCAGGAATTCAGGCAAGTCCTCCCCGGCAAAATCGTATACCTTCTTGATCGTTGCTTTCTCGGAAATTTGAGATTCATCTATTCTTAAGAGTGGGTGATATTCCTGATAAGACTCACACCTCGATTTATACTCTACCCACAGTTTCCTGGCTTTGTCCTCGTCAATACCTGCCTTTGTTAATTCGTTTATGAATTTTGCCTCTCCAGTCTCGACATACACTATCTTTGTATTCTTAAATAAGACCTTTTGCCAGGCGGGAAGTGTGAAGCTGAACTGCCAACCGACGAGAACAGCCTTCTTATGATCAACAAAATCCTGCATCATTTCCTGGAGTATTGCTTCTTCATGGGCATTCTTCATTGTCTCAAGTGAAGGAGGATCTAAAGCAGTTGAATTGTACACTTCCATTAATGTGTCATTCACAGTTGAAAACGCAGGATTCTCATTCTTTTGCGTTTCTTGAGGCGAATATCTGTTGGCATTATAACCGGTCTGAATAAGGATATCTGCCAGTTGCGATAATCCTTCCCCTGGCATTCCGATGACAAGGATAAATTTTTCTGGTGCAGTCTTGAGTTCTCCAGTGACTGGAAGGGGTGAGTTATCAGCTATTTTCAGGTCCTTTAAAGCTGGTGCTTCCACCTCATATAAATTTTCACTATCGGAATCAACAATGATAGCATCAGGACTATGGATTATTCGTCCACCATTGCTTGACAGGTGATTAAATATATCAGCTAGGTCTACACGTTCATTTGTCGTGTTCAACGCTTCCAGTGCTTCTCTGTTGAACAGAAATCCGTTCAAGGAATGTGCAGGTATATCATAATAATTGCACATTGATGGCCATTTAAATGGATAGGAAAAACCAAGCGATTCACAGGAGTCTGTGTCTTCGGCAACGGAATACCCAATATGTTGGACAAGATGCTGTTCATTGATGATCTTGCCTCCTACGCCCTGAATGTCACCCCCGAGGTTTAAAGCATTGACAAGACCATAAAGCCAGAATGGCTTCGGTGTCGACGTGCCATTCAAAAAGACCAATTGATTCCCTGTACTGCTGGATAGTATATCCTTAATGTTATCAAGAGGTTTCGATGGATCATCAACGACTATCGTTATTACCTGTTTTATGGGAGTATCAAAGGTCTGTTCACCCACTTCTGAGCTAAGAATCAATACTTCATAATTTGGATATCTTGTGGTAGAGTGAATTTCATTCAGGACATTTGTTTGCTTCTCATGGGAACCGCTAGATGACAGAATAATTGAAATCTTTTCCAGCTCAGGGAAGTCGGGACCACTTTTTAATAGTGTACTGGATATAAGGTTTGGATGCTTTCCGATGACACACCTATCAATGGAATTAACATAATGGGCGAGTTTCCAGGCAGCTGGCATAGAATCATTCAGCAGTTCTATTTTGACTATCTTTGAATCGGGAGAAAATATTTTTGCTCCGGTGAGTGCAGATGAACCATAATCAACGATGAACTCAGGTTTGATATTGGCAAATATCTCCTCTGTACTCAACTTCTTGTCAAACAATTTTATCTCTGGCAATTGTTGATTGAAACTGTCGGTCTCCTCTGCCCGTGGATGGTGTTTTCCAAAAAATGTATAATTCTCCGTGCCCAATATTCCAATCACTTGCCGGGCAGCTTCCAGCATGTGTTGTCTTTTATCTTCTGGCAGTTCATCAATACAAAAGAAAATAAAAAATACGACAGGTTTGGTTATTTCCTGGGAGGTAATATTTCTTAGCTCGGATGTTTCTTCCACAACCTCACGAAAAGTTCTGAACAGATTAGTTTCCTTTATTACCCCATCTTCTCCAAGAGTCACAATTTCCAGAGCATCATAGATAACATCGGGAAGTTTTTTGCCACCGGCTTTTCGCAGCCAATCGTATAATGGGAACAGATAATCAGAAAAGGTTAGATTAACTACTTCGGATGAATTTCTGGTTAGCTGACCATAGACCTTATTCTTAGCAACTATGGTGTATAATTTATTAGGGGTTTTGTCGGCGGTAATTCCATCCTCATAAACAATGATGGCTGGTTTGTATCTCGAATTTATTTGTTCATTGAAATGGAATAAAGGCAGCGCATGCACATATACATGCATTGGGTTTATGATGAGCAATTCTTGTTTATCTGATGATTCGTCAAAAAACATTTCTTTTGCCGCAAAACTCTTAAGAAAGATTTTATCTGAATCAGAAATTTGTGAGTGAGTTTTGATAC
>JAERTJ010000087.1 GCA_016844945.1 Fidelibacterota bacterium | reverse complement strand
ACTAGGCGCAGCCTCAGATTTAGAAGGCCGCTTTACTATTCTCCATATCCCACCTGGGATATACGCTGTTACAGCCTCAACAATTGGTTATACGAATATTAATGTCACAGATGTACGCGTCTTGATAGATCAAAACACCCGTGTTGATGTTAAAATGAATTCAGCAGCTATTGAAGGTGAGGCGGTTACCGTTGTTGCAACAAGACCCGTCGTTCGTCCCGATGTAGCGACGAGTGTAACTGCATTACGTGGTAATGAGGTGAGAGAGCTACCAGTTTCAACAGTGACCTCAGCTATCGCGTTGCAGGCAGGTATTGAGGAAGGTCTGGTCATCCGTGGTGGGGGTGCTGAGGAACTTTTATTTCAGGTTGACGAGATCACCCTGAGGGATGCCCGGAATAATCAGCCCATTGCAGGTATACCAATCAGCGCTATTCAAGAGTTGTCAATAGAGCGAGGGGGCTTCAATGCTGAATATGGTCAAGTCCGGGCTGGAGTGGTAAACATTGTAACCAAAGAAGGCAGCAAAGACCACTATGAGGCAACAGTTAATCTGAAATATAGTCCGTTTAGCCCAAAGCATTTTGGACTATCTCCGTATGATGAAAATTCTATGTGGCTACGCCCCTATCTAGATGAGGATGTGGCGTGGACTGGTACAGAAAATGGCGCATGGGATCAGTTTACTATAGACCAGTATCCAGGGTTCGTCGGTTGGAACGCCATCTCTGAGCAATTACTTTCGGACACAGATCCTTCAAATGATTTATCACCACTGGCTGCTCAAAAACTATTCATAAGGCAACATCGGAGAACACCTTCCACAGATCAAATAGATTATAATATTGACGCAGGTATTGGTGGTCCTGTTCCATTTGTTTACAACACAACATTCTTTGCTTCCTACCGATCTCAAAGAGAAATGTTGCTAATCCCCCTATCCCGAGATGACTATTTGGATCATGACATGATGTTAGTTCTCACGTCAGATATCAAACCTGGCTTAAAGCTAAAATATATTGGCATGATGGGGCGCAGCTATAATGTTGCCCAGAATTATGATGAAGCCCTGAATACGAGTACAGCGTATATAAGATCCCCTTACCAGGTTGCCAATACGACAAGCGTATCTCAGGTGAGTGCTCGAGTCTTCACGCCTTCATACTATAGCGTAGCTGTCCTCGATCATAATATGAATGCTCTGAAATTGAATCACACGCTAAGTGCCAAGACCTATTATAAAGCCAGTATTGAACGAGTGCAGAGGAGCTACCTGACAGGACCAATTGCTCATCGAGATACAAGCAGAAACTTCGAACTTGTACCAGGATACTTTGTGGATGAAGCACCCTTCGGTTTTAGCTCACTACCAGGCGCTGGTATAGGAAACGAGGCAACAGATTTCATGTTTGGAGGTCATACAGCGACTACCAGAGATAGTTCAACGACGACTTCTACCACCTTCAAGTTCGATCTTACCAGTCAGGTAAACTTCGAGAACCTCGTTAAAACGGGGTTTGAATTTGTGATTAGTAATCTGGATTTGAGTTATGGACTCCTTAAAGAAGAATTTCCGGACCTGAATAACTATGTCAAAGAACAGAATAACCCAATCCGGGCTGCCGCATATATCCAGGACAAATTTGAAATCCGGGAGTTTATTTTAAATCTGGGATTGAGAGCAGATTATAGCAACGCCAATCGTTATTGGCCATCCTTTGTACCCTTTTCTGATGAATGGAAAGAGTATGCATCACCAAGTTACAGTCCAGACTCATCTTACACAGACGCCAAGGCAAAATCGCGTTTGTCATGGAGTCCCCGTTTGGCGATCTCTCATCCAATTACTGAACATTCGAAATTATTCTTTAACTATGGTCATTTTCAACAGCTGCCAACATATGAAGAGATGTTCAGACTGGGAAGAGGGAGTCTGGGGCAACTGGAAAACTTTGGAAACCCAGGTTTGGTACTTGAGAGAACCGTCTCCTTTGAATTGGGATTTGATTACGCATTGTGGAATACGTATTTGATTCAGGTTGCCGGATTTTACCATGATATCACAGATCAGCAGGACTATACTGAGTATTTCAGTCGTGATGGAATTCATATAGAAGCTGCGAATAATAATAGTTATGAAGACATTAGAGGATTTGAATTTTCTGCCAGGAAAACAAAGGGAGACTGGTTTACAGGCTTTATTAACTACACTTATCAGGTGAATTCTTCAGGCCGGTTTGGAAAAGCAGAGATTTATGAAAACCCAAGCGAACAGCGCGAGTACGATGAAAATACCTCCAACCTGTATCAGTCAAAACCCATTCCGCAGCCATATGGTCGAGCCAGTATTACTTTTCGCACACCGCGTGCCTTCGGTCCCAAGGTTATGGGCATTCGACCCTTAGATGGTTGGGGGCTCAACCTCCTGGGCTATTGGAGAGAAGGGGCACAATTACGCGTGGCAGGGACTTATCCTGGAGCTAATGAAGGTGCTGGAACCTATTTGAAATATCATGATTATTTAAACTTTGTATTGAAATTAAAAAAGGAAACACGCATTCAAGACAAGAAGATAAATTTCTTTGTTGAAATCAACAACCTTCTGAATACAAAGCGACTCTCATTGGTTGGTTTTGAGGATTTTGACGATATGTTTTCTTATTTCTCATCGTTGCATTTACCTAAAAGCCGAGACTACATAAACATCGTCGGGGATGATATGATCGGTGAATTCCGTGATCCTGATGTGGCTTACCAACCCATCGTGCAGCAAGGATTAATAGAGGGTGCTCCTTTACCTGGTGAAGAAAATGCAATCTATTATGGACGTATGTATGATGGCGAAATGACCCATGGTGTTAATTATTGGGAATACACAGGTGAGGGTGAAGATGGATCCTGGTCAACCGTGAGTCAATCTCGCATAGATAAGATCCTCGACGATAAAGCATACATTGACATGCCAAATCAGACATCCTTCAATTTCTTAAATCCCCGTCAAATCTTTTTTGGAGTTGAATTATCATTTTAATTGCAACAGGTCACAGAGCACAAGGTTGGCTCAAAAGTGAAAGAAAATCGTTTATGAGAACCTCCAGTATTCTGAATAGATGTTTCACGAAATCACTCATGTTCCTCAGTCTATCGATCTTGATTTCAGTGAGGTTAATCGCACAACCAACTGGTCTTGAAATAAAGATGTTTAAAGTGGGTAACTTGCACAGTTGGTTTTCAAGTCTCGGCTGTGAACTTGAGGCACGCGGACCCCTGGGTGATCAGCTGGAAGGTTTAAATTGGCCGGCACAATACGGTCGCTATGATAACCTTGCAGCAAAATCCATGTGGATCGGGGCAACTGACTATGTAGATCCAACATATAATAATACATCCTTTCCCTATAAAGTTGTGGTTGCCGGGACTCGGACATCTGACCCAAAAAGGATGATCATGCCAGTTGAATTTAAAATGATCGGTAAGTTTGATCATCCCCTGGTGATTGTTGATGGAAACCCGGCTACTGACCTGGATTATGATGATCGAGTTGATGAAGTTGATCCTAGCATCCCTTCTGATCGTATTATCATAAATAAACTCAATTCGTCCCTGGGTATTACCATCACTCGAACGCTTAGCGCATACTCACAAGAGAACCATGATAACTTTTTTATTTATGAATATGTATTTGAAAACACGGGAATAGTTGACCTGGATGGTAACGTTGTTCAGCAGACCCTTACAGATGTTGTTTTTCATTTCCAAAATCGATACGCTTTTGGCTGGGTGCCGTTCGAAGGTGATTGGTATCCATCAAACAATATCACCTGGGGTCGTAACAGCATAAATCATACGATTTGGGAGGATCCTGAAAATGGTGATCCCTTACGTGCGACCTATGTGTGGTATGGACCACACTCTCAATCAATTCACGGTTGTGAAGCAGATTGGGGTTTACCGCATCCATCAGAAGGTCAAGCCCTGGGACATCCCGCTTATACAGGAATTGTTGTGCTGCATGTCGACAAAGATGTAGACGATGAAACCAATGACCCACTGCAACCCTTCACCACAGCACATCTGGGGTCTGATGGAGATAACCTGTCTTTTGATCAATATGTGCCCAGTATAATGGCTACCTATTATGAAAATATGACCCAGGGACATCCAGAAATGTCGATTTGGGAAGAGATGCAATCCAGTGGCATAAACTGCGGTGACCAATATGGGGGAGACCCTGGTGGCTATTCACCAGCTCAGGGTTATGGTCCCTATACACTTGAACCAGGTGACAATATTCGCATTGTTTTCGCTGAAGCTGTTGCTGGTATTGACTTTGAGAAAAGTACGCTGGTTGGCAACAATTGGTACAATGATATGGGTCCCTTTGATATGCCGGGATCAGGGACCACTTCAGATAGAAATGAGTATAAAAAAGCATGGGTCCAAACTGGTGAAGATTCACTGCTGCAAACATTTCGAAGAGCCAAACAAGCATTTGAAAATAACTATGAAATTGAACAACCTCCACCACCACCCAGTGAGTTTCAGGTAAATTCTGGTGGAGATAGAATCATTCTAAGCTGGAACCAGCAAGCTGAGACGGATGAAAACTTTTCCGGTTATCGTGTTTATCGCGCTGAGGGAAGACCCGATAATTTCTTCCAATTGATCTTCGAATGCGGACCAGGTACACAACAAGCTCAAGTTGTGAATCAATTTGAGGATGTTTCAGCAAGACGTGGATTTGACTACTATTATTACGTTCAATCTGTTGGCGTAAACAATCTTGTGAGTAGCAAATTTTATACAATGACGAATACACCGGGTTATCTGCGTAGACCAGCCGAGGAAGCCTTTTCAGAATTCAGAATTGTACCCAATCCTTATCATGTAAGATCCAGAGGCATACAGTTCGACTCAGTGGACAGGCTGGCTTTCTATGGCCTCCCCGGGTTTTGCACATTAAGAATATATACTGAACGTGGCGACCTGGTCGAGACCATTGAACATCAGGATGGATCAGGCGATGAGTTGTGGAATTCGACTACTGCTGCACGCCAACTCGTAGTGAGTGGATTATACATCGCACATATTGAAGTAACCCGCGACATCATTGATGATGATAATGGAAAGGTTTTGTTCAGAAAAGGGGAACAGACTATTCGCAAATTTGTAGTCATCCGATAATGACCCATATTCCTATTTGAGCATTGAGGCTTTAATGAAAAATATGCAAAACAAACGAACGTTGATAAAACTAATCCTGATGTGTCTGTTACTCTCGATGATCGCCTGTGATTTGATAACACCAGAGCAATTCAAAGAAGAAGAAAGCTTTATCTCAGATTTTGATTCCAGGGCTTGCAGTTTCCTGACTAGGAATTTATTCCCAGTTGACACCCTTATAAGTGGTGGGGATACCAGTATTGTGAAGGATACACTCTATGTGGAGATTGAGGCAAGAATTGACTCATTAACCACGCTTCTGGATTCGTTGATTTCAGATACCATATTTACAAACCCCACTGAATTTTCAAGTTTGTTCGACTTAATCTCTGATCAACAAGAGGTAGTCAGAACTGATACAACCAATTTGATTCACTGTAATGGAAATTCAGCCTATGTGTATTTTCCAAATTCAAGTGAGAGGAAGTTGACTGTCTTTGTAGGTTGGGAATTTAATGGGCTCAATGTGAATGATCTCGTGAGCATTGATTTTATTGATAGTGAAGGGGTGTTCGCCAGCTTGGATAACCAGAACATGCCAATTCAAACAGTATCTGGATGTACCATGGAGTACATCGTTGATGAGGCCACAGGTGATATGGACCACACACCTGCGATTAAAACCCGAACCTCTTACAATTTTGAAGCACAACCCTACTTGATGCGCATCAATGTCTCTCAGTTTATAGATGGAACATCCAGAGTTCCACTCCACATATCACTTTTGCAGAATGATTAGAACGGAGCCTCAATCAATGAAAAATAGATATCAGATTCAGGCTAATACAAAAATTCGTATCAGGATTGAAAGATTGGTATTATCGCTCACGATTTTAATACTGTTATTTGTCATGCCGGTTTCCAGTCTTTTAGCTCAGGAAAATGAAAAAGACGCTCAAACGGGTTTTCAGTTTTTAAGCGTCAATTCGGATGCTCGTGCAGCTGCTCTGGCTGAAGCTATGACTACAGTTGAAGGTTCTCCTTCAGCGTTGTACTTCAATCCAGCAGGAATAGCAAGAATTTCAACTCGAATTGATGCCAGTTTCAGTATCAATCAATGGATTGCAGATATTCAACATAATACGGCTGGAATTTTATATCGACCTATGGATGGGAAATATGGCGTTTTCGGCTTGAGTCTAATGTCTGTGGATTATGGCACCTTGCAGGGAACACTAGTCTGGCCCAATGCCCTGGGTTACATCGATACAGAAGAATTTTCGCCTTCCGCAATGTCTATGGGAGTGGCATATGCAAAAGCACTTTCTGACAAATTTTCAATGGGTGTTCAGATAAAGAGTGCTTATTCACAGCTGGGACAAAGTGCCATTCTGAAAGAAGATTCAACCTTCGCCACCACAAAAAATGTGGCCAGTGCTGCTTCCTTTGATTTTGGAACCTTATTCAAAACTGGAATGCGGGATATTACTGTTGGGATGTCTGTCAGAAATTTTTCTGAGGAAATTACCTACGCCAACGGTCAGGAGAATTTTCAGCTTCCACTGACATTCACCATGGGTATCTCAGCAGATGTTTTCACTCTCATTGGCATGGAAACGACTCAGTCTCTAGAGTTTGCCATCGATGCAACTCATCCACGATCCCATCCAGAGCAATTCAAGTTTGGTCTCGAATATCACCCAATCAACATGATTGCCTTAAGATCGGGCTATTTGATGAATAATGATGAAGATGATTTCACCTTTGGCTTGGGGGTCAGGTATGCCGGGTTTGCATTCGATTATGCACTGACACCCTACGGAAGATTCGATAACGTACAAAGATTTACGCTCAGGATTTCTATATGATAAAACAGAAATTACACACCTTACCTGCGTTACGTGCATCTGTCTATTTGTATGGATTAGTCATTCTCGTATTCAGTGCATTCATCGTGAGTTGTGAGGATAATCCAGACATCAACTATCTCACATATGACGATCAGGTTATCGGTCCAGAACCAACTATTTTGTCTATTACTCCACCAGGAAGTGAAGCTTTTGCTTCATACACAATCGTGACCATAACGGGTGAGCATTTCTCTCCGGATAGTGGGGGTAATCTTGTCTATTTCAGTGGTGTCCCTGCTCAAATCCAGAGTGAGTCCGCAACTGAGATTGTGGTGCTCGCCCCGGATAAAGTTGGAACTGATCTTCAAGTGAATGTGGTCGTGGCTGGGGCTCTAGAAATTGCTACTGTACCATATAGTCTAGAACAATTGAGTATAGAAAATCCGGGTATTGGGAATGCTGAAAAAACAGTCTGTTTAGCCATTGATAATAATGAAAACATATATGCAATGCTTGCAGACACACGTGTGATGAAAATATTTCCCAACGGTGATAGTACAACCTATGGCAGTACAAATTTTCGTGCTGCTGGAGAAATGCGCATTGGACCTGGTGGGGCTTTATACATTCAACGCACCAGCCAACGAACACTTTTTAGAATACCTCCAGGGGGAGGTGAAGCAGAGGAGTTTATCACCTTCCCCGAATCAGTTGGGGGGCAGACTGTGCGTTTGACCTCATTCGATTTCGATGAACATGGAAACATTTTTGCTGGGGGTGTTGGTGGTGGCCTTGTCGTATTCAACACTCTCGGGAATAGCTTTGGGACTGAAGAATATTTGGACGGTGCGAAAATTAAATCAATACGCGTCTATGATGGTTATGTCTATCTGGGTCTCGAAGACGGTGTCTGGAGGAATGAGATTCTCAGTGATACCGGGAATGTTGGTTCGGGAACAATGGTTTTCGACTGGGATGATGCAGGTAGCCTATCCAACTCTGATTTAAAATCAATCACCATAGCTGCTGATGGGGACATTTTAATTGGCAGCGCCAATACCTCCGCGACTTCACTTGATCCTATTCTTGTTGTACATCCCGATGGAACTTCTGAACCTTTGTATCCTGGCCAATTAACGCTTCCTGCAACACAAATGGTATGGGGAAATGGTAATTTTGTATATGTGAATCGTATGAATCGCGATGAGGAGTTACGCAGGATAATTAGAGTGAATCTACTAAAACCCGGGGCACCCTACTTTGGCAGGGGCTCATAGAAATTTATTATGCGCAATAATAACAAAGAGATACAAAGACAAACAAAATCCAAGAAGGAGGATTTGATTATGCTTAGTAGGCTACAAAAACAAACAGCTCTGGCTGTGGTGCTAAGTTTATTTTGCACGTTTGGTTTCGGACAATCGACGATTCTGAATTTCGATGAAACGTCAGGGGACTGGGCTGTGGTGATGGGGCATCCTGGTAACACAATTATCCTGGAGGATAATTACGAGGATTTTACTGAAGGCATTGGTTCCATGGCAGTTGAAGTCCAGCTTACCGATTTAGTCGGTTGGGGTACCTGGACTGATTTGGGATATGTATTTCCAGAAGTCCAGGATTTCTCTGATTACAGTGAAATGCGCTTTAAACTGAAGCTGCTAAAAGAGCCAACATCAAATATTCGCTCCATGCAGTTTACTTGCGATGTCTTTGAGGCATCCGGTGAATTATGGCGTTACCCTGAAGATATTGATATCTTCTATAGTCCTCATACTGACGCAGATGGAAGCGAGTGGTTTGAAGTGACAATACCATTTAGCCGCTTTGCTCAGCCTGGTTGGTATTCAACACCAGATAATGGAATTTTTGATCCTGATTCCATCACCCAATTTAATTTTGGCGTGCATTCTGATAGCTCCGCTGGGTATTTCAATTCAGCTTTTGATACAGTTGCATTCCTGATCGATGATCTATATCTAGCCAATCCAGTTGAAGATGGACAAATGCATTCCTTTGACGAAATGGCGGCTGATTGGACTACGGGTGCTGGAAATGAAAACGTCGTGATAATACTTGAAGATGACTATGATAACATCTTCGAGGGAGCTTCAGCCATGGCTGTTGAAGTACAAATGCACGGACCCTATGCAAGCTGGGGAACTTGGACTGATATCGCTTATTTATTCGAGACTCCTGTTGCATTGGGAGATGCCACTGAGTTACGATTCAATATCAAGATGTTGACTATTCCAATCCGGAAAAACCTCATTTTCACATTTGACCTATTTGATGTTGATGAGAATGAATTACATCGCTGGGGTGGTGACTCTCAACGTCCCGGTCATTATGGTATATTTGAACACATCGATATTACATTCCACGAGTGGAGAGAGATAGTAATACCGCTTGATGATATGTTCAGGCCTTCCTGGTCAACCACATATGATGATGAGATAGCAACAGTTAATTCGATTAGCCTTGGGGTTCATACAACCCAGGAGCAGATAAATGATACCACCAATGCTGTGGTTGATGATACGGTTGCATTTGTGATTGATAATCTGAGGATGACTCATGGAACCATGGATCCTGTTAGCATCAATTCCAAGACCCCCCAGATTGTTCAAGACTTTCAGTTAAACCAAAACTATCCTAACCCCTTCAACCCTTCCACAAGTATCAGTTATGTGATACCACAGGCTACTGATGTATCAATTGCGATTTACAACATTCGCGGTGAATTGGTAAGAACTTTGGAAAATGGTAACCAGAGTGCTGGTCGTCATGAAACAAGTTGGAATGGCTTGAATGATGCTGGTCAAATAGTAAGTAGTGGCGTTTACATCTACTCGCTAAAATCTGAATCAACAACGATATCTAAACAGATGTTGTTCTTAAAATAACAAGCAGTGTCCTCTGTTAGTTGTGCCCCATGTATATTATATACATGGGGCATTTTTTTACAATTATCTAACCATTTCTGAAGAGAGTTCTCAATGCTAAAAAATCTGTTCCAGTCCAAACATCCTGCTACATGGGTACCCACACTCTACTTTTCTGAAGGATTGCCTTTTGTCGCTACCGCGACTGTATCCGTCCTGATGTACAAAAGTCTTGGATTATCTGATGCCCAAATAGCGCTATTTACCACCCTGGTGATGTGGCCCTGGACCTTAAAGCCACTCTGGGGACCCATTTTGGAAATGTTCAAGACCAAGAAACATTTCGTGATTGCAACCCAGTTCATAGGAGGTGTTGCCTTTGGTCTTCTCGCCCTAGCATTACCACTTGATGGGTTTTTGAAGTATTCACTTGCTATGTTCGTGATCATCGCCTTCAATTCAGCAACGCATGACATTGCAGCTGATGGGGTATTTATAAACACGCTCTCCCCGAAGGAACAGGCTCGATTTGTTGGTTGGCAGGGTGCGTTTTATAATGTGGCTAAAGTGCTGTCACAGGGCGCATTGGTCTATTTGGCTGGGAGGCTTGAACTATCCATCGGAGTCACAGAAGCCTGGATGGTTGTCATGGGCTTATTTGGTGTAATTATGATCTTGATGGGCCTTTACCATCTGAAAATGTTGCCCTCTGGGGGGCAAGCTGCAGGAGTCCAGAGTTTTAATGAAGCTTTTAAAACCTTTGGTGATGTAGTAAAGACTTTCTTCGAAAAAAAACAGATACTCTGGGGAATTGCATTTATTGTTCTTTTTAGAACTGCTGAAGGTCAACTTACAAAAATAGTGCCCTTGTTTATGCGTGCAACACGTATGGAAGGTGGACTTGGACTTCAGACAGCAGATATTGGGATCGCCTATGGAATTTTTGGCGCAGCTGCTTTCGTTATTGGCTCCGTCGCTGGAGGATATTTCGTAGCTAAAAAGGGCTTAAAAAACTCAATCTTCATTTTAGCCGTCATTTTTAATGTTCCTGATGCAGTGTATGCGTACCTCGCTTACTCTTTACCTGAAAGTTTTGTCGTTATCTGTACAGCAATCACCATCGAGTGGTTTGGGTATGGATTTGGCTTTGTAGGAATCATTCTGTTCATGATGCAACAGATTGCGCCTGGGAAGTATAAAATGGCGCACTATGCATTTGCAACAGCCGTCATGAATCTTGGTTTCATGATACCATCCATGATTAGTGGCTACATCAGTGACTATTTAGGATACCAGAAGTTCTTTATATGGGTGATGGTGGCAACAATACCCTCTTTTCTTGTGGCTTGGTTTGTGCCTTTTAAGGATTTAGAAAAAGGGTCATAGCCACGTACCACAAGATTTAAGCTTCGGCTAAGGGATGATGAAACCATCTCATACATCCGCTCTTTTTTTAAAACTAAAACACAAGAAAATCTGCGGAGATATAATGATTCGAATACTTAGTATCATACTGATACTAACAACCATAGGCATTACAGTAGGAGATGGGCAGAATAGAGTTGTGGGTTATTATCCTGATTGGGTCAGCGGTAGTATGCCCGTGGAAGATCTGGATTTTAGCATTCTTACCCACGTCAACCATGCGTTTGCCTGGCCAAGTGAGTCTGGAGCTGTTCAAACATACGCAGGCATGTTGGATTTTGATTTAAATGTCTCTATTCATGAAAATGGCGGGTACATCCTTTTGTGTTTTGGAGGATGGGGTAACTCTGATGGTTTCTCACCCATGACCTCGAGCGCTGAAACAAGACAAACCTTTATTTCTAATGTGATAGAGATCTGTCAGTTCTATGAATATGATGGGGTGGATTTTGATTGGGAACATCCAGCTAATTCAACCGAAACGAATAACTATACCCTGCTTATTGAGGAACTCAGAGCTGCAACCGATACAACATTTAATAATTTTCTAATTACCATGGCCATCCCTGCTGGAAACTGGTCCGGACAACACTATGATCTGTCTGAATTGGCAACCCATGTTGACTGGTTTAACGCCATGACATATGATTATCATGGAACCTGGACCAATCATGCAGGTCACAACGCACCCCTCTATTCCTCACCTTCCAATGATCCTGACGGGTCCTGCCATACCGGCATCAATTACCTTTTGAATTCAAGAGGTCTGGATTCAGAACAAGTGAATCTTGGTATGGCATTCTATGGAAAGGAATTCAATGCAAGTGCTATCAATGCAAGCAGTACAGGCGGTAATGTCACTTATCAATACAACCAACTCCCGGCTTTTCTTGATCAAGGGTGGAGCTATCATTGGGATGATGTCGCTCAGGTACCATACATGCAGAACCCTGAGTCCACTCGCTTGATCACATATGATGATCCTAATTCCATTGCTCTGAAATGTGATTATGCAGGCGAGAGGGAGTTGGGTGGGGTCATGATCTGGGCGTTAGGACAAGACTATATTTCAGGACAGGAAGTGCTGCTTGAGGCTATTCGACCCTATGTTTCCACAATCGATTGGACGACTGAGGATGCCGTTCTGTCAAAGACAAGTCAGCTGTCCCATAATTTTCCCAATCCCTTCAATCCCATAACGACAATTGAATACATGATCCACGAACCATCAGATGTTTCATTAACTATTTATGATGCAAGAGGAAGACACATAAAAACGCTCGTCTCTGCCTGGCAGGCAAAAGGAAATTATCAAGTCAGATGGGATGGGACAAGTCACACAGGTTTGCAATCGGGTAATGGAATCTATCTCGCACACCTTTATGCTGGTGAATATTCTAGTGTGATCAAGATGGTATATATCAAGTAAATATGGCGAACCAGGTTTATACAATATCGACTCGCACTGAACTGAAATGGCAGCGCCCCCTGTTTAAAATGTTGGTTCTTCCCCTTGGATTTAAAAGTTGAACGTTCTTATAAAATCGCATAACAACTCTATCCATCCATTTGGTTTGTTGCTCATGTTGGTTTTAATCAATACAGCGCTCTTTGCCCAGATGCCTGAGGTTGTAATCAATGAACTCCTGGCTTCAAATCAAACGACGATTCAAGATCCGGAGTTTGAACAATATGCAGACTGGTTAGAACTGTATAATACGACTGGGACTGATATCGATCTGAGCGGATATTTTTTGACAGACAACCTGGATGATCTGGCAAAATGGCGAATCCCTGAATCCACCTTCATACAAGCTGAAGGCTACTTGCTGGTTTGGGCAGACAATGAAAGTACAGGACTCCATACCAATTTTAAGATAAAGAAGAGTGGGGAGGTGCTGGCATTATGTGACCCCGACACGAGCATTGTAGACCAAATTTATTTTGGACCTCAGGAAGATGATATTTCTTATGGAAGAAATCCGCAGGACTATTCACAATGGACATTTTTCTCGCCTCCTTCACCTGGAATCTTGAATGATAGCAGCCATATCGTCAATGTGGTCTTTCCTCCACAATTTTCAATTGAAGGCGGGTTTTACAGTGGGAGTGTCACCCTCTCATTTTCACAAGTAAATAATTTTGAAGTATATTATACCCTGGATGGTTCACCCCCCGATGATTCTGCAATTCTATACACGGATCCAATCACGCTCAACCAAACCACACCAGTGAGAGCGATTTCATACCTCTCGGGTCATTCACCCAGTGCAATTGTTACCCATACCTACTTTCTAGACATTCCCGCCAACTTGCCGATAATTTCAATCGTATCCGACCCTGACAACTTTTTCGATGATGAGATTGGGATATATGTGACCGGAACCAATGGAACTGGAGGATATTGCGCCGGTGTGATTGGGAATGTTAACCAGGATTGGGAGCGACCGGTCAACCTGGAAATTTTCGATATGGATGGCGTACCTGGGATAAACCAACGGGCAGGCGTAAAGATATTCGGTGGATGTTCACGACATCGTTTCCCGCAGAAATCATTAGCCCTGTTCGCAAGAAGTATATATGGTGATGGATCCTTCAATTATCGTCTGTTTGAAGAGAAAAACATTGATTCATTTGAATCGTTTGTTCTGAGAAGTGGCGCTGATGATCAACTCAAAACCATGTTCCGGGATGCAGCTGCACAGCAAATGATGGTTGAAACCATGCAGCCAGATTATCAGGCCTATCAGCCTGTGGTTGTGTACCTCAATGGTGAGTATTGGGGAATACACAATATCAGGGAAAAACTGAATGAACATTATTTTGACGACAATTTTGGCGTTGATCCTGATGAAGTAAATATTCTAGCCAATAACGGAAGTAGCTGGAACACCCATCATGGGAGCAATGAGGATTATTTGACACTCATGGGTATCGTTAACTCCCAGGACCTTTCAGATAACACACAGTATGAACTTGTGGGAAGCTTAATGGATGTTGATCAATACATCAACTACATGATAGGTCATATGTATCAGGCTGAAAGTGATTGGCCCGGTAACAATATTAAGTTCTGGAAGGCTAATACGGGTCCGTATTCTCGCTGGCGCTGGGTAAATTTTGATATGGACGGGTCTCTGAATGCTTATCGAGCCGGGGTGAATATGATCCATAAGTGTACGACAAGCAACGGCCCCAGTTGGCCGAATCCTGAATGGTCAACACGCTTGTTTCGTAATCTGCTAAGCAACCCAACATTCAAGCACAAATTTTTAAATCGCTATGCATGGCATATGAACACGACTTTTGATTCAACTCGGATCATCACAATTTCGGATAGTTTGGCTGACCGTCTTAGACCTGAAATGCCCGCCCATATAGATCGATGGGGAGGTCAAGTTGATCCAGTGGGAAGTGCTGCAGAATCCTGGATTCCTCCCACATTTGATTCAATGGAGATGTGGGAATCAAATGTGAATGAAATGCGAATATTTGCCACAGATCGGCAGGAATACACCGTTCAAAATATTATCAATCACTTTGGCTTGAGTGGTGCTTCCCAGGTCACCCTGGAGCTGAACATACCGGGATCAGGTGTCTTGACCCTGGACGGGAAAAGCGTGGGTTCTGGATATTCAGGAAAATACTTTAATGACATTCCGCTTTCAGTGAATGCCTCCCCGATCCATGGGTATCAGTTCTCACACTGGGATGCTCGGATAGATGTTGTTGAAGATGAACAAATCGTAGAAACTGGTTCAGAGTGGAAATTCCATGATTTTGGTGGGAACCTGGGTACAGGATGGCGCCAAAGCTCTTTTAATGATGATACCTGGTCGATAGGCATAGCACAATTCGGGTATGGCGATGGTGATGAAACTACTGTTGTAAGTTATGGAGATGACCCGCAAAACAAGCACATCACCACTTATTTCAGGAAAAGCTTTAGTGCGAATGGTACTGGAAATTATGATGCTTATGGTTTGAATTTATTAGTGGATGATGGTGCTGTTGTATATCTGAACGGCACTGAGGTTGGACGGGTAAACATGCCAGACGGATTTATTTACTATTCAACACAAGCAGCATCAACGATTCCTGATGAATCTGCTTTCCATCACATATCCGTTCCAGCAGCACTTGTCGAGGAAGGGATCAATGTACTGTCAGTGGAAGTTCACCAGGCCAGTCCAACGAGTTCTGATATCAGTTTTGATTGTTCTCTAATTGGACATTCAAATACTTCTGGAAGTACATCTACATTGGAAACGCCTGAAAATGAATTGACGCTCAGTGGTGATATCACGCTGACAGCGAATTTTGAAATAGAATCCAATCCCCTGGAGCCTGTTGTTGTGATCAGTGAAATCAATTATCAATCAGCAGAGATCCATGACACAAAGGATTGGCTTGAAATATATAATGCTAGCACAGGCCATCTTGATTTGACGGATTGGACCTTGATGGACGATGATGGTGGAACGTTTGTATTTCCAGATGGCTATCTCTTTGCTCCTGGAGAATATCTGGTGATCACCAGGGATATGGAAAGCTTCCAGGAGTTTAATCCATTTCTTACCTCGATAATCGGAGATTTTGATTTTGGCCTCAGCAGTGAGGGAGATCATATCAGTTTAGTCAGTTCAGAGAATGAAATTGTCGATGAAGTGGATTATGGAATTGAAGCACCCTGGCCCACCTCGACAAATAGCATGGGTCACACCATAGAGTTAATTGATTTAACAGCAGACAATTCTTTGGGTGAAAATTGGATAGCGGCCCAGGCTTTTGGAACACCAGGACGTGCCTACAACTCAGTATCAGGATATCATAGAACAAGTCGATATAATTTTTCGTTATATCCAAACTACCCGAATCCATTTAATCCATCTACCAAAATAAGGTACACCTTGCCCCGAGACACAAGGGTCAGACTTCATGTTTATGACATTCTTGGTCGCAATATTTTCACACTTTACGAAGGGGAGCAATTGGCCGGTAATCATGAAGTAAGCTGGAACGGGATCAATCGGGATGGCCAGCTTCTTACTACAGGACTCTATTTTTGCCGTATTGAAGCAGGAGAATACCGGAAAACGATTAAAATGGTTTTTTTACGATGACAAGAAGTTACTGAAATCGGTTAATAAAAATTCAGCATTGTCGGTAAATCTTGTTCGAGTGATTTGTTAAAACATAATTTTATCTAGATAGCATTCACAATATCTGTTGTTGACGTTCAATAAATGACGAGTTTATTAGTGAACCACAATTACAGGCAACATTGATCAATTAGAAGGAAACCAAAGTAATGCAATCCTTACACACCATCGATCTTACTGTCATCATTTTGTTTTTTATCATCATTTTTGGAATTGCTGCTTACTACACTAGAAAAGCAGGGGAGAGCACGAAAGAGTTCTTTTTATCTGGTCGGAATATGCCCTGGTATATAGCTGGAACAGCCATGGTGGCCACCACCTTTGCTGCTGATACACCTCTTGCTGTAACAGAGCTCGTCGCAAAAAACGGTATTGCTGGAAACTGGCTATGGTGGAACATGGCTATTGGCGGGATGCTCACTGTATTCTTCTTCTCAAAACTTTGGCGTAGAGCAAATATCATGACTGATGTTGAGTTTGTTGAGCTTCGTTACTCAGGTAAAGCAGCAGCGGTTTTACGTGGTTTTCGGGCAATCTATCTGGGGCTATTCATGAATGCCATCGTCATGGGCTGGGTCAACAAAGCCATGGAAAAAATATTTAAGGTTACAGTCCCTGAATTTGATGCATTTTTACTCGTAATCCTGGCAGCGTTTATCATTGCTATTTACGCTTCTGCTTCAGGTCTACTGGGAACTGCCCGAACGGACAGCTTCCAATTTTTGTTTGCCATGGTTGGTTGTATCGTTTTAGCCGTCATTGTAGTTCAACTCCCTCAGATCGGTGGAGTCGTAGCGCTAAAACAGAAGCTGGCACCTCAAGTTCTGGATTTCTTCCCCCGAATTGGTTCAATCTCTACTAAAGGAGTAACAGGTGGCGTATTTGCGCTTTCACTAGGTGCATTCTTTGCCCATATCGGTCTCCAATGGTGGTCCAGCTGGTATCCCGGATCTGATCCTGGTGGCGGTGGTTATGTTGCACAACGGATGATGTCTGCCAAGGATGAGAAAAACAGTCAACTCGCTACACTGTGGTTTACAGTGGCTCACTATACCTTGCGGCCCTGGCCCTGGATTATTGTTGCCCTGGTAGCACTGGTAATCTTGCCCAGAGCCCAAAGTCCTGAGCTGATCCAGGTTGAGAATCCTGTCTTATACGAGCAGGTGGTACAGGCATACGAGAACAAGGTCAATATCCATAAGGGTGAATCTGCATATGCGAATCCTGAATTTCAGGCCATGTATGAGAAATATGAAAATACGGTAGATCCTGGGGTCATGTATCCCAAACTCATGATACGATATTTACCTCCAGGTCTGTTGGGTCTACTCATTGCTGTCTTCCTGGCTGCTTATATGTCTACCATTGCATCTCAATTAAACTGGGGGGCTTCTTATTTAATCAATGATCTGTATCGCAGGTTTATGCAGAAGGAGGCTGATGAAAAGCATTATGTGATGGTGTCCAGGATTGCCATCATACTCATGACTGTGGTCTCATTACTTATCACTCGCTATTTATTGACAACCATTTCAGGTGCGTGGGAGTTTATTATAAATGCCAGCGCTGGACTGGGCGCTGTCCTTATTCTGCGTTGGTTCTGGTGGCGGATCAATGCGTGGTCTGAAATATCCGCTATGATCGCCCCTCTTATCATATATCCAATTGCCAGATGGGGCTTTGGACTTGAATCACCCATAACGCTTTACCCCATCGTCCTGGGGACAACAATAGTCTGGCTGATTACGACCTATCTAACATCACCGGTAGACGAAGCACACCTCAAGGAATTTTTTAGGCGAATAAGACCGGGAGGAATTGGCTGGAAACCCATCAAAGCAATGGAGCCTGATGTCGTTCAGGATAGTGGCTATGGTATCACTTTTGTCAACTGGGTACTTGGCGTCGTATTGATCTATACTTTCCTCTATGGATTTGGACAGATCATTTTTAAAAACTACTTCGTAGGAATAATAGCAGTTGGAATAGGTATCGCCACGGGTGCTTTTATAAATCACAATTTAAAAAAGGTAGCAAGGGCGGTTTAATCATGGGGCGAATCCTTCTAAGAAGTATGGCGATTGTTTTGGTTACGTCATTTATTGGCTGTAATCAAAGCATAGAGAGCAAAAACCTATCGATTCAAGCTGATGGGTCTGAACCGTCTTATCAAAATCTCATGCCAGTACCCGCCTCAATAGAACTTCAGGAGGGGAAATTCTACCTGGATGATAGCTTTCAAGTTGCTGTAGAAGGTAATCCCGATAAGCGCTTATATCGTGCAATTGGTAGGACGATTAAGCGGTTGTCTGGAAGAACAGGATTGTTTTTACCCCAGGTCTTTTTCAACCCAGACGAGAAACCATCAGATCCAAATATGCATGTATATGTTGAGAAAGCTGCTCACATTCAGTTTGGGATGGAAGAAGCCTATCAGCTTAAAATAAGTGACTCAGGTATCTCATTAAAGGCCGAGACCGATGTCGGAGCCATACGAGGTCTCGAAACTTTTCTACAGCTATTGGATGCTGATACATCAGGATACTTTCTACCCGCTCTGACCATAGATGACGCCCCCAGGTTTCCCTGGCGAGGACTATTAATGGATGCCTGCCGCCACTTTATGCCAGTCGATGTGATCAAGCGAAACCTGGATGGGATGGCTGCAGTGAAATTGAATGTGCTGCACTGGCACTTGACTGAGGATCAAGGGTTCAGGGTGGAATCAAAAACTTATCCTAAGCTTCATGAGCTAGGCTCAGATGGGTTCTATTATACTCATGAGCAAATCAGGGAAGTGGTTGCATATGCTGCTGATAGAGGAATTCGTGTTATCCCGGAATTTGATCTCCCCGGTCATGCAACCAGCTGGCTCGTAGCCTATCCAGAGTTAGCATCCGCACCAGGTCCTTACACCATTGAGCGAAAATGGGGGATTATGCAGCCCACATTCAATCCAGCAATTGAAGAGACCTATACCTTTTTGGATGCCTTTTTCAAGGAGATGACCGCTCTATTCCCGGATGAATATGTTCACATTGGTGGAGATGAGAACAAAGGTGTCCATTGGGACAGCAACGACCAAATCCAGGCTTTCAAGAAAAGGATGGGTTTTTCTGATAATGGAGATTTACAGAACTATTTCAACCAGCGACTTCTCACAAGCTTAAAAAGCTACGGGAAGAAGATGATTGGCTGGGATGAGATACTTCACGAGGACATGCCTAAGGATATTGTATTACAGTCCTGGCGTGGACGTGAAGCCATGATAACAGCAGCCCAGAGAGGCTATCGAAGTCTGTTGTCTAATGGCTACTATATCGATTTACACCAGCCAACAGATTATCACTACTTGAATGATCCACTGCCTGCCGATTCTCCGCTCAATGAAAAGGAACAGTCTTTAATTTTGGGCGGCGAGGCCACCATGTGGGCAGAGTTTGTTACTCCTGAGATCGTCGATTCCCGTATTTGGCCCCGTACAGCTGCAATAGCAGAACGCTTTTGGTCTGATCGATCAGTTCAAGATCTGGACGATATGTATCGTCGCATGAAGATTACCAGTTTTAGGCTGGAAGAGCTTGGTTTGACGCATGAGAGAAATTATCCCATGATGTTGAGAAGATTGACTGGAAATAGAGATATCGTGCCACTAAAAACGTTGGTTGATGTGCTTGAGTCGGTCAAGGTATATAGCAGGAATAGACAGCGTGTGCACTACTCATATACACCGTTAACACGGGTAATCGATGCAGCCAGACCCGATGCTGAAGTTGCCAGGCTATTTAGACAAAATGTAGATAGGTTTCTTAACCAGGGTGGGTCTGATCCTTCACTTGCCTCTGAGATTAATCAGCACCTCATCTCCTGGTCAGGAAATCATGCGAAATTATCTACCATAATTGATGCATCACCAATCCTGCATGAGATACGACCAATGTCAGAAGCTTTGTCTGCCGTAGCTGATCTTGGTCTTGAATCCATGGAGTTAATTCAGTCCAGAGGAGAAGTTGGAGTATCATGGATAGAGCAAAGCACAGGGATATTAGAAAAAGCGGGGAAACCAGTTGCTCAAACCGAATTGGCCATCCTCTCCGCGATTGAAGCATTGGTAAAATATCTGAAATGATAAACAAGGGCAGGCTAATCAAGGCGAACAGGAGGATTCCTTGAAAGCTGTTGTGATCACCGGGAGCACTCGCGGAATTGGATATGGTCTAGCGCAGGCATTTCTTGCAAGGGATTGTTCTGTGACCATAAGTGGGAGAACCAAAGAGACGGTAGATGAAGTGGTAAAAGTGCTTTCATCGACACATGGTTCAGGGCGAGTGATGGGATACCCCTGCGATGTTAGAGATAAAGAACAACTGGAGCGCTTGTGGCGACAATCATCCGAACATTTTGGGCGAGTTGATATCTGGATTAATAATGCCGGTATTGGGACTGCGACAGAAAATCTCTGGGACATCCCGTCAAACACAATTGATTCAATTATAGATGTGAACCTCAAAGGCTTGATGTATGGATGCCAGGTAGCCATACGTGGTATGTCTGACCAGGGTTTCGGGTTCATTTACAATATGGAGGGGCTTGGCAGCGATGGTCGCCATGTGGATAGAATAGCTACTTATGGGACCACCAAACGTGCAGTCGCATATCTAACCAAAGGTCTGGTCAACGAACTCAATGATTCACCCGTAAATATTGGCTCCATAAGTCCCGGGATGGTTATCACCGACCTCCTTATGGGGGATCATAAACCAGAAACACTAGAGGGGAAAAAGGCTACAAAGATTTTCAATATCCTTGCTGATCGGGTTGAGACAGTTACCCCCTGGTTGGTGGATAAAATGCTCATAAATGATAAGAACGGTAAACGTATCCGCTGGTTGACAACGCCTAAAATCATATGGCGTTTTCTGACTGGATCTATCACAAAGCGAAACCCTTTTCCGAAAACCAGTTAAGTTCGTTTCGTCCGCACTTTCTGTTTGTTTTGCATTATAGTAGACAAACATTCCCAAGGTAATTGGTAAAACTTCATAATTAAGGCGTCTCGCACAATGAAACTGCTATCAACCGCTTACTCAGGCTCAATACACTTCTCAAACCGTATCTTCATGGCACCCCTGACCCGATCCAGGACCGATAATCCTGAATTGGCTCCAACAAAGTTCCATGTTGAATATTACCGTCAACGGGCGTCAGCGGGACTCATTATCTCAGAGGGTACGAATGTTTCACCCATAGCCACAGGGTATGTCGATGTACCTGGTCTCTGGTCAAAGGCTCAGGTAGAAGGTTGGCAAAAAGTCACCGAGGCAGTACATGAAGAAGGGGGGCGAATATTCACCCAACTCTGGCATGTAGGTCGTATCTCTCATCCAGATTTCCATGGTGGAGAGCTACCCCTGGCACCTTCAGCGATCAACCCGAATCGACCCATCAGAACCAAGAGGAGTGGTCGTACGCAAACTGTCACTCCGAAAGCCATGAGTCTTGATGACATTCAAACCACCATAAACGACTTCAAAAGGGCGGGAGCTAATGCAATGGAAGCTGGGTTTGATGGGGTGGAAATTCATTCCTCAAATGGGTATCTGTTTCACCAGTTTTTCAGCGCATCAAGTAATGTACGTGATGACCATTATGGTGGGAGCGTAGAGAACCGGGCTCGACTACTCTTTGAGGTTATCGATGCGTTAAGTGAGGTTATGCCTGTGGAGCGAATTGGTGCACGTCTGAATCCTATGATGCATGATGCTGGCGGAATTGAGGTGAATGAAAATACCGCTCCAACATTTGACTATATCATTCAGCGATTGAACGATTATGATCTGGCTTACCTCCATCTGACAAGACCCTATAAGAATCTGGATATGCCTGGGTTTATTGATGATGTGATTGGTTATTATCGTGAGCGATATAAAGGTTTTTTGCTGGCAAATGGCTACTATCAGCCTGAAGAAGCCGAAAGGGAACTTCAATCGGGACGGGCTGATGCAATTGTGTTTGGACGACCATTCATTTCTAATCCTGATCTACCTGATCGAATAAAGAATGGCTGGCCGCTAGCTGAACCCGATCCGAAAACCTTTTATACTGCGGGTGTCGAAGGCTATACGGATTATCCAAACTATTCTGAATAAGCACAAGGGATATCCGTATCAGAACTAGTACGGAATCACATTGAACTTCGGTGATAACCCGCTATACTCATCCAGCTCAATCCAGATTCAAATTATAGAGGGGAAATCATGCACAAATTCATTTTCTTGCTCGTACTCGTTCACACTGCTTTGGCTATTGATGATCATTTACTAACATCTCATCCTTTGGGATCGCAGAGGTCAGTGAATGATCGAGCCATTGGTTTTGCTACAAAGGGTGGAATTGAAAATGCATCCATTAATTCCGGGGTTCTTTCGCATTATTATCTCGAGCCATCGGGAGCAGACGAAAACTATCAGTATGTAACTGGTCTCTCATTTTTTCTGGGGTTGCCTGGTCGTGATGAAACAGGAACCAACTACCCCTGGGCCCTTAGATCTCACCCTGATTTCCCGGATACATCTCTTTATTTTGGACCTACAGTAAGTGAATCCTGGTTTGATAGATCAATCGGTTTGGTACAAACTGACTGGGAAGCCGTAGATAACTCATATGGAGAGCTTTTCTCAGGCGAGTTAAGGGCTGGAGATGCATTTAGTGATTTCTGGACACAAGCTGAGGATCCCCGTAGGTTACTGGCCCATAGCGATCTAACTGCAAGTTGGCCCAACAATGGTGATGGTTCATACTGGCCCGGAATAGATGGATCAGGTGATTTCACAGGGGAACGTGACATCTATTTTGAATTTACAGATGATCCCTATGCCAATCGGGATGAGGATCAGACCCAGGGCTATCCAACACAAGTAAAAGTATTAACCACACTGAGTGATTTTGATAATCCAGTGTATGAAGATGCCATCCTCATTCGTATGCAATTGGTCAATGAATCTGAATGGGACTATGAGAATGTCTTTTCCGGATTCTACTTTGATGTTGATTCATATTCCCGACTCCGTAATGGTCGCTACACAGGCAGAACCAATGATGATGATATGATGGCTATGGATCTTGAGTCAAATTCAACCTTCATCTGGGATTACGATGGCAATAGCAATGGTGCCACAGATCTCCAGCATGTCGGGCTCCAATTTATTGAAACGCCAGTCGCACCTTATAGCATGGACTTTGATGATGATGGCCTCACAGATGTAAACCAGGGTGAAATGCTGGGATTGAGTAGTTGGCGTTGGTTCAACTGGTATACGAGACCAGGAGTGTTACAAGATGAAGCATGGGGGGCCAGTTGTCCCGACGGATATGCTGGAGCCAGTGGTTGTCCTGGTTCCATTGATAAGGAAGCCATACAATATGCACTGATCTCCGGAGATGTGGATTATCCAAACGAAGTGTTTACAGGTTGGGAGTGGCGTGGTCAACCCTCCGGCACAACTAATATCAGGGCGTCACACTATGAGGAATGGTATTTTCAACCGGATTCAACTGGCGAAACACACAGTCATTTTGATGGTTCAGCAGCCCTTGGTTTAGAAGAGAATTCGGGTAGAGACTGTCTGTTAATGGCGGCAACTGGACCCTTTAATTTTCCAGCAGGCGATACATTAAACTTCATTGCAGCCCTCGTGCTTGGTAAAAAGGATGTCCAGAATAGCATGAATATCCCACAGGACCTGAAAGGGAACATGGAGCGGCTGCAGGCTTTTGTGGATGCAAATTATTATTCTCCTCAAGTTGAAATTATAAACCCACAAATGCATTCAGAGCATATGCACGATGTATCTGTTGGCTGGTCCTATGAAGGTCTGGAGGGAGTCGTTCAGGATGAATGGGGCATTCGGTTCAGGGGAGAAAGTGGTGTTTGGGATGATTGGCGATTTGCTGATTCTTCTGTCCCGGGTGTGACAGTAGCTGTCAATGATTTACCAGACTACCCCTGGTACAGTATCCAGGTAATGGCTGGTAGTAATTCTCTATTTGGATTTGATCAGATCGATTCAATTATCATCAATAATCCTGGAAATTCACCTGGCTTTGGACACTTTGTTTCACCTGCAGAAAACGAGCTTGTCTCAGGTGAATATAACATCCACTGGGAATTGGTTGATCTTGAGGGAGATGAGCTAAGCATAGACTTATACTGTTTTCCAGAAGAATATCCTGGCTGGGTATTGATTGAGGCAGGGCTAGCAAATACTCCATATGTCTGGGATACCAGTCGTTTTCCAAATTCTTCAGCCATGCAACTACGAATGGATGTGAGTGATGGGGAACTGGAAAGAACATATTATTCATCCCTTTTCCGGACTGAAAATCAACTTCCTGTACTCCCGGGATCTTTAATATCACATACCCATGGTAATTCGAACGCATCCATTATCCCACTCATCGTTGATGCGAATGAATTGACAGGGCACGATTACTCCATTGAGTATTATGCACTTCCCTTTAATTCAAGCGAATGGGGCCACACGCGGATGCGCATCGTGGATGAGACAGAAAATGACACGCTTTATACCTATGATCAATTGTTCAATTTTATGGAAACACCTTATTTCCATGGTCTTAGACTAAGGTTTTTGAGCTGGCCGAATGTAGAGGTGGATACCATTGAATGGATTCGTGGTTCACCCTCGTTTGACATTCAGCCTGTAAATTTCTGTGACCCTGGAATTCCTGGTCAGTATCTCATGACATTCAGTGAAATGGGGGTTGATACCGCCCTCATAAGCCCGGTGGCAGTTCCCTTTCAAATATTCAATGCCCTGGATGGTTCTGAGGAGCCAGTTGATGTTGCAGTTATGGAATGGTTAAATGACCGTCGATGGCAGGTGGGTGAACCTATATTTTTGTATGAAGAAAATTACCCACGTCTCATCGACTCGACCAGGAAATCGCTTTGTTGGAGGTTTGATACCTCCCCCGACCCTGATACACTTCAATTATGGCAGCCTGGAGACTCTATCCTCATCTCCATGAATATCCCCTTTCAGCGGGGGGATCGATATGAATTTACTACAGATATTTCAGCCACCGATGGGTCGATTATTCAACCAGAAAAAATGGCGCTTCTGCCCTGCTTCCCCAACCCATTTAATGCATCCGTTACCATTCCCTTTTATTCACCTCAGGACTCTAAAATATCCCTGGTGATCTATGATCTAAAGGGCAGAGTAGTGTGGGAAAGTGGGAGCTCAGAAACGATTTATGGAGCTGGTGAAAACAGTATTGTCTGGAGAGGTTTAAATAGTCGCGGGAAGTCCGTTGCTTCCGGGGTATACGTTATTGGGATGCAAGCAGAAGGTTTTACAGCAGCCCGAAAGGTACTTTTACTCAAATAGGACATGATCTTGATTGATAAAAGTTATACTTAACAAACACGTTGAACACCTGTATCCTGTCAGAACAAGTTGGATTATTTAGTTTGATTTCTTAAGAGATACTTTTGGGTTATCCTGAAAGCAAAAAAGGATTAAAGAATGAGCCCAAAATCAACTGTAGAAAAGCGTGTCAAAGATATACGTAGAAACA